>CAZBCQ010000351.1:0-3378 GCA_964490255.1 uncultured Terriglobales bacterium | reverse complement strand
ATAGTGCTCGGCAATCAAGAAGTAAAAATCTTTGTCGGTGATTGTGCCGTCGTAGTCAGAGACAAAGATCTTCCGCATACTCATTGTGACGGCGGCCGATGTCTAGGTAGTTTTCTTGAGCTGGAACTTGGGACAACTGAATTCAGAGCGCTTTGAAAATGGGAAACAACCTTTATGTGAACGCGGAGCAGCAGCCGATTTTGCTTCGGAGTTAGTTCCTGCTGTTGGATGGGGCGCCGCCATCACGTGCTGCCAGCGTGCATCGAATACAAACAACTCGTCTTACTGGGTGATGTGGTGGAGGAAGTATGAGCGCTCCCATTGAGGACTACGGGATCATAGGCGATTGCGAGTCAGTCGCACTTGTAGGCCGCAACGGATCTATCGATTGGTTGTGTTGGCCGCGTTTTGATTCCGATGCCTGTTTTGCGGCACTTTTGGGAACGCCGGAGAATGGTAGGTGGCTGCTCACGCCAACTTCCGCTGTGAAGAAGACGACGCGAAAGTATCGGGATCATACGCTCATCCTCGAGACTCGATTCGAGACTGCGGAGGGTGTTGTTACCGTGATTGACTTCATGCCTCCTCGGAGTGGTCACTCAGATCTGGTTCGCATCGTGCGTGGAGAAAGCGGGCAGGTCCGCATGGCCATGGAACTCACCATCCGGTTCGACTATGGGCTCTCCGTCCCCTGGGTCAGTTCCGTGGGAGACGGCCTCCTGCATGCCATCGTCGGCCCGCACCTCATTGTCGTCAGCGGAGGCACCGCGCTAACTCACTCTGACGGAACAGTAAGAGCTGATTTCACAATTGATCGTGGACAGTCGGTGCCCTTCGTCATCATGCACTGTCCGTCTCACTACTCTGCACCGCTGCCCATCAGTGCTGGCGCTGCCCTGGCGCAAACCGAACGCTTTTGGCTCGACTGGGTCGGCAACTGTACGTATCAAGGGATAGCTGCCGATGCCGTCGAGCGCTCGTTGATTGTTCTCAAAGCACTCACGTATGCGCCGACTGGCGGAATCGTGGCCGCGCCCACAACCTCGCTGCCAGAGGAAATCGGCGGCGAACGGAACTGGGATTACCGCTATTGCTGGTTGCGCGACGCGACCTTTACGCTCTTGGCCTTCATGAACGCGGGATTTCACAGTGAAGCTGCAGCATGGCGTGACTGGCTGCTGAGAGCCGTTGCAGGGAAGGCTTCGCAAGATCAAATCATGTATGGCATTGCGGGCGAACGGCGCCTGTTGGAGTGGGAGGTGTCGTGGCTCTCTGGTTACGAGAACTCCAAGCCAGTACGTGTCGGCAACGGCGCCGCCACTCAGCTCCAACTGGATGTCTATGGCGAAGTTGCCGATGCGATGCATCAGGCCAGGAAGAGCGTAACCAGTGTGCCGGAACAGAGTGCTGCGATCGAGCGAGACTGGATATTCTACCTGGAGAAGATTTGGATGGAGCCCGACGAGGGTATCTGGGAGGTTCGTGGAGGACGACAGCAGTTCACGCACTCCAAAGTGATGGCGTGGGTGGCTGTGGATCGCGCAATCAAGGACTTCGAGCGTTTTAAGCTTGCTGGCCCTCTCGATCATTGGCGCACGTTGCGCGACAAGATTCACGAGAATGTGTGCCAAAACGGATTCAATCCCGCGGTCGGCACATTCGTACAGAGTTATGGATCAACTGCCCTGGATGCGAGTCTGTTACTCATCCCTCTTGTCGGCTTCCTGCCCGCGTCGGACCCACGCGTAGTGGCGACGGTAAACGCCATCGAACGAAAGTTGGTCATCGATGGATTCGTGCTGCGATATGACTTGAAGAAGACTGACGACGGGATTGCGGGAGACGAAGCCACATTTCTCCTGTGCAGCTTCTGGCTCGTAGATTGCCTGATTATGATGGATCGGCGAGACGACGCCCAGCAGCTCTTTGATCGCCTGTTAAGCGTACGCAACGACTTGGGACTTCTAGCCGAGGAATATGAGCCACATTCACGTCGGCAGCTAGGAAACTTTCCGCAAGCATTCTCACATATCGGGCTGGTCAACTCGGCCGTAAATCTGAGTCGCGCCATAGCACCGCTAAGCCAACGCACTGACACTGAACCCAGCGAAGTTGCTGCGTAAAGTGGCGGAGGGAACGAGCCATGAAGCGCAATCAGCCATCTTCAGCCGACGCAGAACAGACTCGTCTTAATCAGTCGGGCGACGCCAATGTGCCTTGGAAGAAGTGGGGGCCTTATCTTAGCGAACGTCAATGGGGCACTGTTCGCGAGGACTATAGCAACGATGGCAACGCATGGAGCTACTTCTCACATGACCAAGCACGGTCTCGCGCCTACCGATGGGGCGAAGATGGGCTAGGCGGCATCTCTGACAACCAGCAACGACTCTGTTTTGCACTCGCTCTTTGGAACGAGCGCGATCCTATTTTGAAGGAGCGCCTATTCGGACTCACCAATAACCAAGGCAACCACGGAGAGGACGTAAAAGAATATTACTTCTACCTCGACAGCACCCCTACACACTCTTACATGAAGTACCTCTATAAGTATGCCCAACGTGAGTTCCCGTATTCTGACCTCGTCGAAACGAACCGCCATCGGTCTCGGCATGAATTTGAATACGAACTTCTTGATACTGAGATCTTCGACGACGACCGATACTTTGATGTATTTGTGGAATATGCAAAAGGTGCGCCAGAGGATGTGCTGATCCGTATCACCGTGCACAATCGCGGCCCAGAAGAAGCACGGCTTCACCTTCTCCCGACGTTGTGGTTCCGGAACACGTGGGCCACAGGAGAGGACAAACGCAAGCCCATCCTGCGCCAACTTGGTCCGGGGGCGATCGTCGCATCGCACGAGGTAGTTGGGGACTACACGTTTGTGTGCGACAGCAACCCTGAATTGCTGTTCACAGAGAACGAGACGAACAGTGAACGTCTGTGGGGAAAGACAAACTTATCGCCATATGTAAAAGATGCCTTTCACGAATACGTAATCAACAAAAAGAAAGACGCCATAAATCCCGCAATGACGGGTACCAAGGCTGCCGCTCATTATCAACTCCAGGTGCCCTCCGGCGGATCGCAGGTACTTCGCCTCAGACTTGGCGGTGCGAACTCGAAAACCCCCAAAGTTCGAATAGATCCAGCCTCCTTCGACCATGTATTTCAAAAGCGCATCGCCGAAGCAGATGAGTTCTTTGATCGAGTCACAGCACCTGCGCTGAAAAAAGACGAGCGGTGTCGGATCTTTCGCCAGGCAATCGCGGGAATGATGTGGACAAAGCAGTATTACTACTTCGACCTCGACCGCTGGCTAGACGAACACGATGCGCATCCTCTTCTTAACGGTGCCCGCGGTTCCAAACGCAACTC
>CAZBCQ010000350.1:0-3392 GCA_964490255.1 uncultured Terriglobales bacterium | reverse complement strand
GTGCCACCTTCACACGGTGGAAGTCATAGGTTCGAATCCTATAGCGCCCACCACCTAACCTGCTAAATCTGCCGCAAATTTCGAGGTTTGTGGACCTCTGCGAGTGGCCTAGCCGCGATTCTCCGTCCTTCTGCGAACCTCTATTTCTGATGTGCTCTGGGTTGACGTGCTCGCCGCGTCCTTCTCGCCGGCTTAATGAACTCTGGCGTAATAGGCGGGATGACGAGCTGTTCGTAGCGGCCAAAGAGGTGTTCGACGCGGTCGCGGTCCCCGGAGAAAGAGGCCGTACGGTAGAGCTTATCAACGGCCGTATCGAGGGCGCGGTGGGCGCGAAGCAGGTCGGCTGGCATTGCATCACAATCGTAAAGGTCCGCGAGACTGGCTTGGCCATAGCGTGCACGAGCCTCCAAGATAGCGCGAGCGAGCGATTCGATATTGCCGCGCTGGCGGTCATCGGCTTGCG
Source organism: uncultured Terriglobales bacterium (assembly GCA_964490255.1). Classification (GTDB taxonomy): domain Bacteria; phylum Acidobacteriota; class Terriglobia; order Terriglobales; family Acidobacteriaceae; genus JAJPJE01. The sequence goes on along the minus strand of CAZBCQ010000350.1, from coordinate 2,929 downwards.
GCCAGGGAAAGGTGTTATAGACGATGCCGACCGAATAACGGTAACGGCTTTCCAATCGGCCACCGATGTAGCGCAGCCATGCCATGTGCATGCGCGAAGTCAGAATCCCGAAGTGCCAGTGCGTAGCATCTTGCAAGACGCGCACGAGATTACTGGGGATGTCAGGTGGCTCAAGCCATGCGATCGGAACGTACTCGCGAGCCTCTGAACTGACTTCAGGTACAACGAGAAAGGGCCGTTCTGGAATGACGGTTACATGAAATCTCATCGGAGTGCTCGCAAGCTGCTGAGTTCCTTTGCTCTTGCTCCGAAGACGGAATTCACGGACGGCGGCTATGCGCTCTCTTACTTTCGGCATGCTACGGATAATGTTCGGGGGAACATCACCCAACGCAAGAATCCACCGTTTCTCGTTGTAGAGAAATTCAGTCGCCCCGATAAACGGACGCATAAAGGGGCGTGCACTGGGTTCTTCCTGTAAAAATTGACTGCGCTGCGCCTCGTCGAAGATGAAGTTGCCTTCGTCAATGGGCTTCGAACCAATTACAAGCTGCGGAACATCACAGAGCGGTCTGCTGACTTCTTCAACGACCGTATGGCGGTTGATCAAGGCTGAAGCATCGAAAAGATAGGGCGATAACGCAGCATGGATGCTCTCGGTAGGATCACCATTAATGTCTTCATAGCTGAAGAGGCGCTTCGTGCCTGGTGCTTGGTCGCGGCGAGACAAGCCGATGATGACAACGTGCACGTGGGCCATGCCGCGAGCATCGCTTCCCCAAGCGAAGGTGCGATGGGCGAATGCGATTTCAAGGCTATGGCGCCCAAAGAGCAGAGGCCATAGCTGCGCCACCTGCTCGCCTTGCGTTATCGAGTTGGTCGCAACAAACCCGATACTTGCTTGAGAGTTTTGCAGGTATTCGCCTGCCTTGATGAACCAGGCGGCGACATAGTCGAGAGTGCCACCGCTGCCGCCGAGACGGGCGACCAGGCGCACCTGCTCTCGTTGCCTCTCCGCCTGGTACTTCGAGCCGCCAAACGGCGGATTTCCAAATACATAAGAACACTGTTGCGGGTCGAGGACGGTGCGCCAGTCGATCTCAAGCGCGTCCGCATTGTGAATGTGTGGCGAGGTGCGCAGCGGGATGCGGGCATAACTCTCGCCGAACTCCAGCGAGAGCCGGTTATTCATGATATGGTCCATCATCCATAGCGCGACCTCTGCGATGAGTGCAGGGAACTCGCCGAGTTCTATGCCATAAAATTGATCGACATTGATCTTTGAGAGCGCGGAAACGTCAATCTGTCGCTGACCTGTTTTGAGCTGTTCGGCAAAGATTTCTTTGAGCAGGCGCAACTCAAGATCACGAAGTTGGCGATACGCGATGATAAGAAAGTTGCCACATCCACAGGCTGGATCTAGGAATCGTAGGGAGGCCAGTTTGTTATGGAACCTTGTGAGCGCTGCGCGCCTGCCGCTGTCGCGACGTTGGCGGAGTTGTGCGAACTCATTCTCCAGGTCATCGAGAAACAGCGGTTGGATAACCTTGAGAATGTTCCTCTCGGTTGTGTAGTGCGCGCCTTGAGATCTGCGCTCCTGTGGCTTCATTACAGACTGGAAGAGAGAACCGAAGATCGCCGGTGAGATGGCATCCCAATTGAATTCGCAGGCGACGATTAGCAGGTTGCGCATGCGAGTGTCAAAGTGGGGAATGCGGAGGCGTTCGGAGAACAGGTCGCCATTCACATAGGGAAAGCGCGCGAGGTCTTCGTCTAAATTCCTCTGACGTTCTGAGATGGGGGTGTTCAGCACTTCGAAAAGAGCGCTCAATTGAGATCCGATATCGCTTCCGTCGTCAGAAGTGCGTTCGACGATCAAATCTCTGAAGATGTCGCGAGGTTCAAAGATACCGGTATCGTCAGCGAAGAGGCAAAAGACTAGCCGGACGAGGAACCGCTCCAGATCATGTCCGGTGTAGCGGGTCTCCTTCAGGGCATCGTGCAGCTTGCCCATGAGTTCAGAAGCCTCAATATTTACAGGGTCTTGGTCGCGGAAGGTGCGCTTCTGAACTCCGAGAATGAAGCCAAAAGCCTCGATGCGCTTGGGAAACTGGGCAAGGGTGAACTTCAGCTCCGTTCCTTCGTCGAGATCGTATAACTCGAAGTGATGAAAGTCGCTGACAAGCAGGTAGCGAGGGAGTTCCGAGTCCTTCAGTCCGGGGAAGTATTCGAGTGCTTGCTGTTTGGCGCGGACGAGGTCGCGGCCGCCGCTTTTTTGCTCTACCAGGAGGATGCCCTTCCAGAATAGGTCAATGAAGCCGCGTCTGTTCCCGAGCAGCCGGACCGGCTCCTCAAAGGACGCGACCTTGCGGCGGGTGATGCCGAAGACTTCGAAGAACTCGTTATAGAAAGTCTGAGTCTCGCCCTTCTCGTATTGCGCATTCTTCCACTCTTCGGCGAAGCGCGCGGCGCGGGCGCGAATTTCGTTCCAGCTCAGATGCATAGGCCCATTTTATAAGTGATATCGTGAGTGCTTTAGCTCAGAAAAGCAGATCAGCAGCTTCCACATCTTTAAGTATCACACCGCCAGCCATTTATGGCGATAAAGTCTCCGAGATGATAAAGGAGGTGTCACCCATATTGAGGGCATCCAGACGCGTTTTGAAGGGGTGGAATCCAGCAAAGCAAATGGGTGTGGACGATACAGTTCAAAATTCACACGGCGGAAGTCATAGGTTCGAATCCTATAGCGCCCACCACCCTCACGAATAGAAACTTTTCATCCAGTGTGCCGATACCAGGACGGTACGCATGGCTTGTCGTTGCCTTCGCCTCTATTCGCCAGCCGTTATTCGCCGGCCGCTTGCAACCCTACTACCCTTGCAGGCGAGGGAGCGCCGAGCACTTGAACCAGGCTCTTCGGCCCACA
>CAZBCQ010000349.1:1861-3395 GCA_964490255.1 uncultured Terriglobales bacterium | reverse complement strand
CGCCAAAACAGCAGACAGGACATCCGGGATCGCGCGCTACTTCTTATGTTGTGCACGGAAATCAAGTCTCTGCTCTCGAGCTTCCTGCGGCGAAGAAGTTTGAGCACTGGTATTTCATAGCGGGCGTTGAAGTCGCTGCTCCGCCGCGCTCTGCGGCGCTTGTCGCCTTTGGCGATTCCATCACCGACGGACATGGCGCAAGGACCGACGGAAACAATCGCTGGCCCGACGTTTTAGCCAGGCGACTGCAAGCGAATCCGGCAACTGCACAACTTGCTGTTCTGAATGCTGGTATCGGCGGAAACCGGCTGCTGCTCGATAGCCTGGGTCCGAATGCGCTGGCGCGTTTCGATCATGATGTGCTCGCGCCGGCTGGTGTTCGCTCCGTGATTGTGCTCGAGGGCGTGAATGATCTTGGCATGTTTACGCGGGACGGCGATCATTCGCGAGCCGAACACGACGCGCTGGTTCGACACATTCTCGCCGCCTACGAGCAGATGATTGTGCGCGCGCATGCGCATGGGATCCAGGTGATTGGCGCGACGATTATGCCGTTCGTCGGCTCGCAGTACTATCATCCGGGACCGGCGACCGAGGCCGATCGCCAAGCGATAAATGAGTGGATTCGCACGCCCGATCATTTCGACGCCGTCATTGACTTCGACAAGATCACGCGAGATCCCAAGCATGTGGATCGGCTGGCGCAGGCGTTTGATTCAGGCGACCACCTTCATCCTTCAGCTGCTGGATACGCCGCCATGGCCAATGCGATTCCGCTGACGCTGTTCAGCGATTCGTTGTCGGCTGCGAAGCGGCCGCAGATCGCGTTCACGTGGGACGACCTTCCCGCGCATGGTCCACTTCCACCGGGCGAGACGCGCGTCGAGATAATCGCGAAGATCATCGCCGCGCTTCACGACGCGCATATGCCGCCAGTGTATGGCTTCGTCAATGGGTTTGCGGTTGAGCAACATCCCGGAGACGTTGCCGCACTTGAAGCGTGGCGGGCGGCGGGGAATCCGCTGGGCAATCACACTTGGTCGCACATCAACCTGAATCAGAACTCGCTGGAGGACTTCGAAGCGAACACGACGCACAACGAAGCCCTGGTGAGCGGGCTTATGAACGGCGCTGACTGGCACTGGTTCCGCTTCCCGTATCTGGCGGAAGGCGACACGCCGGAGAAGAGAGCGGGGATGCGCGTGTTCCTGTTGCAGCATGGATACAAGGTCGCCGGCGTGACGATGGGCTTCGGCGATTATTCGTGGAACGATCCTTATGCGCGCTGCGTTTCCAAGGGCGACACGAAGTCAATCGAACTGCTGGAGACCAGTTATCTGTCCGCAGCAGACGAGAGCATTCGCCGCTATCGCGAGCTCTCGCAAACGCTGTTCGGTCGCGACATCCCTTATGTGTTGCTGATGCATGTGGGCGCGTTCGATGCGCGCATGCTGCCACGACTGCTCGAACTGTACCGTTCGCGAGGGTTCGAGTTCGTCACGCTGCAACAGGCGGAGAGCGACGAATTCTATCG
>CAZBCQ010000349.1:0-1761 GCA_964490255.1 uncultured Terriglobales bacterium | reverse complement strand
ATCGACGAGGGGACGCTCTATCCCCTGCTGCGGCGGCTCGAAAGCCAGGGACTGCTGACGAGTCAATGGCGCGAAGAGGACAAGCGCAACAAGCGCTTCTATCGGCTCTCGCGCGACGGCGAACTCATCCTGCTGCAACTACTCGTCGAATGGGAAAACATCGATTCCGCACTCAATAAGATTGTTAAGGAGCAGCACTATGGAACTACTGGACCGGTACCTGCACGCAGTTAAATTCTGGCTGCCTCGCGGTCAGCAGGACGACATCGTCGCTGAGCTCTCGGAAGACCTGCGCTCTCAGATCGAAGAGCGCGAAAGCCGAGTCGGGCGCAAACTCAGCGAAAACGAAGTAGCCGATCTGCTCCGCCAGCGCGGGCGTCCAGTCCTGGTCGCCAACCGCTACTTGCCACAGCATTCGCTGATCGGACCCGTGCTGTTCCCGATCTACATCCTGGTGCTGAAGATCGCGGCGATCTGTTTCGCGGTGCCACGCTTCCTGGTACTGACTGGTTTCTTCCTCTTCGATCCAAAATATCGGACGGAAGGCTCCGGCCAAATGATGGCGCACACGTGGTCCGAACTGTGGTTCGGCGTGTTCGTCACTTTCGGCGTTGTGACGCTGGTCTTCGCGGTTCTCGAGCAGACTCAACAGAAATCATGCTGGCTGGAGAAATGGGATCCGCTGAAGCTGCCCAAAGCAAAAGACACGCGGAGGATTCCGCGTGCGTCCTCGGTGTTCGAGGTCGTGATCGGGATTATCGCAGTGATGTGGCTGGTGGAACTGGCGACGTCGGGGTTCCTGCTCGATCATGACAATTTCCGCATTGCATTCACGCCGGCAGGGCGTCAGTTCGTTTGGATCCTCACCGTAATGGCTCTCTTCGGCGTCGGAATGTCGGCGGTCAACCTGTTTCGTCCATTCTGGACGCGCAGTCGGTTGGCGATTCGGGTAGTGCAAGATCTGGTTTCGACGCTGGTTTTCACGCTCATGGCGAAAGCGGGCACCCTGATCATTCTTTCCGGGGCCAGCATTCCGGCGGGAAAAGCCGTTGAGGTCAACGCCGGTATTAACACCTGGGTCTCGATTTCAATCGGAATCACCGCAGCGATTTGCGCCGTGATTGCCATTGTGGACGCACTCCGCCTGATCTTCATGAAGACGAATCGTCCGGCGTGGTTGAACCAGGTTTCGGGCGCGGTACAGAACTAGATTTCTGTGGAACCCAGGTTAGCGGCCAAAAGCAGGCCACGAACCTGGGGCACCACGCGGGCCGAGGAACTGCGGCACAGGTTACCGCTCTGCTAGACTCGAACAGAAATTGCCGAACTCATCACAACGTAAGCCTCAAGCGTGCTTTCTCGTAGGCTTCATGGGCGCCGGAAAGACCTCTGTCGGACAGCGACTGGCGCACGACCTCGACTGGCGTTTCATCGATCTGGATGACCGGATCGTGGCCGCCGAGGGGCGCAGCGTCCCCGAGATCTTTCGGGGCGATGGAGAGGCTGCTTTCCGGGCGAAAGAGACTCTTGCTCTGCAGCGGTTGATCGGCGAGCTCGGGACGCAGCCCACGGTAATCGCGCTAGGAGGGGGAGCCTTCGCTCAGCCCGCGAATGTTGATCTGATCCGCGAGACAGAGTTACCGGTGATCTTCCTCGACGCTCCTGTAGAGGAACTCATGGACCGGTGCCGGCCGCAATCAGGACAGCGACCTTTGTTCCAGGATGAGAACCAATTTCGCCAATTGTATGAAGAGCGCCGAA
>CAZBCQ010000348.1:0-3402 GCA_964490255.1 uncultured Terriglobales bacterium | reverse complement strand
AGAGAAACATGAAGCCAAAGAATACGATTTGTCTCTGGTTCGACAAGGACGCGCTTGAGGCGGCGCGTTTCTACGCCGCCACCTTCCCGGACGGTAAAGTAACCGCTGTTCACAATGCGCCCGGTGACTATCCGGGCGGCAAGAAAGGCGATGTGCTGACGGTGGAGTTCACCGTCGTTGGCATTCCCTGTCTCGGTCTCAACGGCCGCCCAACGTTTAAGCACACCGAGGCCTTTTCCTTCCAGATCGCGACGGAGAATCAGGAAGAAACGGATCGTTACTGGAACGCGATCATCGGTAATGGCGGCACGGAAAGCGCGTGCGGTTGGTGCAAGGACCGCTGGGGTCTCTCCTGGCAGATCACCCCGCGTGTGCTAACCGATGCGCTAGCGGCTGGCGACGGTGAGGCAAAGCGTGCGTTCGAGGCGATGATGACGATGAAGAAGATCGACATCGCCACGATCGAGGCAGCGCGACGAGGCTGACGTGAACACGACGATACCTTGCTATTCGTACTGCATCGCTCCAGAATCACTCGCAAACCAGAAGTTGTCGCAACTCCGATTTAATATCTTGGGATTAGCGATGGGTGCACCGGGGCCAACAACATGGGGTCGTTTTCATCCTTAAGGCTTGAACAGCCCCACGCGATCCGGCGGCTTCTGCTTTCTGCTTTTTTAGCTGATTCAATCCAACAGATCCACTCGTCGCGTGCCAGCGGAATAATGTCCTCCCATGCCGCTAACGCTTGCGGGTCGGATCCAAGTGCCTTTTTTGTCGTCTGACGGGCCACTCGGAACTTAACACCTCACTCGGCATTAACTTCTGGCACCGACCATTCCAACCAGAACCGCAGCTAGCACCTCTGCGAGCGCCCGTTAGCGCCACAGTCGAAGACCGGCAGGGCGAGCGGTCTGAGTTATAGTGTCTGCCGTGGGATTCCTAGTTTCCTCCACCGCCCGTAAATGAAGAGGTCGGAATGAACCGAGTTGCCAAGTTGGCGTCTTTGGCGGTTTTATGTCACATAATCTCCGCGGGCGTCGTCCCGTCCGCACTTGCTCAAGCCCGGCAACAGGACGCCGCCGCGATCGCCCGGCGCAACGCAACCGAAAGCGAACTCGAATCCATCGCCATCATCGAACGCAAGGTCATGGTGCCCATGCGCGACGGCAAACGCATGCAGGCAGATATCTACCGCCCCAAGGACGAGTCAAAGAAATATCCCATCATTTTTGTCCGCACTCCATACAACTTTAATTACTGGGACGTGGAGTTGGGCGCGCCTCGCGACATGTCCGCCCCACTTGAAGCGGTCAAGCACGGCTATGCGTATATCGAGATGAACGAACGCGGCCGCTACTTCTCCGAAGGCGACTATGACATTCTCGGCGTGCCGCTCACCGATTCCGACGATGCGCTCGACTGGATGGGCGGTCTGCCCTGGTCTTTGGACAAAGTCGGCCTAATCGGCTGCTCCTCAACGGCAGAGTGGCAGTTGGCCGTGGCCTCGCGCGGTAACAAGGCGCTCACGACGTTCATCCCAGAGAGCTTCGGCGCCGGCGTCGGCCGCGTCGGCCCTTACTACGAGCAGGGCAACTGGTTCCGCGGCGGAGCCGTGCAGATGCTTTTCGGGTCGTGGCTCTACGACTACGGCCTTCTCGTCAAAGACGGACGTCCTATGTTTCCCGCGGGCATGACCCGGGAGCAGTTGGTAACTGCTGCCAAGTCTTACGATCTTTCCGCGCACCCGCCCAAGATTGATTGGTCGAAGGCGCTTCAGCATTTGCCGGAAGAAGATATTTACGAGGCTATTGGCGCCCCGCACGGCATCTTTGCCGACACCACGCCCTCCGGCAAGCCGGGGATGATCACGCGCACACCCAACGATCCCTCCTGGTACCAGGGCGGGCTCTGGAACGACAGCATGCGCATTGACATTCCCGGACTTTGGCTCATGACCTGGTATGACGTGAGCATCGGGCCGAACCTTGCCGCATACAATTTCGTCCGCAGCACGGCCAGCCCTGCGGTCGCCGCCGAGCAGTATGCCGTCATTGCGCCCGTCGCCCATTGCAGTTACAAACGCGCTGCCGAGCACACCCTCGTCGGCGAGCGGGATATGGGCGATGCCCGCTTCGATTATGACGCACTCACCTACGGATGGTTTGACCACTTCCTCAAGGGTGAGAACAACGGCATTCTCGCCAAGACTCCAAAGGTTCGCTATTACACCATGGGCAGCAACAAGTGGCAGTCGTCTGACACCTGGCCGCCCGAGGGCGCAAAGCCTGTGACCTATTACCTGGCCAGCGCAGGACACGCTAATTCCCTCTACGGAGATGGATCTCTGCTCGCCGCGCCGGAGGCCAAAGATAGCCCTGACCGATTTGTCTACGATCCTATGAACCCGGTTCCCACCCACGGTGGAGGCTTCTGCTGTCTGGGCGCGGAGTACAAGGCCGGCGCGCTCGATCAGCGCAGTCTCGAAGCGCGCGACGATGTCCTCGTTTACAGCACAGGTCCGCTCAAGGAAGGCATCGAGGTCAGCGGCCCCATCGACGTTACGCTTTATGTGTCGAGCGACGCCAAAGACACGGACTTTACCGTGAAGCTCATCGAAGTGCTCCCTGACGGCACGGCCTACAACATCGAAGAAAATATTCAGCGTCTCCGCTATCGCGAAGGCTATACCAAACCGCCCGTGTGGATGGACAAAGGCAAGGTCTATAAGGTGATGTTCCAGCCCATGCAAACCAGCATATACTTCGCGCCCGGACACCAGTTGCGCATCGAAATCAGCAGCAGCAATTTCCCCCAGTTCGACCGCAACCTCAACACCGGAGGCGAAAACTACAACGAATCCCACGGCGTCATCGCCCGTAACGAAGTGCACCATTCGGCGCAATATCCCTCGAGCATCACGCTAAGCGTCGTGAAAAGGTGACTGTGTGGAAGACAAGCTGGATCAAAACTCAACAGGCGGGGACGAACAAGTGTAAACGTAAATCGGGCCAGCGCTAGCGGCCAGCCCGACTCGAAACACAAGCTTTCAGAATCTATTTACGGCCAGCTGGTGCGGTGTTTTGCGCCGTCGCCGGCGGCATTAGCGGCCGGTTGGTTCGGTGTTGGAGTTTTCGCTAACACCGCCTCCAGTTCCGGACTCACGTAGCCGGGCGCCTTCGGCGTAGAGGCTCCCTCAACGACGAACGGCTGTTTCGGGCGGAATTCTTCGGCGTCGACCTGTTCTTTCGAGTCGGCCACGATGGGCAGAACTATGCGGAGCGCCTCGATCTCTTTCTCCAGGCGCTTAATCTCAAGCTCTTTGGTGCGTAGAAGGTCGCGGAGTGCTTCGTATACGGTTTTCATTCAGATACTCGCCTCGATGCACCGGACTATAGCACA
>CAZBCQ010000347.1:2208-3415 GCA_964490255.1 uncultured Terriglobales bacterium | reverse complement strand
GTAATCGTCTATCCCGGATACCTGGCGCTGTCGGAACAGAACTTTGCCTCTAATCCGGAAATACACGTTACCTCTCAGACGCCTCCCACGTTTATCGTGCAGGCGGAAGATGATCCGGTTCACGTCGAGAATTCAACTGTCTATTACCTGGAATTGAAGAACGCCAACGTTCCGGTCGAACTGCACCTCTTTGCGGAGGGCGGTCACGGATATGGACTCCGGCCGACAGCCTTGCCGGTTACTCACTGGCCGGCTCTGGTGGAGACATGGATGCGAGCGCTGCCGATTCCTGCTGCATCCGAAAGCGCCGCTAAGTAACACTGCACCTCCGCGGGTTCGCAGTTATGGCGATGTCTGATTGCCTCTGATTGCTTCGCCGCAGTCAAGCAGCCTTGCCGGTATTTACAACTGGGATGTACTTCACCAGTAGAACTTCGTTCCCTTTTTCGTTGTAGATCAACTCGTCTACCAGATGCTGGCTGAGCAAGATACCGTAACCGCCAGGCGGTAGCCCTGATGCTTCGCGAAACGCAACATGTCGCGTCGGATCATCCTGCGGATTTGCCACGGCGGCATGATAGAGCTCGTTCAGAGAAAATCCCTGCCCTGGGTCCTTGACTCGGCATTCCACCATATGACGCCCGCGAACATAAGAGATCTCGACGTACTGGCTGGGATCGAATTTCCCCCCATGACGGATGGCATTCAACAAGATCTCGCGGAAGGCGTACGCGACTTGGTTCTTCTCTTCTTCCGGCAAATCCGCCATCTCATGAAAGAACTGCATAAGCCGCTCAGCGGTTCCCAGGTCGCAGCGGGCAAGCAGACGGACCCACGCTGGTGTAGCGGAGAGCACTTCGATTCCGTCGTCCCAGCAAGGACCCTCGGTTGCGATGCGAATGACTTGCGCCAGCGCTTCCAAGGAATACGGTGCGCTGAAATAGCTGAAAGCGTGCTCCCGTAAGGCGGAAATCACGTCAGCTGGAGTACTTTCGCCGGTAAGGATGATCATGCGGATGTGTCCGCGGACTCTCCTGATTTTGCGGAGCAACTGAATGTCGGCTTTGGCAGAGCTTGTCTCGGCCGTGATAGTCAGATCGAAAGACCTCTCATGAAGGAAGGACAACGCGCTCTGATTATCCGGAACATATTCCATCGCCCAGCCCTGAGTGGCGAGATGGTCGATAAGCGGCGCGCTGGCATCGAG
>CAZBCQ010000347.1:0-2108 GCA_964490255.1 uncultured Terriglobales bacterium | reverse complement strand
ATTGCTTCGATGGCTGCACGTAAATCGGTGCTCAAACGAGATTTGAACACATAGCCGGACGCGCCCGCGTCAAAGGCAGCTCGCACGAATTCAAATTCTTCGTGAACCGTTAGAAAGATGATCTTGGAAGGACACCGGTCTGCCTGCAATTGTCGGGTGACTTCGAACCCATTCTGGTCGCCCATGGAAATATCAAGAATGATCAGATCCGGTTTGAGTTTTGGCACCTCCCTCAGAACCGAAGCACCGTCCAGCACCGCTCCCACAATGACGAAGTCCTTCTGGAGCTCACGCTTTGTCATGGCGAGAATCTTCGGGTTATCATCCGCCAATAGGATTCTTAAGGGTTGCGCCACGTTGATCTCCGCCGTATGAAGAACACGATGAGCGGGCAATGGCCGATAGAGGCTTATGCTAGGTGGCAAAAAAAGTCGGGGATACTACCAAAACTATCTGTTTTTGACGCGAAAGATGCAGGCGGCTACTCCGCCACCATATGGTGCTTGATGGCGTATTCAATCAATTCCGCGTTGGACTTGAGCCCGAGCACTTCCATGATCCTGTATTTATGAAACGCTACGGTTCCGGGCTTCAGCTGGAGGATATAAGCAATCTCCTTCATTGATTTGCCTTCTGCCAGCAACTGCAGAACCTCGCTCTGTCTGCCCGAAATACGCTTCTCCTCGCAGTAAGCAGCGCCGGTGCGTAGCAGGAACTCAACCGTATCTTTGGTGATCAGTGGGGAAAGATACGACTCGCCTCGCAAGACCCGCCTTATGGCAACGATCAATTCGTCAGCCGTGCAGTGCTTGAGGACGTATCCGGATGCGCCACGACGGAACGCTTCGGCGGCAACATCAGGACGCACGTTCATGGTGAGATAAACCAGCTTGATGGCGTGGTTCTTCTGTTTGATCTGTTCACCTGCATCGAGTCCATTCAACTGAGGCATGGCGATATCTACTATGACCACATCCGGCCTCAGCTCCGCAGCGATCTTCAGCAGGGTGTGCCCATCGGATACGACGCCAACCACTTCGAATTCCGGCTCCAACAGATTCCTACAAGCCTCGGCAATTAATACATGGTCGTCTGCGATCAGTATCCTGGGGCGGTGGCGGTTTTCCATAAGAGCGACTCCGCTATTGATTGGCAAGTGGCAGAGCAACGCTGGCTTCTAGCCTGGTGCCCTGTCCCGGTTTCGAACGAATTGAGAAGGTTCCGCCGATCAGGTGCATCCGCTCACGCATACTGACGAGCCCAAGTCCCGAGATGTAGGGCGCCTTTTTCGGATCGAACCCCACTCCATCGTCGCGCACTTCCAGCCATAGCTTCTTATTGCCGTCACCGATCAGTTGAAAGCTAACGGAACTGGCTTTGCTGTGCTTTGTGACATTCTGTAAGGATTCCTGGATCACGCGATAAAAACACAGAGCAACGCCTTTATCCAGATCGCGGGGAATGTCCTTAATTGAATAATCGATATCGATGTTGTAGTTCTTAGCAAAGTCTCGGCAGAATCGATCGGTGGCGATGGCTAAGCCCAGAAATTCCAGTTCGGAAGAATGCAGGCGATGCGAAAGAGTGCTGACCTTGGTGGCGACTTCCTTGATGCTCTTATGCAACTCGTGCACATCAGATTTGGTTGTCCCCTGAGCGTCTGACGCGCCACTATCAATCCGTTGAGCCTGTATCGCGAGTAGCGCCAATTCCTGTCCGATGTTGTCGTGAAGTTCTCTGCCGACCCTGCGCCGTTCCTCTTCCTGTGACGTGATAAGTCGCCCGCCGAGTTCTCTCAGCGCGCGTTCTGATGCCCAGGCTTCCGTAACATCGGCAGTGATACCTACGACGCGTTCTATGCTTCCACTTGCATCAAAGAAGGCCCGTCCTGATTCTTCCAGCCAGACGATGCTCTTATCCTGTCGCAACAGCCGATAACTGAGCCTGTACGAGGGCTGCTCCGGACGAAGTGATTTCATTGCTTCCGCGAATCGATCGCGGTCGTTTGGATGGATTTTGCCCGCGTGCGCCTGACCGGTGTTTGGCAGTTCGCCCTTGGGTAGGCCGAGAATTTCGTAACACTCGTCTGAACGGCGAAGCGCGTCGGT
>CAZBCQ010000346.1:0-3424 GCA_964490255.1 uncultured Terriglobales bacterium | reverse complement strand
TGTTCGCAACCATCCGTTTGCGGACGGGAACAAGCGCACCGGATTCGTTCTCGGCATACTCTTCCTCGAATTGAACGGCTATCGTTTCACGGCAACCGAAGAACACGCTGCACAGGCGGTCATCGCCCTGGCATCGGGCGAGGTTGGTCACGAGGAATTCACGGCGTTTCTGCGGGCAAACTCGAAACGGAGTACGGCGCGTTAGCGAGCGCCACGCGACCTCGTTGTCATTCTGTGCTTCGCCGCTAATCACAGACCTCGAATAGCGTGAAGACGTAGCTTATAAATGTATGCAATCGTTGTCACACTACCCATGGGGAGCAGTGCCCTTGATTCCGCTCGGCCACGCCAGCGTATTCCGATTTCCGAGCAGTCAACGCGGCAGGTACTACAACGTAGACCTTGCCGCCCTCACTTGCGATTGTGACAACTTCGCCGGGCATTATTCGATATACCCAGAACGTGATGTTAGGCGACTCTGCCGACACCTCTCGCGGACAATCTGTAACCTGGCGACATTCGAGATACCGCGGATACTCTTCTATTTCCTCCAGGCCAATGGGGGCGCCGTTTGGCCTTTCGATTTAGCTGAGGAGTTGGTGATTGGCCCCGATCTCTTCGTTTTAACCTATCAGGTCGGAACCCCCTGGGTGAACGTCTATGGCGGTGAGGCGGGTAGTCCTTGGCATAGGTACGGGTATTCACTTTCAGAGCGCAAGACGTGGTCATATGGAAAGGCTCCCGATAACCGAACCGAAATCATCGAGCGCATTCAGGTGTGGAATCCGCAGAATCTGAACCAAAAGCTATAGACTTTATTGCCGAGCTACTTGCTACCAGCTACTCCACTTCGACCACCAGTGCCCATCCCGAGTCTCTGCTTGTGACCCCTGCCATTGTTGACGATTTCGGCCCTGTGCTAGCATCCTAAGGTTTGTCCGGCTGTCTCCGCCGCTCGCAACCTGTCTTCATTCCAGCCAGGGTTCTGATCCCGCCGGTGAAGAATAGTCGGAGAAGCATTGCCCGAGCGCACTCCCTGTGCGTTCCCGCACCTAAAAATTCGCCTGGAGTCGAGGTGACCCGTGAAAGTCTACGAAGGTACAAACGTCCGGAATGTAGCCCTGGTGGGGCACGCGGACGCGGGCAAGACCTCGCTGGCGGCCGCTTTGCTCTATACCGCTGGAGCGACCCCTCAGCTTGGCCGTGTTGATACTGGAACCGCCCCCACCGAATACGACGAAGAAGAAATTGCCCGCGCCATGTCCATCAGCAACTCCATTGGGTTCGCTGAATGGAACAATAAAACGAAGATCAACCTGATCGATACTCCTGGCTTCAACATGTTTGTCCACGAAGCCAAGCTGGCCATGCCCGCCGTGGAGTCCGTGATCGTGGTGGTGGACGGCGTGCATGGCGTGGAAGTCTGCACGGAAAAGACCTGGCAGTACGCGGAAGAATTTGAGATGCCACGCATGGTGGTCGCCTCGCGCATGGATCGCGACCGTGCCGATGCCGATGCGGTGCTGAAGTCAGTGCACGAGTCCTTCGGACGCGAAGTCATACCCGTTCAGCTGCCGATCGGGCGCGAGAAGAGCTTTAACGGCGTGGTCGACGTTGTGCGGCTGAAGGCCTACACGTATGACGTGAGTGGAAACGGCAAAGGCAAAGAGATTCCGATTCCTAAAGAGTTAGAAGAAGGTGCGCGCAGCGCGCATGAGGCGATGGTCGAGATCATCGCAGAAGGCAACGATGCCCTCATGGAAGAATTCTTTGAGAAGGGCACCATTCCAGACGAGCACCTGCTTCCCGGACTGCGCGAAGCCATCGTGCAACACCGGCTTTTCCCGCTGCTGTATACGTCGGGACTGGGAAATATCGGCACGGATCGTATCCTCGAGTTCATCGCTGAATTCATGCCTGCCGCGACCGAGCATCCGGAAGTAAAGGGCCAGGCCACGCCCCACAACGGCCAGCCGCCGGTACATCACGTTGCGGATAACGAGGCCTCCTCCGTTTTGGTCTTCAAAACCCTGAACGATCCGTTCACCGGACGTATTTCGTATTTCAAGGTCTACTCAGGCGTCACCAAGAATGACGCCACGCTGCAGAACTTCAACCGCAATACTTCGGAGAAGTTCTCGCACCTGTCGGTCCCGCAGGGGAAGAACCTGGTACCCGTGAGCGAACTACACGCCGGCGATATCGGCGCGATTGCCAAGCTGCGCGAGACGCTGACCGGCGATACGCTGGGCGACAAGGCCGCGCCAATTACCTATCCCTCGATTTCGCTTCCGGAACCCGCAATCACGTTCGCCATCGAGCCGAAGACGCGCGCCGATGAAGACAAGCTCAGCAATGGCATTCATAAGCTGATGGAAGAAGATCCCATGCTGCGCTTCTTCCGCGACGAGCAGACGAAGGAATTCCTGATCGCGGGCACAGGCCAGCAGCACATCGAAGTGATCGTCTCGAAGTTGAAGAAGCGCTATCACACCGAAGTGGTGCTGAAGGCGCCGAAGGTTCCATACCGTGAAACGATACGAGGTCGCGCCGACGTGCAGGGGCGTCACAAAAAGCAATCAGGCGGTCATGGGCAATATGGCGATTGCAAGATCAAGATGGAACCGCTGCCGCGCGGCGGAAACTTCGAGTTCGTGAACGACATCTTTGGTGGCGCAATTCCGAAGAACTTCATTCCTGCCGTCGAAAAGGGTATCGTCGAAGCCGCGCAGCGCGGGTATCTAGCCGGATATCCGGTAGTCGACTTCAAAGTAGTCCTGTATGACGGTTCGTATCACGACGTCGACTCGAACGAACTGTCGTTCAAGACGGCCGGCCGCATTGCCTTTAAGAAAGCGATGGAACAGGCTAAGCCGACGTTGCTCGAACCAATCATGAAGGCGGAGATCACCGTACCGGACGAGTTCGCCGGCAGCATCATGGGCGATCTCAACAGCCGGCGCGGACGCATCCAGGGCATGGACAACAAGGGCGGAAAGACGGTCGTAAAGGCCGAAGTGCCCATGGCCGAAATGCTGACCTACGGCGTGGAACTGACCTCCATGACTCAGGGCCGGGGCACTTTCAACATGGAAATGGACCACTACGACATCGTTCCTCAGGCGCAGCAGGAAAAGATCGTTACCGCCGCGAAGGCGGCGCGTGGCGAACAGGCCGAGGAAGAAGAGTAGGGTCCCCCGGACTTGCAGGGCGGCCCATAGATTCTCCCTTTTCTGTCAGGCCGCAGATTGACGCAGACGACGCAGATTATCTGATCAGCGTTGATCGGCGTTCATCTGCGGCGACGATTTGTTTTCTTTTTATCAACTTACACCCGAAAACCAACGTAACCCCAAAGTGCATGGAAATACTGGAAACCGGACACTGAACACTAGACACTAGTGGGGTATGCTCTTGACCGAGA
>CAZBCQ010000345.1:0-3429 GCA_964490255.1 uncultured Terriglobales bacterium | reverse complement strand
TGGACGACACGCGCACCTGGATCGATCGGCAGTGTCCATGCCATGGAACCATCTTCTTGCTGTTGGGGCGCTACGCCGTTAAGCAGGTTCTGGTAGAAGAAAGGCGGCACAACGAAGGTATGGTGCCTGAAGCCGGCGCTCCTGACGACTTCGTCGACCAAAGCCTTATTTGTGAAGTGCGGAACGTCGTACTTTCCGCCGCTGATCGCTTCCACATTGGGGAGTGTCGACCATACGAAATGCTGGACACCGGCATCTCGCGCCGCCGTGATCGCGGCCGTGGCCTGGGCAATCTCATCAACTTGTCCCGGTTCCCAGGAGTTGGTAACGGCGAAGACGCCGTAGGCGCCCTTGAGGGCCGCCTTGAGCGTCTCGGGGCGGTTCAGATCCGCTTCCACTACTTCGTCGGCAATGCCGCGGTGTTTGGCAGGATCGCGGGTCAAAGCCCGGACCCTGAAGTCGGCTCTCGCCTGAAGACCGCGAACCACGCCGCCCCCTTGGTTGCCTGTTGCGCCGATAACTGCGATTAACGTTTTATGCTCTGACATTTTCTTCTCCTTGAAAGCTGTGTCGTCATTCTCTCTGGTAATGGCAAGCGAAATTCCAAATCGCAGTGCCGGTCTAATCAGTCAATGCAATGGATAGGAGGTGTCGAGAGTCGAACTGTCGATGCGCGCTCGACACCACAAACTCACGGGGGCGTGAAGTAGAACCGGCAACATCGCACATGCGCTCACATTTGAAAAAACCTCAACCGACCCGGCGTGAGCGCATCCAAATTCAACTGGAAGAACTTCCAATTCACTGAATGGAAAGCAGTTGTACTCCCGCCACTTATGGCTAGGGATCTAGATTCCGCGTCGTCCACAACAACCCCAGCGCGATCGGCTACCGACCGTCAGAACGCACGGCTCGACCTCCTTCTCGAGTTCACGAATCGGATCACCTCCAATCTCGACATCCATGACCTTCTGCGAGCGACGGCCGCAAGCATTCGAGAACTCATGGCTTGTGATTTCGTCCATATGGGTATACAGGCAGCGAACACTGATAAATTCGAGATCCTCCAGGATGCCAGCAGCGGCTTAGTCAACCGTGAGTTGTTGCTTTCTCCTTCGGGGCTCATCGTCAAAGCTTTCGAGGCGCGACAGCCACTCTTTTTGAGAGAGATCAAGCCCGAGAATCACGCTCCCGAGATGTACGAGCTACTCATGAAGGAGGGCATCAGGTCTGTGTGGCTGATCCCAGTGATTAGTAGGGGACGTTTGCTCGGAGCCTTGGGCCTCAGTTGGCGCCGTGAAGATGTTTTCAGCCAAAACGACGCCGACTTTCTTATGCGGATCGGAGGCCAGATAGCAATCGCGGTTGAAAATGCGCTGGCGTTTCAGGAAATTTCTGAGCTCAAAGAAAGACTCGCACAAGAAAAGCTCTACCTGGAAGAGGAAATCCGTAACGAGATGGACTTCCATCAAATTGTTGGTCGAAGCGCGGCATTACGTCAGGTACTGCAACTCGTGCAGACGGTCGGACAAACAGACTCTACGGTCTTGCTACTCGGTGAGACTGGGACGGGCAAAGAACTGATCGCTCGCGCTGTGCACGAGCACAGCCACCGTAAGAGCAGAACGTTCGTGAAACTCAACTGTGCTGCGATTCCAACCGGTTTGCTCGAAAGCGAACTCTTTGGCCATGAAAAGGGCGCGTTTACTGGCGCGATCGCCCAGAAGGTGGGGCGTATGGAACTTGCAGACCAGGGAACGTTGTTTCTCGACGAAGTCGGTGACATTCCCATTGAAATTCAGCCGAAGCTTCTGCGCGCTCTGCAGGAACGCGAGTTCGAGCGGCTGGGCAGCACCCATACGCGGAACGTGAATGTTCGCCTGGTCGCGGCCACCAACCGCGATCTGGAGAAAATGATCGCGAAAAGAGAGTTTCGCAGCGACCTTTACTACAGGCTTAATGTTTTCCCGATCCGCATTCCTCCCCTTAGAGAACGCCGGGAAGATATTCCGCTGCTGGTAAGCTACTTCGTACAAAAGTTTGCAAAGCAGATGCAGAAGAAGATCGAAGCCATTCCTACTGCGACCATGAAAGGACTGACCGCATGGGAGTGGCCAGGCAATATCCGCGAACTCGAAAACTTCATCGAACGCGCAGTGATCCTGACACGCGGCAAGTCGCTAGAGGCTCCTCTTAGCGAACTCCGTAAATATCACACCGACGAGCCTGAGAACACAGGTGGGCAGCCGGGGCAGGAAGACATCGCTCGCATCGTGAAGCAAACTTTGAGCGCCATGAAAGACAACAAGAGCACTGCGGGCGAGCGCGACAAGGAGCAGCGGGACGAGATAGTACGCGCGCTCACGGAAACCAAGGGGCGCGTCGGCGGCGCCGACGGTGCTGCCGTGCGGATGGGGGTCGCTCGCACTACCCTACTCTCTCGCATGAAAAAATTCGGGATAGACCCACAGCAATTCACTTGACCACGAGCCGGGTTGTTTTATTCGAATTGTTTGCGGAAGGTCGCCAGCTGCGCTTTGACTTCGGCCAATTCTGCTTGCAGCGACTCGACAACAGTTTCCAGTCGTGTCACACGGTCATCTGCGAGGGAACTGCCCGTCTGCGTTGAAGTCGGTTCCGGGGATGCTGGAGCAGCGTCGCCGCAGAACAGATGCATATAACGCGCTTCTTTCGTTCCGGGCTGCCTTGGGAGCACTCGGACCAGCGCCGGTTCGCGCTGCCTCAACCGCTGCAGCGTGGATTGCACATCCGAAAGCTCGGAGAACTGATATATACGCTCGCTATGCCCGCGCAATTCGCCCGGTGTCTGCGGTCCCCGAAGCAGCAGCGCACAAATTACGGCAGCCTCTCCGCGCGTGAAGTTGAAAACTTCCTGCAAACGATGCTCGTACTTGGTGACGCGGCTTTCGGCACCGCTAACCGCGCCCGCCAGATTCTTCGCGTTCAGTGAATTAAGCGCATCCCGCACCGCATCTTCGTCCAGATTCATCACGGGATCGCGATTCGATTTCTGATTACAGGCATTGACCAGCGCGTTCAGCGATAGAGGATAGTAGTCGGGAGTAGTGCTTTCTTTTTCAGCCAGGGCCCCGAGCACGCGAGCTTCGATATCAGTCAGAATGAAATCCACAAGACGATTGTAGCGAAGCTGGCACTCCGCCAACAGTTTCTCTTACTTCGGATTTAGGATGCGCGCCGCAACCATCGCCTGTCCTAGGCTGAGTCCACCATCACCGGCTGGAACTTCGGAGTGCGTAAATACTTGGAAGCCACCATCACTTAAAAGCGATTGGAAGTTGGTAAACAAGTGCAGGTTCTGAAACGTCCCACCGCTCAGGCATACGCGATTCAGGCCAGTTCGTTTGCGAACACGTCGTGCGACTTCGGCGAGTGTGTTGGCCATTCCAT
>CAZBCQ010000344.1:0-3440 GCA_964490255.1 uncultured Terriglobales bacterium | reverse complement strand
AAGTCCAGCGGTTGACCATTCTTCATCTTGCCGGTAACTCTTTCCAGCGCATGGATGAAGGCAACGTCGCCGCTGCTCACGATGCGCAGGTCGCGAAACTCAACATGAATGGGACCGTCGAACTGGTCGAGGAAATCTGCGTAGTCTTTGCGATACGCAGCGTTTCCCTTGTACTGCAACGGCGGCACGATGTCGTAAGCGACAACGGTTTCTCCAGGGGCATAAACGGCCATGATGCCGTCAATGTCGCGCGCTTCAAAAGCTTTGGCCCAGCGATCGTACAGGTCTCTAATTTGGGCTTGACTGGAATTGGTTTTCAGCTGCGACTTACTCGCGCTTTGCGCGACAGCAACAGCGCTCAGGAACATCAACAAGGTGAGCAGTCGGGTAAGAGCAGGGGATCTCATCACGCCTCCTGACTACAAGTTCGTAAATTCCTTAGGGTGCCCAGTTATTCAGTGCCGGTTGGAGTCGGGATTGTACACCGGACGCGATGATTTGCGGCACGCGTTTGTCTTTACCTTGCGCGCAGGCCGATCCAACTCTCCGAGATCACGATGGAATTGCCTGGATTTTGCGGATCGTAGCGAACAGAAGTCGGCAGTCCGATGCGGCAGGTGTGAATGTCGACAAACTGGCGCAGGTGGGTGATGTCCTGCGAGGCTTCGTAGGAGACACCGGCCACGTCGTAGTGATAGATGAGCAACTGGACCGGATTCCCTTTGCCGTTATTGCTGGCCATTTCCTGTGCGTCGATGACGGTGCCATCGGTAATGCGCCCAACCTGGCTGAGCCGTAACCGGCGTTCGCGCTCCAATTGGTCGGCGGACTTACGCTTGCGCAGCGCAAGGTAGATCATGAGCGTGCCGATTCCGGCCGCTGCCGCAAATAGAAACTGATACATGCGCAAATCGTTCATCGGTCCTGGGCTGGAGCGGTCCCGAGCAGGGTACTCTCCCGGCAGAGCTTTGAAGATAGAGCTTAAAGCTTACGTAACTAGTTTTGATGATCCGCGGCGAGCGCGCAAGGGGGGAATCGAGATTGTGAAATCGAGAGTAACTGCGAGTGAAGAGTGATTAGTGGTCAGCGGTTAGTTCTCTCTGAGTGCTGAAGTGCGAACGCGGGGATCTCGCAGCGAGATCCCCGAACTGTTCGCATGAGACTACTTCTTTTCCGGTTCCTTCTTTCCCGCGGGCGTCGCTGCGCTCTTCTTGGCCAGTTGGGTCTTGGGATGCCAGAAGCTGGGCGCTGCGCTCGCAACTTCGTCACTGACGAAGCTCATGTGGGGATCGATGCTGAACAGTTGTGTCTCCATGCTAACCAGATTGCTGGAGTTGAACTCGCGCGCCTTCTGCATGAACTCGTCGCCGAGGGCTTTGCGGTAGTCGCTCCCGTCACCATGCAATTTCTGGATCTCGTCCATGGAAGAAAGAGTCTTGAGCGGCTCGAAAATGATATACATCCCACTTCGCGTGCCGATGCCGGCGTAATAGACGATCATGTGCTCGTCCATATTTACCTTTTCGTGGGCGGCGTTGATTTGTTTCCGCAATTCCTCGAACTCCTTGCCGTGTCCCGGCTTCACGCGGACAACGTCGGCGAGCATGTAACGTGCCTCGCCAATATTGTTGTCCGGGCGATAGCTGAGCTCGGGCATGTACTCGAGGAAGTAGGTACGTGTTTCGCTCAGCAGATCGCCATCGGCGAGCGAGACCTTTTGCAACTCGCTACTAAGAGGTCCATTTGTCATTTCGTCGACGCCCTTTTCGAAGTAGGCCCAGTCCTTGGTGTCGGCGAGGAACCACGCGTCGTTGCCACCGCTCAGCTCAGTCATGGCGATGTAGTGCGCGGGATCTTTCATCTTTGAAAACGCGGCGACGTAAGCAGCTTCGGTTTTCTCGTGAGGTCCGCCCTTGCCGGGCTTCACTTGTTCGATGACCAACTGCAACATGTTCGGCGGTGGTGCCACGCCTGGCTTTGCCTGCTGCGCAGCGCATGGCATACAGCAAGCAAAGACACCGAGCCCCAAAAGCACGGTCAGCAATTTCCGCATAACGTCCTCCTAGCGATTGTGTTTTTCTTTTTGGAAGGAATGGGGCCCATGAATCTCAGAACGAAGCCCGGGAGAAGACGATGGGAGGTTAGTCCCGGAACGAGTGCATGTCAACGGGCGTGGCGAGCCTGAATTTGTGTGGTTTGGGGAAATTCACAGAGGCAGGAAACGATTGGTAATTGCGGAATAGGTAATCGGTAATTGGAGGATCTGAGGACCCCACCCTAGCCAAAAGAAGGCTGGGATGGGGCACCCGAGACTGCAGATCCCTCGCGGACTGACGTCCGCTCGTGATGACAACAACTAACTTTTGGCTCCCGGGAAAAGAAAAGCGCAGGCGTCCGATTACCCCACATCTGCCAAAAAACAGGCAGATGTGGGGCACCATCAAATACCAGCATCAAAAACCAAAATCAAAACCACAATTCATCAAATCAAACAACTCTTACCAGCTCAGTTTCAGCGCGAACTGGAACTGGCGTGGATCGAAAGCCGCTGTCGCTTGGCCGGCGTTGGTGTAGAGCGGATTCACGTCGGCGACGTTGAAGCGGTTGATCAGGTTGAACACGTCCATGATCCCTTGCATCTTCAGGCGCTCGGTCAGCGAGATCTGCTTCGCGAAACGGATATCGTTGAAGAAGGTCCATGGCTTGTAAGCGGTGTTGCGGCCCAGGTTGCCATTGAACTGGCCGTCGCCGGGGCAGGGTAACTGGAAGAATCCGGTCGGCGAAAATTTGGACGCGACCAGCGGATCGCCGCATGAGTTCACTGCGGTTCCAGCAGGAACAACTTTCGGTCTATCGGTGCTGAGAGACAGATCGAAGTTGCGATCGTTGTAGGTGATGATGTTGAACGGCCGGCCCGACGCGACCTGCAAGATGGGCGACACCGTCCAGTTATTCCAGATCCGGCTGAAGCCGGAATTTCTGACGATTCCAGACTGATAGACGGCGCTGAACACGAAGTTGTGCCGCTGATCGAAGCTGGAATTGCCCCGATCGCCCGCGGGATAGTAGTTGTTCTGCGGCGTGAGCGGCGACTCGAGGTCGGTGCTGTCGTCGATCGCATGCGACCAGGTGTAGGAGCCGAAGAACTGGTAGTGGTTGCTGAAGTTCTTGCGCAGGTTGACGGTGAGTCCGTGATAAACGGAAGAGCCGTTCGACAAGTTCGCGGGCTCATCGCTAAACGGAATGGGGACTCCGAGTCCGAGGCCATAAGCGCTAACCAGTTGTTGCGCGATTTGCAGGCACGCGGGAGCGGCGGCCTGCAACAGCGGAACGTAGGACGGATTAATCCCTGAGGGCCGGAAGAAACTGACGAATGCGGGCGATACCCAGGCTTTACCCGCATACGGACTCGCTGGATTGGTGACAACGCCGCAAGGCGT
>CAZBCQ010000343.1:0-3444 GCA_964490255.1 uncultured Terriglobales bacterium | reverse complement strand
AGGCACTCATGGACATTCGTAAACCAGCCCTTTTGCTGGCGTTCGCTGTCGCTGTTCCAGCTTTTGCACAGACCGACGCTAATGCCCCGACTACCACCCCGGATGCGAAGAGCACGCCTGCAGCCGCCGGCACGAATGCCAGTGGCAATAACACCTCGGCGGAGCCCAAAAAGGCTCCCGACCGTGCCCAGGCGTACTACCACTACTCCCTCGCGCACATGTACGAGGAGCTGGTTTCGATCTACCAGAGTAGTGAGTTTGCGAACAAGGCGATTGAAGAGTATCGGCTGGCTATCCAGAACGACCCTGGGTCTGAGTACCTCAATTCCGGGTTGGCCGAACTCTACGCCAAGACGGGTCGGATCAGCGATGCCGTAGAGGAAGCGCAGGACATCATCAAGCGCGACCCGAACAATCTGGATGCCCGTAAGCTGCTTGGACGTATATACCTGCGCGGCCTCGGCGATCAGCAGAGCACTCCGCAATCGCAGGAGATTCTCAAGCGCGCCATCGAGCAATACGAGCAGATTGTGCGCATCGAGCCGAACAACATCGAGAATCACATGTTGCTCGGACGGCTCTACCGCCTGAACAACGATATGTTGAAGGCGGAAAACGAATTCAAGACTGCGGTTGCGCTGCAGCCGAACTCGGAAGAGGCCGTCACCATGCTCGCCTATCTCTACAACGAGGAAGGCGATTCCAAGCGCTCGGCCCAGGTTCTGAATGCGGTTCCGGAGGCCGACCGCACCTCTAAGATCTATTCCGCACTCGGCTACACCTACGAGCAGCAACACGACTACAAGAACGCGATCGTTGCTTACCGTGCCGCCGTCAGCCAAGACAAAGACAATCTGGAAGCGATGCGAGGTCTGGCGCAAAGTCTCCTGAGCGACAATCAGACGGATGCCGCTCTCGACACGTTCAAGCAGATCGTGGACAGCGATCCTCATGACGCGCAAAGTTACATGCGCATCGCCGAAGTCTACCGTCGTACCGGCAAATACGATGCCGCGCTCGATGCTCTGAAGAAGGCCGGCGCCGAGCTCCAGGATTCGGTTGAAGTTCCATTCAACGAGGCGGTGATCTACCAGGCGCAGGGCAATTACGATCAGGCTGCCCTGTTGCTGCAGCAACTGCTCAAGAAGAGCGAAAAGCCCGACAACAGCTATACCGCCAGCGAGCGCAATAACCGCTCGATCTTCCTCGAGCGTCTCGGTAGCGTTTACCGCGACCAGAACAAGACACAGCTCGCGGTTGACACCTTCCGCAAGGAAATCGACCTCGGCGACAAAGACACTTCTGTCCGCGCGTATCAGCAGATTATCGACACATATCAGAACGCGAAGGACTGGAAGTCCGCCATGGCCGTCGCGCAAGAGGCGGTTAACAAATATCCGCAAGACCGGAACTTGAAGCTGGTGCTTGCCGGCCTGACGGCCGATTCAGGTCAGCCCGATGCTGCCATTGCCCAGGTCAAAGGCATGCTGAAAGGCACGCCCGACGACCGTGAAATTTATGGCGCTCTCGCAAATATCTACGCGCGCCTGAAGCGGTATCCCGAGGCGGAAGAGAGCGCGAATCGCGCAGTGCAACTCTCCACTAAACCCGAGGATAAGGACGACGCGGAGTTCACCCTGGCGTCCATTTACGAGCGCGAGAAGAAGTACGACCAATCGGAACAGATCTTCAGGCAGCTGATCAACTCGAACCCCAGTAACGCTGCGGCGCTGAATTACCTCGGTTACACGCTCGCCGACCGGGGTGTGCGTCTTGACGAGGCCCTCGGATACATCAAGAAGGCTGTGCAACTCGAGCCGCAAAACTACGCTTATCTCGACTCGCTCGGATGGGCCTATTACAAGATGGGCAATTACGACATGGCGGAAGATTACTTGCGCAAGGCCGCCACCAATAACGATCCCACTGTGCTCGATCACCTCGGCGACTTGTTCCAGCGAACGGATCGCCTGAAGTTGGCAGCCGCCTCCTGGGAACGTGCGCTACACGAGTGGTCGAAGAGTGTTTCGGCTGAGGTGGACAGTAACGACGTCGCGAAGGTCCAGAGGAAGCTGGATGCGGCGCGCGTGAAACTGGCGCGCGAAAGCGGGACGTCGCCCACGCAAAAGCCGTAGTTGTAGCGGGTAGCGACTAGTTTGTTCAATGGGGTAGTTTGTAGCAGGTAGCTGATGTTTTTCGATCAACTACTAGCTACCGGCTACCCCATAGTGCTTTTTGCGCACCTACTTCATAGCATCATGCCGCCCGACACTTCAATTCGCTGCGCATTCACCCAGCGATTCTCGTCAGAGAGAAGAGCGGCAATCATCGGGCCGATATCATCGGGCACTCCCGGACGACCCAGCGCAGTTACTTCAGCGACACGCTTACTAACTTCGGGATTGTCCCGCACCATCCCGCCACTAAAGTCTGTTTGGATAGCACCCGGCGCAACCACATTGGCGGTGATGCGGCGCGGCCCGAGTTCTTTGGCCAGATAGCGGGTCAGCACCTCGACCGCTCCCTTTGTAGCTCCGTACACGGAGCTGCCGGGGAAAGCAAATCGCGCTAGTCCTGACGAAATATTCACGATACGGCCGCCATCATTCATCAGAGGAAGCAGTTTCTGAGTGAGGAAGTAAACGCCCTTGAAGTGAACGTTGACGATCTCATCGAATTGCGCCTCAGTGGTTTGTTCGATACTGGCATGCAGAGAATTGCCGGCATTGTTCACAAGGTAATCGAAGCGCTCCCGCCCCCAGCTCTGCAGTGTCTTGCGGAGCTCGTCTACAAATCCGTCAAGTGCACGAATGGCGCCGGTGTCGAGTTGAAATGCGGCTGCCTTCGCTCCCAGCCCTTCGATTTCGCGGATGAGGGAATCGGCCTCTGCGCGATTCGCGCGGTAGGTGAAGATAATGTCCACGCCGCGCCGAGCAAGATTGACAGCTGTGTTGCGACCGAGCCCACGGCTTCCACCCGTGATGATGGCGATTTTATTCACTGTAGTGCCTACTGTTTTGCTTTCCATAAGTGCTCCTTCATTTTTTGGCAACCACCCAAGAGATGACATGCTTCCTAAAGAGCTCTCGATTGGATGATTGTTGGTTTCAGAAGGGCTCAAGGGGAAGATGGGTCAGAAGCCAGCAACTGCCAACTAACAACTATCAACTGTTACACTGCTCTAATGCTCGCCCCTTACGCTGTGCGAGTCGAGCAGTCGCGCGGACGCCGCTTTCCGGAACCGCCGCATCCCTATCGCAACGATTACCAACGTGACCGCGACCGCATCATTCACGCACGAGCTTTCCGTCGCCTGGAAGACAAGACACAGGTGTTCACCGGGCGTCACTCCGATCACTTCCGCAATCGCCTGACGCACACGCTGGAGGTCTCGCAGATCTCCCGCACCATCGCCGAGCAGCTTCATTTGAACGTGGATCTGGT
>CAZBCQ010000342.1:0-3455 GCA_964490255.1 uncultured Terriglobales bacterium | reverse complement strand
GGATTTCGCGCGCGGGTCTTGATCCAGATTGGCGTGCCCACGAATCCGAATGCCCGCCGGATTTGATTTTCAATGAAGCGTTGATAGGAGAAGTGCAGCTTCACATCGCGATCCGTGAACAGCATGAATGTCGGCGGCGCGACTGCCACCTGGGTCATGTACATGATGCGTACCCGGCTTTTGTACGGCACCGAGGTTCGCTCGAAATCGACGTGTTCGAGGAATCGGTTCATCTCGCCGGTCGAGATGCGTTTGCGCCGTTCGGCGGCCACAATTTCAATTTCGCGGAACAGCTTGTCAATATTGCGTCCCGTCGTGGCCGAAACGAAGATCATGGGCGCGTATTCCAGGAACTTCAGGCTGCGCCGTATTTCTTCTTCGTAGGCCTGAGGATCGGCATTACGCATTGCTTCGTCGAGCATGACTCTTGCACGACGCGGAACTTCCGCCTTGATCTTCGCCTTGCCGGCTTCGGCTTTGAGTTGCTTAGCGCGCTCGACAACCAGGTCCCATTTATTGACCACGATAATCACGGACCGGCCGCTCTCATGCGCGTAGCCCCCGATATTGGCGTCCAGAGCCGTGGCACCCTCGGTGGCGTCGATGATGAGCAGGCTCACGTCCGCAGCTTCGAGGTGCTTGCGCGCCATGACAACCGAAAGCTTCTCGGCCATCAGTTCGGTGCGGCCCTTGCGGCGGATACCGGCGGTGTCGATGAATCGATAGGTCTTGCCATTGTGCTCGACGACTTCATCCACGGCGTCGCGCGTGGTGCCGGGGATAGGCGAGACGATGGCTCGTGCCGTTCCGGTCAGCGCATTCAGCAGCGTCGACTTACCCACGTTGGGACGTCCGATGATGGCGATTTTCGTCTCGCGCGCAGGCGCAGCTTCGGTGGCGGACTCTTCGCCCTGCGCTTCTGGCACGGATTCTTCCGTGGCCTCAGGCGCTGTGTCTTCCGGCGTTGCTTCTTCGGCTCCTACTGGCATCACTTCCAGAGCAGCTTCCAGCAATTCGGCAATGCCATTTCCGTTTTCGGCGGAAATCGGGAACACGTTCTTAATGCCCAACCGCCGAAAATTCTCAGCTTCGGCTTCCAACTTTGGCGTGTCGATCTTGTTGACTGCCAGAAACAGCGGCTTCCCGCTACGCAATAGCAGGCGCGCCAATTCCAGGTCAGGCGAGGCAAGCTCGGTACGGCCGTCAATCACCATGACCACGGCATCGGCTTCTTCCAGTCCAACCTTCGCCTGGCGGTAAATCTCAGAGGGGATCAGTTCTTTGTCGTCCGGAATTATGCCACCGGTATCGATCACACGAAAATTGCGATCCAGCCAGTGCGCGAATCCGTAGAGACGGTCGCGCGTAATGCCAGGCTCATCTCCGACAATCGCGCGCCGCCGTCCAACAAGCCGGTTAAAGAGCGTGGACTTACCCACGTTGGGGCGGCCCACAATGACGAGGGTCGGGAGCTTGAGCGGATTGGCGGTAGTAGTCACAGAAATCTTTTCACTACAGAGGACGGGGAGTACGCGGAGGTCCTGAGAATCCTCAGCATCATCTGCGATGAACTAACGCTATTATAGAGAGCGACTCTTTTCCGCTTTGTCTTCCACGTCCCAATCCGCTGTTTCGTTCACCTTGCATCGATTCTTTGCTCCCGGGGGAATTCTCGCGAAGGCGCATCCGGCGTACGAATTCCGCCGCGGACAACTGGAGATGGCTCAGGCCGTCGAGGCGGCGCTCGAAGAGAAGCGCCATCTGATCGTGGAGGCCGGAACCGGCACCGGCAAGACGCTGGCGTATCTGGCGCCCGTGATCCGCAGCGGCAAGCGTGTCATCATCTCGACCGGAACCAAGAACCTGCAAGAGCAGCTCTTCTATAAAGACATCCCTTTTTTGCAGAAGCTGTTTGCGCCCGAAGGATCGGCCGATGCCGATGCCGGAGTTGCCGGTCCGCTGCGCGTCTGCTACATGAAGGGGCGCAACAACTATCTGTGCCGGAAAAAGCTTTACGAACTCACCGATCAGCCGGTGCTGAATGGTCTCGACGAGATCAATCAGTATCGCGCCATTGCCGATTGGGAGAAAGAAACCCAGAATGGCGACCGCGCCGAGCTAACGGTTTTGCCGGAGACGAGCGAGCTCTGGCCCAAGCTGGACGCGCGCGCCGAAAGCTGCACCGGGCAAAAGTGCTCGCAGTACGACCGTTGCTTCGTCACCGAAATGCGCCGGCGGGCCGCCGAGAGCGACATCATCATCGTCAATCATCACCTGTTCTTTGCTGACCTGGCGATCAAGATGGCCGCGGAAGATGCGCCGGACGTGGGAATCCTGCCTGACTGCGCGGCAGTGATCTTCGACGAAGCGCATGAACTCGAAGAGGTGGCGTCGAGCTACTTCGGCGTCAACGTCAGCACCGCCAAGATTGATGACTTTGCGCGTGATGTCGACCAGACTTTGCAGCGCGAGAAGCTGGCGTCGGCTGCCGTGGGATCGTCTTTGCGCAGTTTGCGGGAGCGCGCGCAATTCTTTTTCTCCCTGCTGCCCGAAGGCGAGTCGCGTTTTCCGTTCGCGCACAGGCAGACATTTCTCGAAGAGCATGGCGGCGAGTACGACGGCCTGATGAACGCTATTGGGCGGGTGGGCTCGGAGTTGAACGCCCTTAGCCCGAAGCCAGAGGAAGTAAACAATCTGCTGCGACGCGCGCATGAACTGCGTGTGCAACTGTCGTTCCTGATGGAGTCCGACGATCACAACACGGTGTTCTGGATCGAACGCCGCGGAGGTCGCCAGAGGAACGGACAACAATTACGGGGAGCGCAGCACGTGTTTCTGCAAGCCACTCCGATCGATGTGTCCGCCATCCTGCAGCAGACGCTTTTCGCCAAACTGGACACGGCTGTCTTGACTTCAGCTACGCTGGCCGTTGGTGGTGGTTTCGAATACATCCGCGGGCGGCTGGGACTGGAGAGCACGCGCGAGCTGATCGTGCCTTCGCACTTCGACTACGAGAACCAGGCGCTGTTGTACGTGCCACCGGAGTTGCCGGAACCTACGGCTCCGCAGTTTGCGGCCAAGGCGGCGAATCGGATTCGCGAGCTGCTGGAAATCAGCCAGGGACGGGCATTTTGCCTGTTCACCAGCTTTGCCCTCATGCGGGATGTGCACGATCGCCTGCTGGGAGAACTGCAATATCCCATGTTGTTACAAGGGACAGCGCCAAAGTCAGCGTTGCTCGAGGAATTCCGCATGACCCCGAACGCCGTGCTGTTTGCGACGGCGTCGTTCTGGCAGGGCGTGGATGTGCAGGGTGAACAGTTGAGCTGCGTCATCATCGACCGGCTACCGTTCGCCGTGCCAAACGATCCGGTAGTCGCCGCGCGCATTCAGGCAATCAACGCAGAGGGCGGGAACGCGTTCTTCGATTACCAGGTGCCTGCCGCGGTGATCAC
>CAZBCQ010000341.1:0-3487 GCA_964490255.1 uncultured Terriglobales bacterium | reverse complement strand
TCTCAGCTAGAAACAATGAGGGGCATTATGGCTTGCAAGGGATGAGGGAGCGCGCCACACTGATCGGAGGTAAGCTCGTGGTATGGAGCGAAGTCGGTGCAGGCACCGAAGTGGAACTCCGTGTTGCTTCAAATATCGCGTTCGCGGCCGGTCGGAAACATGACCGGGTGACTGGCAATTCCGCGGGAATCGCGAAAGCATGAAGTGGAACAGGTGTGAGCACAATCCCGAGGGCCCTAATTCTTACTCTTTTGGCGTTGTGATTAGGGTCACCGTAAGCTCTTTGTACTTGAGATACACAGATTGATGTTGTGATTCGCAGGCGCGGTTCACATTCGTTTGATGGTCTTACCGGTGCTTGCCGATCTGGTTTGGTCACGAATGAAACGTTGGCTGTTGCTCATCACGATTGGTATGCTCCACGCGCTGCTCGGCTCACCTCGCCTGCTTGCGCTGGACCCATCGCTGGACATCAGCCAGTACGGGCATACATCGTGGACGGCGCGCGACGGATTCTCCGTGGGCGCCATCTTCGCGATGGCTCAAACGCCCGACGGGTATCTCTGGCTAGGTAGCGAATTCGGATTATTTCAATTCGATGGACTGCACGCGATTCCCTGGCAACCACCCGCGGGTCAGCAGCTTCCCGACAAGCCTTACAGTCTTCTTGTTACCAGAGACGGCACGCTTTGGATTGGCACATTTGCCGGCCTCTTGAGCTGGGATGGCAGCAAACTGACGCGGTACCCTGAGATTGGCGAAGCATTCATCACGTCCTTGCTTCAAGATCGCAAAGGGACGGTTTGGGCCGGCGTATTTGGCACCGCGAGCGATACGCCGGGCGGCAGGCTGTGCGCAATTCGAAGCGGTCATGCCGAGTGCTACGCGCAGGACGGTGCCTTCGGTGGATTCGTTTGGAGTTTGGGTGAGGACAGGTCGGGCACTCTGTGGGTCGGCGCAGAGTCTGGACTGTGGCGGTGGAACCCAGGATCTCCCAAACGATATGCGACGCCAAAAGGGAAAAACGTCGGTGATATCGTGACCTCCGCTGATGGCTGGGTCTTGATTGGAATCAGTAGGGCAGGCCTGAAGCGGCCGCTTGCGGACAAACTGGAACCATATCCGATTCACAGCGCAGTGAATCGGGATGCGACACTGACCGATGGGGATGTGGACTCGAATAAACTGCTCCGCGACCGCGATGGAGGCCTTTGGATAGGAACGTACGGGCGCGGGCTCATCCATGTACATCATGGCCAGACCGATGTCTTTAGGAAGTCAGACGGGCTCTCAGGAGACATCAGCTGCAGTTTGTTTGAGGATCGTGAGGGAACTATCTGGTACGCGAGTTCGCAAGGGCTCGACCGCTTTCGGAAGCTGCCCGTCACCACTATTTCCGTCCAACAAGGCTTGTCCAGCGACTTGACTACGTCCCTGGTCGCGGGCATAGATGGAAGCGTTTGGGTGGCATCTCACGACGGTCTGACCCAATGGAACAATGGACAAACCACCATCTATCGCAAAGCGAATGGTCTGCCCGATAACTTTGTGCAATCTTTATTTCACGATGCTGGTGGACGGATTTGGGCGACGTTCGCCGAACATGGGTTGGCATACTTCCAACGCGGCAGATTCGTGCGCCTGCCTGGCGTCCCCAGCAAAGAAGTCTATTCCATCTCAGGCGACAGCTCAGGAAATCTCTGGCTTTCTGGCGAAAGCGGCTTGTCGCACATGCACAATGGACGTTTGGTAGAACATTTTCCCTGGTCAGCGCTGGGGCGGCATCAACAAGCCAAGATTGTGGTAACTGAGCAAGGCGGAGTGTGGCTTGCATTCTGGCAGGGCGGGGGCGTGCTGTACTTCAAGGACGGTCAGGTCCGCGCATCGTACACAGCCGCGGATGGGCTTGCTAAGGGCGAAGTCGCCGGTCTTCGACTCGACGGCGATGGGGCTTTGTGGGCAGCAACCGAACACGGCGGCGTTAGCCGGATCAAAGATGGTCACGTGATTACACTTGCAACAAGCAACGGGTTGCCATGTGATGCCATTCACTGGTCAATCGAGGACGACGATCGCGCGTTGTGGTTGTACACGGGCTGCGGCCTCGTCCGCATAACTCGCAGCGAACTGGAGGAGTGGGTCGCCGACCCGACGCGTACCGTTAAGACTACGGTCTGGGATGCCGCGGATGGCGTCCAGCTCCGTGCGACTGCGGCTACCCCCTTCAGTCCTACCGTGGCGAAGTCCACCGACGGCAGGCTGTGGTTTCTCTCCGGAGAAGGAGTTCAAGTTGTCGATCCCGGTCATCTTCCTTTCAACAAACTTCCGCCACCGACGCACATCCTGCAAGTTATCGCCGACCAGAAGACGTATTGGCAGAACTTGCCGGGCGAAGCAGGTTCAAAGCTGCGCCTTCCGCCACGTATCCATGACCTGCAGATCGACTACACCGCTCTCAGCCTCGTCGCGCCCGAGAAGATGCAATTCCGCGTCAAGCTAGACGGTCAGGACAGCGACTGGAGAGTGCCGGTCAACCCGCGCCACTCGCACTATACGAATCTTCCTCCTGGCGCCTACCGGTTTCGCGTCCTCGCGAGCAACAATAGTGGAGTGTGGAACGAACAGGGAGATACGCTGGAATTCTCCATCGCGCCCGCGTATTACGAGACGAACTGGTTTCGGGCTGTGTGCGCTGCAATTTTCCTGGCGCTGTTGTGGGTGGCTTACCAATGGCGTGTTCGGTACTTGCACCACCAATTCGAGATGACGCTGGATGCGCGGGTCAGCGAGCGCACACGCATTGCTCGGGACCTGCACGACACTTTGCTGCAGAGCTTCCATGGCTTGCTGCTTCGGCTGCAAACTGTTTCGCAGATACTGCGAGAGCGTCCGATGGAAGCGCAAGAGCAGTTAGACAGCACAATCGAGCAGGCCGCGGAGGCAATCACAGAAGGTCGTAATGCAGTGCAGGGACTTCGCGCTTCAACAGTCGAAACCAACGATCTCGCGCTCGCGATAAGTACGGTCGGGGAAGAACTTGCCGTTCATTCCACCGACCAACGGCCTGTCTTCCACGTAGCAGTTGAGGGTGAGACGCGTAATCTCCATCCCATCATCCGGGACGAGATCTACAAAATCGCAACGGAAGCGCTGCGGAATGCTTTTCGCCACTCGCAGGCACGGCGGATCGAGGTTGAAATCCGCTATGACCATGAGCAATTCCGTTTGCGCGTGCGCGACGATGGAAAAGGGATTGACCCAGCGGTTGTCTCAAGCCCGGGTAACGAGGGTCATTACGGCTTGCGTGGGATGAAGGAACGCGCCGCACTCATTCAAGGTAAGTTCACCGTCTGGAGCGAAGTCGGTGCAGGTACGGAGGTGGAGCTCCGTATTCCTGCTAACATCGCGTTCACCACAAATGAGCGAAATTCATGGTTGTCACGAAAGTTTGCCGCCAAGGCATGAAGCAGGAGACCGCTCATGAGCA
>CAZBCQ010000340.1:0-3529 GCA_964490255.1 uncultured Terriglobales bacterium | reverse complement strand
ATGACTGCCTGCACGCGGTCGATCGCGACCATGTACGCCGCGATGCGATTGTTGACGCTGTGCTGCTGCGCATAGGCGACGACTGCGTCGAATGATGATCGCATGATGTGATCGAGTTGCTGGTTGACCACCGATTCCTGCCAGAAGTAGCCCTGGCGGTCCTGCACCCACTCGAAGTACGAAGTGGTGACGCCGCCCGCGTTGGCAAGAATGTCTGGGATCACGAAGATGTTCTTGTCGGCCAGAATCTCGTCAGCCGCGGCTGTTGTCGGACCGTTCGCGCCTTCGACGAGAATGCGCGCCTTGATCTTGTCGGCGTTGCGAGTTGTAATGACGTTTTCGGTTGCGGCTGGAACCAGCACATCGCAATCGGTCACGAGCAGTTCGTGGCGGTCAGCGGGTTCGGCACCTTTGAATCCAGTGATGCTGCCGGTTTTCGCTTTGTGCTCAACGAGCGCGTTGATGTCGATGCCATTCTTGTTGTAGAGACCGCCATCGTACTCGGCTATGCCGATGATCTTGTATCCCGCGTTGTGCATCAGGCGCGCAGCGTTGGATCCGACATTACCGAAGCCCTGCACGATCACGCGAGTGCTCTCGCGCTGCAGGTTGAAGCGCTTCAGGGCTTCATCGGTGACGACCATCACGCCGCGTCCAGTGGCTTCGCGACGCCCCTTGGAGCCGCCCATGTTTTCGGGCTTGCCGGTGACGACCGCCGTGACTGTCTGGCGCATATGCATGGAGTAGGTATCCATGATCCACGCCATGGTCTGCTCGTTGGTGTTCATGTCGGGCGCGGGGACGTCTTTTTCCGGTCCGATAAATTCGAACAGCTCGGCGGTATAACGGCGCGTCATGCGCTCGAGCTCGCCGCGCGACATTTTTTTCGGATCGCAAATGATGCCGCCCTTGGCTCCGCCGAAGGGGATATTGACGACTGCGCACTTCCACGTCATCCAACTCGCAAGGGCGCGGACTTCATCGAGGGTGACATCTGGGCTATAGCGGATGCCGCCTTTAGCGGGCCCGCGAGCGATGGAATGTTGGACACGATAGCCGGTGAAAACTTCCAGCTTGCCATTGTCGAGTTGTACAGGAATATGAACGATGATCTCCCGGTTGGGGTAGCGGAGAACCTTCCATAGACCTTCGTCGAGGTTTAGCTTACGAGCGGCGATGTCGAACCGCGCCGCTTGTGCCATCCACGGATTGGTCTCCTGCTCAAGGGGGAGTGTGGGTGTTTCAATACTCATAAGAGCTGCTCCGATAGGCGGGGAACTTCGTGTTGGCGCGTTCCAACGCCTGCTCAAAAACCAATTGCGCCAAACCGCCGAGTATATGCTCGCGAATAGGCCAATTCAAGGCAGGGTGCCACGTCGGTGACGACGTCTGTGACGGCTGCTATTGACAGTTTTCAGATGAGCGTGAAGTGAGTTTGCACTGGCGTAGCTGGTAGCGGCGTCGCGTTGGTTTGCTCAGAGTTCCGGGGGGAACATGGTCTTACTGAGCGACGCTCATTGGCACAAACGGCCTCGTCGTCCGCTGACCGCCGAACTTCGGGTCCCATTTCCCGGGGACGCGCGCATCACAAGACGGACACCTGCCTTGACGCGTCACGTGGTAGGCGACGATGCAGTACCCGCAGCGCTCGATCAGCAGTTCGTGGCACCTGCAGCAATAGGTGTTCTCTCGATTGCCAACCCGGTTCGGCAGATTGCCGGCATATACGAACTTCAGTCCGGCTTCGTGCCCAATATCTGTCGCGCGCATTAACGTCTCTACCGGAGTGTTTCCGCAACCAGTCATTTTGTAATCCTCGTGGAACGCCGTGACGTGCCACGGAATTTCCGGCGAGACGCCAGCGATGAACTCCGCCATCTGCCGCAACTCACGGCTGCAATCGTTGAAGCCGGGAATGACCAGCGTGACAATCTCAACCCAGAAATCCATCTGCTTCAGGCGGCGAATGGTGTCGAGAATCGGTTGCAAGCGCCCGCCCAGCTTGCGGTAGTGCTGATCGTCGAAGCTCTTCAGGTCAACCTTATAAAGATCAACCCACGGGCGCAGGAAGTCCAGTACTTTCGGCGTGCCGTTTCCGTTGGACACGAATCCCGTCGCCAATCCCGCCGCACGCGCTTCCTTGAAGACCGCGACGGCCCATTCGCTGGTGATCAGCGGCTCGTTGTACGTGCTGACCAGCACGCGCGCACCCTGACGCACCGCCGCTTGCGCCAACTGCTCCGGCGACGTCTGGTGCGGAGGGCTCACAGCATCGGGATCGCGCAGCGCCTGTGAGGTCACCCAGTTCTGGCAATAAGAGCAATGCAGATCGCACCCGAGCATGCCAAAGCTGAACGCGAGCGCTCCGGGATACGCATGAAAGAACGGCTTCTTCTCAATTGGATCGCATTGCACCCCGCCCACGTATCCCCAGGGCACGTAGAGGTGTCCGCCACGGTTGTAGCGAACTTTGCACACACCCGATTGGCCATCAGGAATTGGGCATTCATGCCCGCAGGAGTAGCAGCGCACCCGGTTCTTATCGTCAAGCTTCTCGACCAACTCGGGCGCGGCTTCCCGCACATTTTGATCGAGCATTTGCTTCAGAGAGGACATAACGAGCCCCTATTTATTCTAGTCCTGTATGGAAGGTAAGTGGTCCTGAGTCGCCTCCTCTGCCGTGAATTGGTACGCATTGAAGAATCCGCTACGTCGTAACGGAATTTTCAAACTGTTCCTGATTGACATTGCAAGCGGCACGCCTCTATTCTGTGTCTTCGCAATGACTACGTTGACCCATCGCCACCATCATCATCACCGCGCGGCGAGCGTGTCAGCGGAGGTCTGCTACTAGCGAAAAGCAAAGTAGAACAAGATCCAGAGCCCGCTGACCGAAATCAGCGGGCTTTTTGCTTTTAGGGAAAACGAATGAATATCGACTTCGAGAAAATGCAGGGACTCGTCCCCGCCATCGTTCAGGACGCCGACAACGGGGACATCCTGATGCTCGGCTTCGTCAATGCCGAATCGCTGCAGCGAACGTTCTCCACCGGCTTCGTAACCTTCTATTCGCGAACCCGACAGAAGCTCTGGATGAAGGGCGAGACCAGCGGGAACCGGCTGCGTGTCGTCTCCGCTTCCACCGATTGCGACCAGGACGCGCTTCTGTTCCGCGTGCGCGTGCAGGGCGACGGAGTTGTGTGCCACGAGGGCACGCGCTCCTGTTTCACCCGCGAACTGCCGCTCACGGAGGCCAAGTAATGGCCAACAAGATCCGCCTCGGCATCCCCAAAGGTTCGCTTCAGGACGCCACCGTCGCACTCTTTGCCCAGGCTGGCTGGAAGATTTACGTCAGCGGACGCTCCTACTTTCCGACAGCTGACGATCCTGAAATCGAATGCATGCTGATACGCGCGCAGGAAATGGCGCGATACGTAGCGCAGGGCGTGATTGACGTTGGCCTCACCGGCATGGACTGGGTGGTGGAAAGCGGCCTCGAAGTCGACGCGATCGCCGATCTCGTCTACGC
>CAZBCQ010000339.1:0-3538 GCA_964490255.1 uncultured Terriglobales bacterium | reverse complement strand
GCACTGGAATCGGAGGTGGTACGGTCGGCGGAACCGGAATCGGAGGCGGCACGGCTGGCGGAAGTGGGAGCGGGGGCGCCACGAGTGCCGGTGGAACCGTGAGTTTCTCCACGGCAACACAAAGCACCTTCGTTTACGGATCTCCGGGTCGGGGACTGAATGTGGGCATTATCAATCCCGCGAATGGTGCAATCACCGAATCTTCGAGCGGTGGCGGCACCGCCTTCATCACGGGGCCTAACGGCTTCATACCATTTATGCAGGCCGATCCGAGGGGGCGTTTCCTTTTCACGTCGGAGCAGACGAACTCTGCTTTTGGTGTTCAAGTTGGCGTTTCGGGAATTGGCGCCCTGATCATCAACCGAAGCACGGGCGGGGTGAGTGCCGCGCCCAACGGCTCAGTCATCTTGAGTCAACCCGCACAGAAGATTGCCGTCGATCCTGCAGGCACACACCTGTACACGGTCGTGAATGGCAGCATCAGTGTGTACCTGATTGACCAGACGACTGGAGCGCTCAGTTTGAGCTCCGTTGTGCCTTCCAGTTCGAACGTTGGCGCCCTTGTTGTGGTCAGCCCTGACGGGCGGTTCCTCTTCAACGTTGGTAATGGTAGTGCCACCACTTACGCAATCAATCCGGGCACGGGTGTTCCGACGATCACCAACTTCTCGGCGTCGACCGGCGCGGTAAACGAACAGGATGTCGCGATCAGTCCGAACGGCAGATACCTGTACATCATCGACGCAAGTTCAACTACGAAAGTCGTTCTCATCAACAGCGACGGCTCACTGACGCCGCTTTCGCAATCGCCTACAATGTCTGGCCGAGGCGTTTCGATTGCAGTTCATCCGAATAGCAACTTTGTATACGTGGTGGCACTCAGCAATACGGGGCTGTCCGAACTGGAAGCCTTCCAGGTTAGCTCTTCGGGAGCACTGTCGACCGTTGCGGGATCTCCGTTCGCCGGGAGCGCGCATCCGCTATACGTGGCCATCGATATCTCCGGCCGATTCTTGTATCTCGCATCGCAGGCAGGGCTCATCACTTTTGCAATTGACTCCAGCACCGGCATGCTTACGCCACTCTCGACCGCAAGCGGCAGCATCAACAACTCGGAGATCATTACCACGGTTCCCTAAAGCATCGGATTCACTGCCGAGCCGCAGACGAGGTGCGAATCATGAAGGCTTGGTTCTACAGGTTCAGGATTGCGGCCGCTCTCTTGTTCTTACTGTTCAGTGGATGCGGCGAGTTTTTCCGAGGCTCGGATGACCTGATTGCGATTGCGGTCGGTCCCGCCAGTTCCACCATTCAGCCCGGGGGAACTCAACAATACGTCGCGA
The DNA here is from genome assembly GCA_964490255.1 of uncultured Terriglobales bacterium. GTDB lineage: Bacteria > Acidobacteriota > Terriglobia > Terriglobales > Acidobacteriaceae > JAJPJE01. Next base: position 2,195 of record CAZBCQ010000339.1, on the reverse strand, counting down.
CCGGAACGTTTGGTCCGGCAGGAGCAACGAGTGGAGACGTCACCACGCGGGTTACGTGGAAATCATCCAATACCGCGGTTGCTACGATCGACAGCGCAGGCTTAGCAACCGGGGTTGCGAATGGAACGGTAACGATCTCCGCCTCAGCCCAGAACCTCACTGCGAGTACCAGTTTATCGGTCGGCAGTCAGACGGCAACGCTCAGTTCGATCGCAGTTACTCCAGCGAACGCAACCCTTAACGCAGGCGTAGCAAACCGCACCCAGCAATTCACCGCTACTGCAACATTCTCGAATGGCACCACGAGTAACATCACGAACTCGGTAACGTGGAACTCAAGCAGCACTGCAGTTGCGACCATCAGTAGTACAGGTCTAGCGACCGCTGTGTCCCCGGGAAGCACGACGATTACCGCCACCTCTGGCACCATCAGCGGTAATACTACTTGGACAGTGCAGTAGAGAAAGGCGAGGCGCACGCGGGCAATCAAGAATATCGATTTGCGACATGTCTGTGCGAGAAGCCGCAGCGCCGGCTCATTCGTAGCGTAATGCTTCAATCGGATCGAGACGCGATGCGCGTACGGCTGGAATCATGCCGCTGACCAATCCCACAACCGCCAAGATGCCGGTAGCAACAAACACACTGACTGGTGAAATGATGAGTCGGATGTCGCCTGCCTCTCCGTGCTGGGCCAGCGCGCTGTAAAACGTGAGATTCCCCAGCGAGACGGAAATGATGTAGGCGAAGACGATGCCCAAGAGCCCGCCGAGGAAGGTAATCGCCAGCGCCTCGGATAGGAATTGCATGAGGATATCGAGGCGGCGGGCGCCCAGCGCCTTTTCCACTCCGATCTCGCGCGTACGCTGCGTGACGCTCACCAGCATGATGTTCATGAGTCCCACGCCGCCAATCCCCAGAGTCAGAGTGCCAATGAAAGCAAGGAGTACCTGTAAGGCCATGGTGATGATGCGGAATTGCGAGAGTTGCTCCATCATGCTGAACACAAACAGAGCCCGCTTGTCGTCGGGACGGAAATTGTGTTGTGCTGCGAGCGTTCTGCGAACCGCCGTCTCGACTCCTCCATAGTTGAAGCCGAGAAAATCCAGCCAGATCATGTCGATGTGGTAGATATCGCGGAAGTCGCTCATGGTAGGAAGCGGGATGTAAACGACGCGGTTGATACTGTTCTCATTGCCCTCCTGGGGGCGGGGTTTGAGCACGCCGATGACTTCGTAAGGAATGCCGTTGAGGCGAATCTTTTCTCCCAAGGGGAATCGTCCGGAAAAGAGCTTTTCCTTAGATTCAGATCCGAGCACACATACGCGCGCACGCATCTGCATGTCTTCGGCACTGTAGAAGCGGCCAGCCTCAACCTGCAGGTTCTGTATCTCCTGGAGATTGGCATTACCGCCATGAACTTGCCAGGTGTAGGAACGACCCTCGTAGCTGACCGGCGCGTCGTAAAATGATTCGGGAGTAATGCGGGTAACTTCCGGGACATTGGTGAGGATACGATCAATATCATCCTTGGTCAGGCGAATGACGGCGCCCGCCTTGTTCCCTCCGGCCTGCATCGAGGTTCGCCCGCCCGCGATGCCCATAGCCTGCATGCTGGCGTAGCTCCTGAATATGTTGATTATGGCCGTTGAGAAACCCGTGCCGTATGCCAGCAGCAGCACTACGGTGGCGATCCCCCAGGCCATGCCCAGCATGGTGAGCGCAGTTCGCTGACGGTTGTGCGTCAGAGATCCGTAGGCTTGCGAGAGCACATCTTTGGCCTGGATCATTCGTTACTCCTGGCGAAGGGCTTCAACGGGCGTGAGTAACGCTGCACGCCGCGCGGGGTAGAGGCCAGCCACGATGCCGGCTGTAGCAAGGCTTACGATCGCAAGCGCGGCCGTCGCCGGATAGATGTGCGGCAGTTCGAATCCGTCGATCGGCGGCACAAGTCCGAAGAGTTTGGTCGCCCCATAGGCCGCGGCTACGCCAATCGCACCGCTGATTGCGGTCAGCATCAGCCCTTCTAAAAAGAACTGGAACAGGATGCTGCGCCTGGTAGCACCCAGAGCTTTGCGCAGGCCGATCTCGCGGGTGCGCTCGGTTACCGATACCAGCATGATGTTGATCACTCCGACCGCTCCGAGGCCAAGAGTCACCAAACCGACAGCGCCGAGAAACGTGTCCATGGCGTC
>CAZBCQ010000338.1:0-3563 GCA_964490255.1 uncultured Terriglobales bacterium | reverse complement strand
TCACGCCACACAAGAAGTTCAAGGGCGAAGTCTACGTGCTGTCGAAGGAAGAAGGTGGACGTCATACGCCGTTCTTCAAGGGCTATCGTCCGCAGTTCTACTTCCGCACGACGGACGTGACGGGAGTGGCGGAGTTGCCGGCGGGCACGGAGATGGTGATGCCGGGCGACAACGTCAGCTTGCAGATTGAGCTGATCACGCCAGTGGCTATGGAAAAGGGACTCCGGTTCGCAATTCGTGAAGGCGGCCGCACGGTGGGCGCCGGAACGATTTCGGAGATATTGGACTAGTTTGAGCTGGTACAGCGCGGGCGAGGGCGCCCGCGCCACCACAACAAATACTGAAACGGTCGGGATGCAGTAACCCGCAGGTTCTTTGAGACAAAACGAATGATAGGAAAAGAAAGAATTCGCATCCGGTTGAAGGCTTACGACTACAAGGTTCTTGATCAGTCGACCGGAGAAATCGTTGAGACGGCGCGGCGTACCGGCGCACAGATCGCTGGGCCGATTCCATTGCCCACGATGAAGAACAAGTACACGGTGTTGCGTTCCCCACACGTCGACAAGAAGTCGCGCGAACAGTTCGAGATCCGCACACACAAGCGGCTGCTCGACATTCTCGAACCGACCCAGCAGACAGTGGACGCGCTCATGAAGCTCGATCTTCCGGCCGGCGTGGACGTCGAAATCAAAGCATTCGGCAAGTAGCCGAAACGAACCTACAGTGCCGTCAGCGGTGAAACCGCGGGCATGATGAGGGAGAGAAAAGAAAATGGCAGTTCTCGGAATTATTGGAAAGAAAGTCGGGATGACGCAGCTGTTCGATTCGAATGGCGATGTGCGTCCTGCGACCGTGATCCAGGCTGGGCCCTGCGTGGTTACGCAGCGCAAGACCGCGAGCAAAGACGGATATGATGCCGCGCAGATTGGATTGGTCGAGTTCATCAAGGAATCGAAGCTGAATAAGGCTGAACTCGGTCACCTGACAAAGAACAGCCTTCCGCCGGTTCGCATCATGCGCGAAGTCGGAATCGAAGTCGCAGCGCCTGCTGCTGCGGATGGTGATGGGGACAGCACGAAGGTTGGCGATCGCGTGCTGGTCGATATCTTCGATGGCGAGAAGTTCGTGGATATCCAGGGCGTGAGCAAGGGCCGCGGATTTGCGGGTGTAGTTCGCCGGCATCATTTCGCGGGCGGCGCGAAGTCGCACGGTTCGATGTTCCAGATCCCCGGATCGATTGGTTCTTCTGCGTTCCCGTCGCGCGTGTTCAAGGGAATGCGCATGTCGGGTCACATGGGAACCGATAACGTCACGGTGCGTAACCTGCGCGTGCTCGGAGTTGATAAGGACGAGAACCTGTTGGTCCTGAACGGTGCAGTACCGGGACCGAATGGCGGATACGTCGTCATCACGAAGGCGAAGAAGCCACCGAGAGAGCGTCGTGGATTTGCAGGTGCGACCACGGTCGATCCGTTGAAGGCTTCGAAGCGAGCCGTCAAGAAAAAGTAGTCAGTGGCTAGTGGTTAGCGGCCAGTGAAGATCCAAGGCAGGCTGTGAGCTTGCAACGATTGGAATAAAGATATGGCAACGATTGATGTATTGGACCTGAGCGGCAAGAAAGTGGGCTCGATGGACCTAGCCGATGAAGTTTTCGGCGCGGTCAACGAAGACCTGCTGTGGGAAGCCGTGAAGCATTACCAGGCTGCCCGGCGAGCCGGAACTCACGCGACCAAGAATAAGAAGCTGGTATCCGGATCGGGCAAGAAGCTCTGGAAGCAGAAGGGAACGGGACGCGCCCGCGTGGGTTCGATCCGCAGCCCACTGTGGCGGCATGGCGGTACGGTTCACGGACCTCAGCCCCGCTCGTACGACTACGCGTTTCCGAAGAAGAAGCTGCTGGGTGCGCTGCGCTCGGCACTGGCGGCGAAGTTGGCGGACGGCAAGTTGACGGTGGTCGAGAGCTTCGACGTGAAAGAGCCGAAGTCGAAAGCATTCCGCGAGTCGCTTGGGACTTTGAAGGTTGTGACCACGGCGCTGTTGGTGGATGGCACGGCTGAGAACAAAAATCTCGAGCTGAGCTCGCGCAACCTGAAAGGCGTGGAACTGGTGAAGGGCTATGAAGTTCATCCTTATCACCTGCTCCGGTATGACACTGCAATCTTCTCGCGGCCTGCGCTGGAGAAACTGCAGGATACGCTGAAGGCTTCCGCGCCGAAGCGTCAGGCGGAGGTGGCGTAATGAAATCGCCCTACCAGATCATTCGTAAGCCGGTCATCACTGAAAAGGGATTGGCCGTGAAAGAGCGCGAAGGCACGCTGGTTTTCCAGGTAGCGCCGAGCGCGACCAAGACGGAAATCAAGCAGGCCGTGCAGGCAATCTTCAAAGTGAAGGTTGATTCAGTACGGACCGCGAATTTCCCCGGCAAAGAACGCCGCCGCGGCAAGTTTGTCGGGTTCCGTCCGGACTGGAAGAAGGCGTACGTGCGGTTGAAGACTGGCGAAAAGATGCCGGAGTACGCGCAGAACCTTTAGTCGTTGGTCGCTGGTCGGTAGTCGTTAGCAAGATCAGTGACAGGAAGTATGGGTGGAAGATCCACTCGCTAACCAGCCGGAAGCTAACTGCTAAAGGCTAAGAGCTAAGAGCTGAATATGGCAATTAAGACATACAGACCGATCACACCGACGCTGCGATTTCAGACGAAGCTGGTCAACGAAGATCTGACCACCGATCGTCCGCACAAGCCGCTGCTGGAATCCAAGCAGCGCACTGGTGGGCGCCGCAATGGCGGTGATATCACCTCGTGGTGGCGGGGCGGTGGACACAAAAAGAAATATCGCGTGATCGACTTCAAGCGCGACAAGGCGGGAATTCCCGCGACGGTGGTTTCGGTCGAGTATGACCCGAACCGCTCGGCTAACATCGCGCTGGTGACCTACGCCGATGGCGAGAAGCGATACATCCTGCAGCCTGCCGGATTGAAGGTTGGTCAGAAGATCACCAGCGGCGTTGAGGCCGACATCCTGGTGGGCAATGCGCTTCCGCTGCGCAACATCCCTGCCGGTACGACTGTGCATGCAATCGAGTTGCGGCCGGGAAAAGGCGCACAGATGGCCCGCTCGGCTGGAGCTCAGGCGCAGCTGGTGGCGAAAGAAGGCGATTACGCTCTGCTGAAACTGCCTTCCGGCGAGACTCGCCGCGTCCTGGTGGACTGCATGGCGACCATCGGCCAGGTTGGCAATCTCGATCACGAAAACGTTTCGATCGGTAAAGCGGGACGTACGCGCTGGTTGGGCAAGCGTCCGCACAACCGCGGCGTCGTGATGAATCCTGTGGACCATCCACACGGCGGTGGTGAAGGCAAGACCAGCGGCGGACGTCACCCGGTGACTCCGTGGGGCCAGCCGACCCGTGGATACAAGACCCGTAACAACAAGCGGACCGATAAGTTCATTGTCAACCGCAAGAAGAACAAGTAGCGCACGCTGCGAAGGGAATAGAGCTTAGTTATGGCACGTTCAACGAAAAAAGGGCCGTTCATCGATACACACGTGATCACCAAG
>CAZBCQ010000337.1:2036-3575 GCA_964490255.1 uncultured Terriglobales bacterium | reverse complement strand
TTTTACGAATTTATCCAGGATAAGAAGACGCAACTGATCGGCGTGGAAGCCGGCGGTTACGGCGATAAGCTTGGCGAGCACGCGGCGCGATTCCACGGCGGATCGCCCGGAGTATTGCAAGGCACCTTCTCTTATGTGCTGCAGGACGAAGCCGGCCAGATCGCGAACACGCATTCGGTTTCCGCGGGATTGGATTATCCAGGTGTGGGACCGGAGCATGGCTGGTTGAAGGATACGGGACGCGCCATCTACACATCCGCCACTGATGATGAGGCGCTCGCTGCTTGCCAACTTCTCTCGCGTTTGGAAGGGATCATACCGGCGCTGGAGTCGTCGCATGCGGTGGCAGAGTGCATCAAGCGTGCGCCGAAAATGCAGAAATCCGAAGTCGTGATTGTGAATATCTCGGGCCGTGGCGACAAGGACATCGGCATTCTGCGTGAGAACCTGAAGGGAATTGCTGGCTGAACGATGCCGATAGCTTTTCAACATAAGCCTGGGCTGGTGGCGTACATCACGTGTGGTGATCCAGATCTGGAGACCTCGCGCGAAGTGGCCTTGGCTGCGATTGCCGGGGGAGCGGACGTGCTCGAGCTCGGCGTGCCGTTCAGCGATCCGGTGGCGGATGGGCCGGTGATCCAGGCGGCCAGTGATCGCGCCCTAAGGAACGGAGTCAAGCTTGGCGATGTACTGAAGCTCGCGGCAGACGTGCGCAAGCGGGCCCCCGAGGCTGGACTGATCGTGTTTTCGTATTTCAATCCGATTCTGCGCTACGGCGTCGAGCGCTTTTGCGAGGACGCGGCGGAGGTGGGAGTGGATGGCGCGCTCATCACGGATCTTCCCGTGGAAGAAGCTGATGATTACATCCAGCTGATGCGCAGCCGCAATCTGGCAACAGTCTTTCTTGCGGCTCCAACCAGCACGGATGAAAGATTGAAGTCGGTATGCGAGGCTTCCACCGGCTTCGTTTATGCTGTTTCGCGAACCGGCGTTACCGGATTGCGGCAACAACTTGCGACTGATGCGGGCGCGCTGGTGCAACGCCTGCGACAGTTCACGAAATTGCCGATTGCCGTCGGGTTCGGAGTGTCTAATCCGCAGCAGTTCGCGGAGGTTGGAGCATTCGCGGATGCGGCTGTGGTGGGTACTGCGATTGTGCAGTTAATTGAGCGTTCTGCGCATAGCGGCGCCGCCAGCGCGGTGGCGGAATTCGTCGGCGGATTGCGCGCGGGAACGTCGGCAGCAGTGAAAGCCTGATCGGCAGAACACAAACATGGATATCAGCGACTGGCGTAAAAAAATCGACGATCTCGACTCCATGCTGGTCGACTTGCTGAATCAGCGCGCGAATGCGGCGCAGGCAATCGGGCGGTTGAAGCGTGAATCCGGTATGCCAATCTATGAGCCCAAGCGCGAGCAGGAGATTTTCGAAAACGTAAGCCGGATGAGTCGTGGTCCGCTGAAGGGCCGCCACCTGGTGCAGATCTACGAACGCGTGATCGACGTCATGCGAAATCTGCAGAAAGAAGAAATGGGCGT
>CAZBCQ010000337.1:0-1936 GCA_964490255.1 uncultured Terriglobales bacterium | reverse complement strand
GCGTCGGAGAAGCAGATCCAGTCGGTGATCGATCACCTGGTGGCGCTAGGCTTCGATGTTCATCGCAGTACCGGCGTCGCACAAACCGTGCTTGGCGCGGTTGGTGAACGTGTCGATTTTGACCTGCGCGAACTGGAATTGCTCGACGGCGTGCAACTGGTCCATCGCATCAGTGCGCCGTACAAACTGGCGGCGCGAAACTTTCGGCCGGAGGGAACTGTCGTCAAGCTTCCCAACGGCGTCTCTGTGGGCGGCGAACAGGTCGTTGTCATGGCGGGTCCATGCTCGGTCGAATCACGTGAGCAGTTGTTCACGACCGCGGAAATCGTTTCCAAAGCCGGAGCCAAGGTTTTGCGCGGAGGGGCCTTTAAGCCGCGTTCGTCGCCATACTCGTTCCAGGGCATGGGCGAAGATGGTCTGAAGTTGCTGCGCGAAGCGGGCGATAAATACGGGCTGCTGGTGATCAGCGAAGTGATGGAGATTTCGCAGATCGAACTTATGATCCCGTACGTCGACATTCTGCAGATCGGCGCGCGCAATATGCAGAACTTCAACCTCCTGCGCGAATTGGGGAAGGTGCGAAAACCGGTGCTGCTGAAGCGCGGCATCGCCGCCACCATCGAGGAGATGCTGCTCTCGGCGGAGTATGTGATGTCAGGCGGCAATTACGACGTCATCCTGTGCGAGCGCGGCATTCGTACGTTCGAGACCTACACGCGCAACACGATGGATATCTCGGCGATTCCGGTTTCGAAGAAGCTTTCACACTTACCCATCACGGCTGATCCTTCGCACGGCACCGGACGGCGTGACAAAGTTGCGCCAATGGCGCGAGCTTCTGTCGCTGCAGGCGCCGATGCGCTGCTGATTGAAGTGCATCATGATCCGGAGAAGGCGTTGTCGGATGGAGCGCAGTCGCTCTTCCCGCAACAGTTTGAAAAGCTGATGCAGGAGTGCCGGATCATTGCTTCGGCGGTCGGGCGAACGATCGCATAGCAACGTTTCAAGTTTCACGAAGGCGTTCTTCCGGCCCTTTCCAAAGCGAGGAAAGGACCGGGCACCCGTCATTGAGCGACTCCAACGCGAAACACGAACGTATTTTCATGAAGCAGATCACCATCATTGGAACGGGCCTGATCGGTGGCTCGCTGGCACTGGCGCTGAAGAAGCATGCGCCCGAATTGCGCATTGTTGGCTGCGATCGCGAACCGGTGCTGAAAGATGCGATTAAGATTGGCGCTATCGATGATGCTTCTTCCACTCCCGAGCAGTCGGTACGCGACAGCGATCTGGTTGTGCTGGCGACTCCGGTTGGCAACATCATCGACCTGATCGAGCGCGTTGGTCCGCTAGCGCCGCCGCATGCCCTGATCACGGATGTCGGATCGACCAAAGTCGAGATCATGGCGCGCGCCAAAGACGTTTTCGGAGGCGATGTGGCGCGTCGTTTTCTGCCCGGACATCCGATGGCCGGAAAGGAAAATGGAGGGATTCAGCACGCGGACCCAGACCTATTCTCGGGAGCGGTCTGGCTGGTGACGCCGTATCCGGGCCAAGAACTGGGCAATGGCGCGATCGGAGACTATTTGCAGTTGCTGAATCGAATTGGCGCGCAGGTGTTGCCAGTCGATCCGGTGCAACACGATCGCATATGCGGGTGGGTGAGCCATCTTCCGCAGATGCTCTCCACGGCGCTGGCCTCCATGCTGGTGGAAGAACTCGCAAACGATTCCGACGCGAATGCCATTGGCGGCCGCGCGCTACGCGAAATGACTCGCATCGCACAGAGTCCGTACTCAATGTGGCGCGATGTGGCGCTGACGAACACGAAGAACATTCAGGCAGCGCTGCTGCGAATGGAACAGAAGTTAGCGCACATCCGCGAGAACCTGCGCACGCGCGAGTTGGAAGAAGAGTTCGAGCGTGCGAACCAGTT
>CAZBCQ010000336.1:0-3604 GCA_964490255.1 uncultured Terriglobales bacterium | reverse complement strand
GATTTCACCAACCTCGAAGGCCTCGCAGGAACAAGCTTTCCCACGACGGGCGGTCTGGAAGGCCAAAGCCTCTGCCTGGGAGCAGAAACCAGCTCGGCATGCTGCTTTGAGGGAATCATCGGCAACAGCCCAGCCATTCGGAAGGTGCTGGAGCAAGTCTCCATCGTTGCGCGAACGGATGCCACGGTCCTGCTTCAGGGCGAGACAGGCACAGGGAAGGAACTCGTCGCACGCGCCATTCACAACCTAAGCTCCCGACGCGAGCGCGCTTATGTGCGCATGAACTGCGCCGCCATTCCCTCAGGACTGCTGGAAAGCGAACTGTTCGGGCACGAGAAGGGAGCGTTCACCGGGGCCCTCATCCAGAAAAAAGGTCGATTCGAAGTTGCCGACGGGGGCTCGCTGTTTCTCGATGAGATCGGGGACATCAGCCTGGAGCTGCAGCCCAAGTTGTTGCGGGCGGTGCAGGAGCGGGAGTTCGAACGCCTGGGAAGCGCCAGGACAATCCAAGTCGATGTCCGGATCATTGCCGCGACCCATCGCGACCTTCCGGCCATGGTTGAGAAGGAAACCTTCCGAGAAGATCTTTTCTATCGGTTCAACGTGTTCCCGATTGAGATCCCGCCTCTGCGGGAACGGCGCGAGGACATTCCCCTGCTGGTGAACTATTTTGTCTCGAAACTGTCGGCGCGAATGCGGAAGCAGATTACGTCCATCCCCAGGCGAGTAATGGAGATGTTGACGAACGCTCCCTGGAAAGGCAACGTTCGCGAATTGGAAAACTTTATCGAACGTGCCGTCATACTTACCCGCAGCGAGGAGTTAGAGGTGCCTATGGAGGAGCTTCCCACCTCTGCCGACGTGGTCATTGCTCCTCGCTCGACCTCTACCTTTCGACAAGCAGAGTCCAGTGCAATTATTAACGCTTTGAGAGCTGCGTCCGGACGGCTGGCGGGAAAGGGCGGAGCGGCTGAACGCCTCGGATTGAAGCGTACGACTCTGCAACATAAAATCCAACGACTCGGTATTTCAAAAGCGAGCTACGAGCAGTGACAGCGTTTCCAGAACAGGAATTCGTAACAACGTTACGCAGGCATTTCGAGATGAATGCAACGAACTTCAAGGGCAGAACGAGGAATCAAATATCTTGCTTGCTGCACTCTTAGTTAACGGTCGCGGGCCAGTTCAGAACCACAGAGTAGGTCTCATGGAAACCCTTGCGAGGTTCCAGCAGCAGAAACTTAAGTCCATCCTCGGTGACTGCGTATTGATTGATGGTGGGATCAGGTATCAGTCCGGTATCGAAGAGCTTTCTCGGGTTGCCGATCTTCGGAGTCGAGCCTCGCTCCACGGTTGCCGACATCATTTTCCCTTCGAGATCAACGAAGAAAAGTTCTCGACCGTCGCCGCGCCAACGGGGTTGGGCACCGCCAGCCAACGAAACCTGTTTCATGTAATGAAATGAAGGAAATGATGCCACAAACACCTCCCATCTGCCGGCACGATTCTCGCCAAAAGCGATCAACTGCCCGTCCGGAGACAGGTGAAATGCATCTTTCGTGAACGGTGAAGAATAAATTGCCTTGGCTTTGGTATCGCCAGTCAGAGGTATGATCGAAAACGTTCTTGTATCGTGAGTCAGCAGAAATTGCCCGTCCGGAGACCAGTCTTCTACCCAATGTCTTTCATCTCCGGTATAGATTGTCTGAGGCTGCTGAGTTCCAATTTCTATCTTTTCTACGAGGAACGGCGGATCACTTCCACCATTCGGCAGCAGATTGAATGCTACATAGCGCGAATCCGGCGACCAGACCGGATCCGACTGTGCATGAGGATCCGTCGTGAGGGGAGTTGTTGTGTTGGTTGCGATGTCGACAAGCCACAGACTGCCGGTAGCATGCTGGTGGAACGAGTTCAACGCCAGATGCTTTCCATCTGGAGAGAGCGTGAATTGTTGATAGTCGATCACCGGGTCCAGGCTGCCGATGGCGGTACCGTCTCGGGCGTACCAGTTGAGTCGATCGAACGACGATCCCTCTGCCGTTCCATAAACCAGCACTCCGTTCTGGGAGGCAGTAAATTCCGACGTTCCCAGATAAGCTGGAGAAGCCGCAACATTGCGAGCCAATAACCTGGGTTCGCCACTCCTTCGCAATGAGTTCCAATCCATACGTTGCGCGAAGAGTGTCTGGTCTTGCACAAACAGCAAGTAGTCCGGCACAGCCATCGCGCGACTCTGGCTTGTCATCAGCAGTTTGGGAGCTCCGCCATCCAGCGACTGAGCGTAGATTTTCGCTTCCGTATCGCCACTGGTGAGGGTTGTGCGAGCCAGATACATAAAGTGCTTACCGTCCGGCAAGAACTGAACCCACATTTGGCTGGCCTGACCAGGGAGCAATGTAGTAACAGGCGTAACAGGCCCGCCAGTTGGGGAGACGCGAAAAATCGGACTGTTCACGGCCTTGGCGAAGAGGATAGTGCCATCGGGGCCCCAGGCACCTTGCGCAATCTCCGGAACGTTGTAGATCACGTCCGGGACTCCTCCCGAGCGCGGGATCTTCTTCAGCTTGCTATCGGCCCAAAAGCCAATAAACTGTGAGTCCGGCGACCAGAAAGGCAGAAGTGCGCCCTCAGTCCGATCGAGTTTTTGCGCTTCGGACGAGCTCAATGGCCTGATCCACAAGTAGCTTTGACCAGACGCATCGGTGGCTGCAAAGGCCAATGTCTCACCGTCGGGAGAAAGGGCGATGTGTTCGAAAGGGTGCCAGTTGCGTTGTAGTGTTACACCTTCAGGCAGACCGAGTGACAGCCGTACGGCGGGAACTGGCTCACTTCGGCGCCGGGATTGGAACCAGACCAGGAAAATAACAGTCGCAAGCGCCAGCAGCACGACTGCCACCAGTACTGCGGTGCGCCGCGTCAGCGGAGCAACAGCCGGGGGAGAGGCAGGTTTTACAATTTCTTGTTCCTGTTCAATTTGCCTCGGCGTAGCCCAATGGAACTCTGGTACGTATGACCCGGGCGGAAGATCGATGCGGACTTCGGGAGGAGACGCAGCTTCTCTGTAATGCTGGGCAAGCCTTTTCCGGACTTCGGTGGCCCGCACGCGGACGACAGCATCGTTTGACGTGTCATAGTCGGCGGGACGATTAAACATTTCTACGCCGATCATGCGCTCACGTAGCGAATCCAGATCACCCGCCAGGGTGCGTTCCACAACCAGACGCAAAAAGTCCTGACAGCGCTTACTTCCAGAGAAGGCATCGCCGGAAATCACGGATTCGAGCGCAGCACGGACGACGTCAGCCTGTTTGGCGCTGAGCTTGCCTGGCTTTTCGAACTGATGTCCTGCTGACATCTCGCCTTACAGTCCCGCTTAACGTGCCTTAACGGGTACAGGTCACGACGTCGTAACTTACACAAAAGAATGGAAGGAAATTCTAACACGGCGCTTAACGGTTCGGAGCCACCAAGTTTGTCGCCAAGATAGCCTTTCGAACTGTTTCGAACATTCCCGACGACAGACCTTTTTCGTACAGTGCCTTTCATGGTTGCAGGGCTCCAGAGATTTATAGAAGGCAGGTGCATCATGAGGCGCAAGAGT
>CAZBCQ010000335.1:0-3609 GCA_964490255.1 uncultured Terriglobales bacterium | reverse complement strand
TCCCGTGTTTCGGGTCGATGTACGCACGCAAGCAGATGTTCATAGAACTCGTGCAGAGACGAATCAAGCGGCTCATCGGGCCTGCGGCCAAGATGCACAGACAATCTCTGTTTACGCCCTTCAAATTCGCCATCGTGGAAGAACCGCAGTCCCGGGCAAAGAAACGTCACGATCGCTGCGGCTCGGTGCACCGGTGGAGAGAACGTTGCAGCAGCCCGCGGTTCGTCATGATTTTCCAAGAACCGCACTGACTTCAGCTGAAAGTCCATGTCGGCCCGAAGATGATCGCGCACGGGCCGAGCATGTCGGTCGCGGAGCCTGTCATAAAGGCGCTTATCGTAGGTGTAATCGAACCCTTGTTGTTGTAGCGTCCACTCCAGGTCCCAGTAGACCTCCGCCATAAAAATGAAATCATGTTTATACGAATGGATCGATTCGATAGCGCTTGGCCAGAACGGTTGAGGCCGCATCCCCCACGTTCGCTCAAACACCTCCGGCAGTACGAGCATTGCCATGTCGCAACGCACGCCATCGCAACGCTCGGCAACTTTTCTTAGCTCCTGCTTCATCGCTCGCTGAAACGACGGCTCGGCGTAATTCAACTGCAGAGTGTCCGGCCAACCGGGAAAATAGGGATCTCGACCGTACGCCAGCACCGTGGTGTTGCCTTCGGCTCCCGTACGTACATAGTTCTGCGGCTCGCGCTTCAACTGCTCTTCGGTTCCGCGAACGTAAAACTCAGGGTGACTTCGAACCCAGGGATGGTCTGGGGCAGTATGGTTCGGCACGAAATCGAGCAGCAGCTTCAAACCACGGCTTTGCAGCCTTTGGCGCAAACGAGCTAACGCCTCATTGCCGCCGAAATCTGAGTGCACCTCATAATTGGTAATTGCGAAGCACGAACCAACGATGTCTTGCTGCTGCAGATCAGGTAGAGTTTCTCGGAATTCCGCCAGCCATTCGGGATTGGATCGCGATACCTTACGTGCCGCCTCGCCGGTCTGCCATACGCCCAGAAACCATATCCAGTCGAAGCCCTTCTCTGCGAGGGGGTCCAAGTCGGCATCTGGAATATCGTCGAGCGTTGCTCGTCGTCCAAGCTTCGAGCTCAACTCTTGCATTGTTGCTCGCGTGTTGATCTGGTACAGGGACGGGCATTGAACTTTTCGTCTTGTTGTCGTTTGCATTCGGTCCAGTACAGCGGTGTTTGATTCTGCTGAAGATCTCATCGTAGTCCTCCGAACCTGATCACGTGAATCTACACGCGAGCGAACGCCTGGGAGCATGGGTTGGAAATGAATGGACCTAGGCTACGACCGCCCCTTCTAGCAGGCCACTAGCAAAATTGGCAGTTTCATGGACGATATCATTAACGACACTGGTCTCTGACTGCCTGCCTAAAGCGCGGTAGAGCAGAGCGCGTTCGTAACACTGGTAAAAGTATCAGTGCTCAGTGCTTGCGGTTCCCGGGTAAGCTTTAACGCATCTCTGGTCTCCCGGTGATGTACTCGCACGCATCCTGCTCGCCATATTTGATTGAGAACACAAAATGGAATCTCAGGCTACAGCCAGCACGCCAATCCAATCGATTACGAGCCCTTTTATTCGATTCGCTCGGATGGAAGCAGCGGGCGGAATCGTTCTGCTTGCCAGCACGGTCGTTGCATTGATTTGGGCGAACTCACCATGGCACAACAGTTACCATCACTTACTCGAAACGCAAGTGACAGCCGGATTCGACAAGTTTGTGATTACCGCGAATCGTCATGAATGGATCAATGACGGTCTCATGTCTGTGTTCTTCTTCCTTGTGGGATTAGAGATCAAGCGAGAACTGTTGGTAGGTGAGTTATCGTCGTTCCGGAAAGCGGCACTTCCCTTCGTCGCGGCGCTGGGCGGCATGATTGTCCCCGCGCTGATTTACCTATGGGCGACGCATGGGGCGAACGTGCGCGAGGGATGGGCGATCCCAATGGCCACGGATATCGCTTTCGCCCTGGGCTTGCTTGCTTTCGTCGGCTCCAGAGTGCCAGTCGCACTTAAGGTCTTTGTAACTGCGCTCGCGATCGTAGACGATATGTTTGCTGTTCTCGTAATCGCAGTCTTCTATACCTCGGGACTTAACTATGTCAGTTTACTGATCGGTCTGGCATGCATTGGCGTTTGCTGCGTAGCAAATCTGTTGGGAATTCGCAATCCACTGGTGTATGCCGCTATGGGCGTCTTCGCCTGGTTTGGGGTACTCAACTCAGGCGTGCACGCGACTATCGCCGGAATTCTTCTCGCGTTTACCATTCCGTGTAACACGGTGCTCGACAAAGCCCGTTTCCTGGAGCAGAGCAGGTTGCTGTTGTCGCAACTAGAGAGCGCGCTGCCAGACTCTGCTGATGAACATTCGATCCTTAATAGTCTGGAAGAGAATGTCGAACTTGTTGAATCGCCATTGCAGCGCATTGAACACGTCTTGCAACCTTGGGTGAGTTTTCTGATCATGCCGTTGTTTGCTTTTGCTAACGCTGGAGTAAATGTTTCGCAGAACCTGAGTGCGGCGCTGAGACATCCTGTCACTCTGGGTGTCGCTCTTGGACTGATCATCGGCAAGCCCCTCGGCATCTTTTTGTTCGGTCATCTAGCTGTGACGACGCGGCTGGCCTTGCCGCTCGCGAATGTTTCATGGCGCCAGATGCTCGGCTGCGCATGTCTCTGCGGCATTGGTTTCACCATGTCTCTCTTTGTGGCAACTCTGGCGTTTCAGGAAGAATTTCTGCTGGACGCTGCCAAAATCGGGATCTTGTTTGCGTCCGTGACGTCGGGACTTTTCGGCGGCTTACTACTCGCGACATCGGGCAAGGCAGTACCGCGAGAAGCTGTTGTCGCGGCCGCCTAGGCTGGAAAACGACAGACCTCTGCGAGTTTTGCTAGTTCAAGGAGACTTGCCTGACGACTTAAACTCCCACTTCCGAGTAATACCCGGCGGTCGTTCATGCGAAGAATCTCGATTTCCTGCACTGCATTTATCCTGAGTCTCATGATTACGAATCTGACCGCCGCACAAACGGGAGAACAACGTCGAACGGTTGTGGTCAATGGTCAAAGCGGAGAGATTATCGTTTATCAGATCGATGGCAGATCGTTTGTGGATCTGGAATCTCTGGCTCGTGTCGCCAACGGGTCACTCAGCTTCCAGCAGAACCAAATCGTCCTTACAATTCCTGCCACGCAACAGACCACACCCACTGCGGCTACAGCGAACTCTCAGCCTCCGGAGGCTGGCCTTACGGATGCGTTCATGAAGTCGGCCGTGCAGACTCTCGCCGTAACCAGAGACTGGACGAACACGCTTGCATGGGCGGCGCAGAACGGCGTGCCCGGAAATGCCAGCCGGCTATTCACTTTTCACGATCGCGCTTCCGAGGCCCTGCACCTTACCCAAGTGGCGGCTTCGACGCCCTCCGACAAGAATGCTCTCCAGTTGTTGACGAATCAAGTCAACGCAGTACAGACCTGGAACAATACGCTGGTAGCGCAACGCCAATCGATGAACACGGGACAGTACTCGATGACGCCGAACTCAATGCAGAATGATCCCGCATATCAGAAGATAACCGC
>CAZBCQ010000334.1:0-3615 GCA_964490255.1 uncultured Terriglobales bacterium | reverse complement strand
TGGTCCTTTGGGATCGCACGAGCGGCGTGGGGCCGCACGATTAGTGTGAATCCTATATTGACGTATGAACTGGTGATTCGCTACTAACTTCGTAGTGCCGCGATTCGCGGTCGCAGTCAAAATTTCGTCGTCCTCACAAAGATAATGGCTGAATTCAATCTGAACGTAAATGGACAAGCTCGTAAGCTCGATGTGCCTGCCGAGACGCCACTGCTCTGGGTCCTGCGCGACACGCTAACTCTCACTGGAACGAAATTCGGTTGCGGCGTGGGCCTTTGCGGCGCATGTACGGTTCACTTGGACGGCAGCGCGGTACGGTCATGCGTAACACCTGTCTCCGCAGCTGCAACCAAGAAGATCGTGACAATCGAAGGGTTGTCGAGCGGAAACTCACATCCGTTGCAAGTCGCGTGGATTGCCGAAGACGTTCCGCAGTGCGGATATTGCCAGTCTGGCCAGATCATGACAGCGGCGGCGCTTCTGGCTGAAAATTCCAACCCATCCGACGATGACATTATGAATGCGATGACCGGGAACTTGTGCCGGTGCGGAACTTATAACCGCATTCGGAAGGCGATTCATCGCGCCGCCAACGGCGGAGGTGCGCGATGACGATTTCCCGTCGCGGTTTCCTCGGTGCAACGGCCGCTGCCGGAGCGGGGCTTGTCGTCTGGTTTTATCTTCCACATCATTCACGCTCAGGCGCGTCGAAGGGCGATTTCTCTCCTAATGCTTACCTGCGAATCGCGCCTGATGGGAAAATCACGATCGTGGTCGCCCGCTCGGAAATGGGACAGGGCGTGCGCACCGCGCTGCCGATGATCCTGGCGGAAGAATTGGAGGCGGATTGGTCGCAAATTTCTATTGAGCAGGCTGGCGCCAGCACCCTGTTTGGCGATCAGGGAACTGGCGGAAGCTCGAGCATACGTACAACATGGGATCCGATGCGAAAAGCCGGAGCAGCTGCGCGCGAGATGTTGATTGCGGCAGCCGCAAAGCAGTGGGCCGTCCAAGCGTCGGAGTGCAAGGCGGAAAAGAGCAAGGTGATTCATGCAGGGTCGAATCGCAGCCTAAGCTACGGCGGGTTGGTTGATGCTGCTGCGAAGCTGCCTGTCCCATCGGATCCGCCGCTGAAAGCTGCGGGAAACTACAAGTTAGTGGGCACGGCGCTTCCGCGGTTGGATACACCATCAAAGGTGAACGGTTCCGCGGAGTTTGGGATCGACTTTCGGCTGCCGGGAATGAAATACGCGTTTCTGTCGCGCTCGCCGGTGATCGGCGGGAAAGTTGTGAGCTTCGACGATACGGAGTCGAAGAACGTCCCGGGCTTCGCGCAGTCGATGAAGGTCGGCGACTCCGCAGTTGCTGTGGTCGCCGATGCGGTTTGGGGCGCGATGCAAGCGCGGCGCCAACTCAAGGTGACTTGGGACGAAGGCGCGAACAAGGATCTGAATTCAGCCGCACTCAGCGATGCCCTGCAAAAAGCTGCGTCGGGTAAGGCGGTCACGCTTTACGAAGCCGGGAACGTGGCTAAAGTGAATGGACGTCGCATTACGGCGGAGTACACGCTGCCGTTCCTGGCGCATGCGCCCATGGAACCGGGAAACACTACGGCGCAATTTCACGATGGCAAATGCGAACTTTGGTCACCGACGCAGGTTCCGCAGGATTGTCGCGATTCCGTCGCAGCGGCCGTGGGTCTGAAGCCAGAGGACGTCAAGGTCAACGTCACGCTGCTGGGTGGCGGATTCGGAAGGCGGCTAGAGCACGACTACGCTGTTGAAGCCGCACTGGTGGCGAAAGAAGCGACGGCGCCGGTGAAGGTGATGTGGACCCGTGAGGATGACATGCGCTTTTCCACGTATCGTCCGAACAGTTTGCATCAGCTGAGCGCGGTATTGGATGCGCAGGGCTGGCCGGTGGCGTTCTCGCATCGCATTGTCTCGCCGTCGGTCAGCAGACAAAAAGGACAGCCGGGAGATGGCGGCATCGATCCCGATCTCAAAGACGAGGCTGGATTCCTGTACTCGATCCCGAATGTGCGAATCGAGTATGTGGATTTCGATTCGCCGGTTCCGCTCGGGTGGTTGCGGTCGGTGTACGCGTCGCAAGTGGCGTTTGCCAGCGAGTCATTTCTCGACGAAATTGCGGTTGCTACGCATCGCGATCCGCTCGAGTTGCGGCTGCACCTGCTTTCGCAGGATCACGAGGTGAAGTACTTCGATACTACGTGGCAAACGGCGCGCATGCGCGGCGTGCTGCAACTGGCAGCAGAAAAGGCCGGGTGGAGCCAGCCGACAGCTGCGGGAGTGCATCGCGGGATCGCGGCGCATGCATGCTTCAATACCTATGTTGCCGAAGTTGTCGAGATTGCAATGGAAGGCCACGAGCCTCACGTGAAGCGCGTGGTGGTGGCCGCTGATGTCGGGCAGAAGATCAATCCCAACATTCTGGAGCAGCAGGCGCAGAGCGCTGTCATGTTCGGCCTCTCGGCGGCCTTGCGCGGGAAGATCACCTTCGACAAGGGCCAAGTCGTGCAAAGCAACTTTGGCGACTACGAACCGGTTCGGATGTCTGAAGCACCTGTTGTCGAAGCCTACTTCGTCGAGAGCGACGCTGCTCCAAGTGGGATCGGCGAACCACCCGTGCCACCGCTCGCGCCGGCATTGTGCAGCGCCATCTATTCGGCGACCAAGAGGCGCATTCGAGCGCTACCGATTTTGGGATAACGATGAACATCCGCGAACGCAATTACTGGCTCGATACAGTCACGATGCCGGCGGGTGCGCCAGGACCGTTGCCGCAGAACGTTGACGTAGCGATCATCGGGGCTGGGTTTACCGGTCTGTCGGCCGCTCGCACGCTTGCGAAGCATGGTGCGAAGGTCGTAGTGCTTGAAGCAGAGACGATAGGCTGGGGCGCGAGTTCACGCAACGGCGGCATGGTTCTGACCGGGATGAAGCTCAGCGCCGAGACGCTTGCTGCCCGCT
Organism: uncultured Terriglobales bacterium; assembly: GCA_964490255.1. GTDB lineage: Bacteria > Acidobacteriota > Terriglobia > Terriglobales > Acidobacteriaceae > JAJPJE01. The sequence continues at coordinate 625 of CAZBCQ010000334.1, read as the reverse complement.
ACGGCATGGAGGCAACGCGAGCGATGTATGCAGCTTCGCTCGCGTCTATCGATTGCGTGGAGCAGATCGTCGCCGAGGAGCAGATCGATTGCGACTTCGCTCGCTGTGGTCACTTGGAAGTCGCCTGCAAGCAGTCGCACTTCGATGCGTATGCGCGCTCCGTAGAACTAATCGCTCGCGAGTTCAAGCACCAGTTGCGCATCATCTCGCGAGGAGATCTGGCGGGGGAGATTGCATCAACGATTTATTTCGGCGGCATCGTTGACGAAGTCAGTGCGGGAGTGAATCCGGCGCGTTATGTTGCGGGCCTTGCGCGCGCTGCTCAAAGAGCCGGAGCTTGCGTCTACGAGAATGCTCACGTGAATCACATCAATCGGATGAGCCGATCCGGGGTAGCCGGATTCCAGCTTACGACCGCAAAGGGCACGACTTTCGCACAACACGTCCTGGTCGCGACCAGCGGGTATACATCGGCGGTGACTCCGGCGCTGCAGAAGAAGATCATTCCGATCGGGTCGTTCATCATCGCCACAGAGCCACTTCGCGAGGAACTTGCGTTCGAGCTCAGCCCGCGCAACCGGATGATCTACGATTCTAAGCACTATCTGCATTATTACCGGCTCAC
>CAZBCQ010000333.1:0-3618 GCA_964490255.1 uncultured Terriglobales bacterium | reverse complement strand
TTCCTTCTTATGCGGACCGCCCGCCTCTCCCTCGTAATACCAGAACATCTCCACAAACTGGGAAAGCGGGGGCGACGGCCGGTAGTGCAGGTACGGCATCCGGATATGAAATCACAAGTCCATGTGATCCTCAACATGTAGGGCCTATGCCTAAGAGTAGCGCGGGCGTCCCGCCGGCTTTTTGGCCTGTCATTCCGACTTTTTTGGCTGTTATTCCGAGCGAAGCCGCAGCTATTACGGCGAAGTCGAGGGACCTTGCGTTTGAATTGGTATCGGCGCAAAACAAAAAGCGCGGCTTCTCAGCCGCGCTCACTGCTGACTTCTTACTTCACAGTTCTTACTTTACGTAACGCTCGTCTCCTCATACGTCCCGTACACTTCTCGCAGCGCATCGCAAATCTCGCCAACCGTCGCATATGCCCTCACTGCCTCGATAATGTACGGCATCGTGTTCGCATCCGAGATCGCGCCATCCGACTTCACTCTCGGCTCCTGCGCCGCCGCCTTCTTCAAAGCCTCCAGCCTCCTGGCGACTTCTTCATTCGACCGCCGTGCGCGTAGCCGCTTCAGCTTCTCGGTCTGCGCTTGAGCCACCTCATCGCCGATGTAGAGAATCTCCGGCGACGGTTCTTCCACCGTAAACTCGTTCGCGCCCACAATCACTTTCTCTCGCGCCTCGGCCGCACGCTGGAACTGGTAGCTGGCTTCCGCAATCTCCTTCTGCGGATATCCGCGCTCGATCGCCTTTACCATCCCACCCATCGCATCCAGCTTGCCGAAGTAGTCGAACGCGCCGTTCTCCATATCGAGCGTCTGCCGCTCGACGAAGTACGACCCCGCCAGCGGATCGATCGTGTTCACCACTCCCGTCTCGTATGCAATGATCTGCTGCGTCCGCAGGGCGATTCGCGCCGCCTGCTCTGTCGGCAGCGCGAGTGCTTCATCGTACGAATCCGTGTGCAGCGATTGCGTTCCACCCAGCACCGCTGCCAGACCCTGCAGGGCAACGCGCGCGATGTTGTTCATCGGCTGCTGCGCCGTCAGCGAAACACCCGCCGTTTGCGTATGAAACCGCATCAGCCACGTCCGCTGATTCTTCGCCTTAAAGCGCTCGGTCATCAGTCGATACCAGACCTTGCGCGCCGCACGGTACTTCGCGATCTCCTCGAAGAAGTCGTTGTGCGCATTAAAGAAGAAGCTTAGCCGCGGACCGAAATCGTCCACATCCAATCCGCGACGCAGCGCCCAGTCCACATACTCGACTCCGTCATAGATCGTGAACGCCAGCTCCTGCAATGCGGTCGATCCCGCCTCACGTATGTGATACCCGCTGATCGACACCGTGTTAAAGCGCGGCGTGAACTTCGATCCAAACTCGAAGGTATCGATCACCAGCCGCATCGACGGCGCCGGCGGGTATATGTACTCCTTCTGCGCGATATATTCCTTCAGAATGTCGTTCTGGATCGTGCCCGAAATCTTCTTCCAGTCGGCGCCCTGCTTTTCCGCCACCACCAGGTACATCGCCCACAGCACGCTCGCCGGCGAGTTGATCGTCATTGACGTGGTCACATTCTGCAGGTCGATGCCGTTGAACAGGATCTCCATATCCTCAAGCGAATCGATCGCCACGCCACACTTGCCGACCTCGCCTTCGCTGAATGGATGATCGCTGTCATAACCCATCAGCGTGGGCAAGTCGAACGCGACCGAAAGCCCACTCCCGCCGTGTTCAAGCAGGTACTTGTAACGCTGGTTGGTCTCCTCCGGCGATGCGAAACCGGAGAACTGGCGCATCGTGAACAGCTTTCCGCGATAACCGCTGGCATGAATTCCGCGCGTGAATGGCGCCTGTCCCGGATAGCCCAGGTACTTGTCATAATTCCAGTCTTCCGGCAGATCCGCGGGCGTGTACAACCGCCGGATGGGCACGTTCGAAATCGTGCTGTAGCGCGCACTGCCGTTTTCGTCGAGGTTGGTTCCTGTTTGCGCGCCGATCGGCTTCTCTGGCGACTTTTCCAGCAGCGGCTCCAGTGTCTTCTCCGCCCACTGTTTCTCCGACTCCGACGGTTTTCTTCCTTCGAAGACGTCTTCGATCGCACGCTGCTTCAGCGGCTTACCATTATTCAGTTTTTTAGAGGACATAAGTGCGGCTTATAGCTCCGATATTAGAAGATGCCGAACCCGACGGCAACAGTCGCAAGTTTTCGATCGGAGTAACGCGCCAAGGTTCGTTCGATTCACGGCGTCGCATTGCACTCGTGGACGGTTACTATGCACGTCAATCGCCGATTCGGGGTGCGCATCTGGAAACAGTGTGCAACACTTTGCATGAGGTGTGTTTTTCTGGCCTCATCACGCGCTCCCAAGTCATCTAAGAATAAGAGCTTGCACCCATTGAAGCTTTGGTCCCACAACTGCATCCAACGAGTATTTACCAACTAGGCTCCTGGGGTGAAATGTGGAAGGTAACGAGCGGTCTCTCAAGGTTCCCCGTGAACCACGATTCACGCGTGACGGACTCACCGTGCTCTTGGTTTTTGCTTCGATGATCGTAGCTGGCCTCAGCATGGTGCAAGGCCGGACCATCGAATCGCAGCGCAACATTATCCGCGTTCTCTTTTCCGACAGCCGGGAATTAACTTCCATCAAGATGCGTGAACAGCAGCAGAAACATTCAGCTGCCGCCAACAACCAGGATCAGCAGCAGAAATCTGCCCCGAACACCGACTGCGCGGATTCGAAGGATAAAGCTGCGGGCTGCAAGGCACCGCAGGCCACTGCGCCCACTCAGCCGACTCAGGATAAGAATCGCACCCCCGAAAAATCAGACGACGACAACAGCCTTCCCAATCCGCAGCGTTTGCTCCATTCCATTTAGACCAGCGCGGCCGCTTTCTCGGCGGCCGCAGCTTCATCCTCTTCAGTGGCTTGCCAACCGAAGTGCTTGCCCGACTGTTACGCCAGGTCGAACAGCAGGATTTCGGCCTCCTCATTCCCCGGCTGCCCGGTAATCGTCAGCTTCGTTTCCTCGCTGATCGCGGCGCCGTCTCCCTGCTTCAGTTGCTTGCCATTCAGTTCTACGCCGCTGCGCGCAACCTGTAACCACGCGTACCTGCCGGGCTTCAATTCGTACTCCACTGCCTTGCCATTCTCCAGAATGGACGTGTACAGCTCCGCATCCTGGTGTATCGCCACAGAACCGTCCTTGCCAGTCGGAGACGCAAGCAGCCGCAAGCGATTTAGCTTTTCGTCGCGCGAGAAGTTCTTCTGCTCGTAGCTCGGCGCAATTCCACGTTCCTGCGGTAACAACCAAATCTGCATCAGGTGCACCGACTCATTTTTCGAGTGATTAAACTCGCTGTGCAGCACACCGGTTCCAGCGCTCATGCGCTGTACGTCTCCCGGCAGGATCGTGGAACCATTCCCCATGCTGTCCTTGTGCGACAAGCCGCCTTCCAGCACGTACGTGATGATCTCCATATCCCTGTGCGGATGCGTTCCGAACCCGTGTCCAGGGTGGACAAAATCTTCATTAATCACTCGCAGGGACCGAAACCCCATGTTCTCCGGATCGTAGTAATCCGCGAACGAAAATGTGTGATACGTATTCAGCCA
>CAZBCQ010000332.1:0-3622 GCA_964490255.1 uncultured Terriglobales bacterium | reverse complement strand
CGTTTGATTTATTCGACAGCGACGGTTCGCGGGTGGTGGCTTCCGCGTTGGGTGAGTTCCCAGCCGCTCGCCGAAGTGCGGGCAGCGACGAGCGATCTCCTCACCATGTTGTCGAACGGAGGACTTACGCCGCCAGCGATTGTGCGGTATTCATTTAAGGACTTCCAAGAGGCAGTACGCCTAGCCGATGGTGAGGCAGGACAGCAAAAGGTCTTGCTGGACTTCTCCGAAAGATCGGTTGAGAGTCCTCTGACAATGGGTGCAACTCGCCGAGCCAATAAAACGTCTGATCGGTGATAACGCCTACGATTCGGATCGTCCGGACGAAGATCTCGCAGAGACCGGAGTCGAGATGACTGCGCCACACCGAAGCAATCGCAAGAATCGCACGCAGGATGGCCGCACTCTCCGCCGCGACCGTCGCAGGTGGAAGATCGACGCATGAAGTACGATGATGGAACCGTGGCTCGTGTTGGAGACCGCGTCTGCATCCGTAGTGGCGACGCGGGAGTAGTCATCGCGTTCCACCGCGCTGCGGTTATGTCACATATGTCCGTGGCGCTTACGTCTAACCAATCAGAGTCGCTAGCTCGTCCACCAAACGATGAACTCTTTGAATCCGACGTAGCCGTCTCCCTCGGTATCCGCCACTTCGAAATCGAGTAGGCACTCTTCGCGAGACACATCGCCGTCGAGCTCTTGGAGCAGAGAGTGGAATTCTTCCCGATCAATGAAGCCGTCACCGTTGAGGTCGCAAGACTCGAAAATCTTGCGCAACTCGGCAATTTCTTCCTCGCTCAGTTCTGCCATGAGCGCTCCCGCGTTGCGGGCCCGGCTTTCATGATTGGCTTCTCCGTCACGCTCTGTTGTGCAAAGTACGAAACGCGGCCATGCAGAATGTGACCGAGGTCATACTCTGGCTGGTCCAGCGGAAAACCCATCAGGGCATGCCATGTCCAACGTCGTTTACGCGCAACTTTTTACATGTATCAAAGACCAGGAAGAAGGATCGTCAACTTGGGCGGATAGTCACGTCATTCCAGGGCGTCCAGCCGTCTGATTTGAATCCGATGGCGGAGATAATACTCGTCGTCAAGGCTGTCGATTACGACTACTTTACCGGTGGAGGGTGCGTGAATGAAGCGCTGGCCGTCCAAATATATTCCAACGTGCCAGGCTCTCTTGCTCATCCTGAAGAATACGAGATCACCCGGCAGCGCCTGATCAACATCGAGCGGGTGCGAGGCACGCAGCTGTTCTCGGGCGGTCCGCGCCACCAGGACGCCCGCTTCACGGTAGGCATAGAACACGAGACCGCTACAGTCAAAACCCCGCGGATCATTCCCACCGTAGTGATAGGGAACACCAACCATCCGTCGAACCGTGACCACAACTTGTTCAAGAATCGAGGGGTCACTCGGCGCGGCAGTAGCTGGAGCAGCGGGAGCGACATTCGGTGAGGAAGCCGAGCCGTCCGGCACCAGCGGTGCGGGCGGCGGGGCTGCCTCGGCTGCCGGAGCAGGGACGACGCGCTCGATCGGTTGCGTCGGGCGATGGGGAGTGACGGAGCAGGCTCCGAACATAAGCGGAACAGACATCAGACCGGTTCGCACAACAGCGTATCGTTGGAACATCGCGACGCACTTCCCGCAGGCTGGGATCACACTATCAAGAAGGGCTGAACTGGGGATGAACGCATTGAGGAAATCACACGCGATGACGCAGATCAGCGACATACATCGGCGTGGCAGAAACTCCTGAATGTCGGCTTGCCCCGATTGGATGTCCGGTTTGGGGAGCGGTCTACGTCGGCTTGGGGTCGACAGCGAGCGTACTGCTGCGGAGCAGCATTACCGGAGCCTACTGTCCGTGGACGGCACCGACCGGGCCAGAAGCGGACGGCAGCGACTCCCGCCTGGCTTTCCGGAAACCGGCCTTTCGATTTCCGCATGACCGAGCAACCCTTAGCTTCAGGCAAGATTCAACTTCTTCAGCAGCGCCTGGTAGCGGGGCTGGTCCGCGGCTTAATCGACTTTGGTAACAGTGGCAACCTGCTCGAATTTCTTTGGGGGGTGCCCCCGGGCGAGTGGCAACCAAAGCGCAGAGTTCGCCGGAAAGCGAGTTCTCGTGACCGGCGACACGAAAGGTATCGGCGCGATGGCTGTGAGGCGCTTCGTTTCAGGCGGCGCGACGGTGTTGACCACTGCTCGCTCTGTCCCCGCCGGCGACTCGGGCCACTTCATCCAGGCGGATATGAAGACCCGAGAGGGCGCGGACAAGGTCATAAAGGCGACGCTCGATCGCCTGGGCGGTCTCGATGTCCTCGTCAACTCTGTGGGCGGCTCCACGGCGCCTGGCGGAGGCGTGCTCGGTCTGAACGACGAGCACTGGCGAGAGGCGTTCGATCTAAACCTTCTCCCGGCCGTGCGCCTCGATCGCGGCTTTTTGCCGTCGATGCTCAAGAAAGCCTCGGGGGTGATTATTCATGTCTCATCGATCCAGAGGACACCACCGCTCTTCGACGCGACCCTGGCTTACGCATCTGCGAAGGCCGCGCTGACGAACTACAGCAAAGGCCTCTCCAAAGAGCACAACCTGAGCCACCTTGGCGGGATCACTGATCTCTTTCCCCCAATACGATTTCAAGGCTTTGGCAACGGCTCCGACGGAGGGTTCGTGGTCCGGGAGGAGTTCCGGTGTGTCCTGTCACGTCAAGAGGGACCGCGCGAACGCGATCGCCGTATTTTTTTACCAAGTCATCAAGTCGCTTCGGGTGGCGTGCTGTGGCGACGAGCCGATTTCGAGTATAGCTTCCGCGATGTTTCGGCCCAAACCGCTCGCGCTGCCGGTGACCAACCATACTTTGTTCATAAATTCCTGCCTTTCTTCTTTGCACTTATTGACCTAGTTTCAGATCGTCGGAGCGCTGCCCTCAACTGGGAGGGTGTCGTCCCTTCCCACGTTCGGAAAGCTCGATAGAAAGAATTGGAATCCTCGTAGCCGAGCAGAAATGCCACTTCCGTGACATCCATCTCCGGCCGGTTGAGGTACTCGCGCGCCAGTTCCTGCCGCGCCTCAAGAAGCAACTGCCGGAAAGTTGCGTCGTCATCGATTATTCGCCGCTGCAAGGTCCGATCGCTCAACCCGAGTTCGCGCGCGACGGCCGATATCTCCGGCCGGCTTCCCGCGAGCAGGCGCTTGAGAATCCATTTCACCTGCTCACTAATCGAACTTTGCGCACGGCGCTCTTCAAGCGCGCGTTCGAGCTGCGGATTCAACATGTCAAGCAACTCGGCGTTGTAGGTAAGGAATGGTCGGTCGAGATCGGTCGCATGCAGGACGAGCGCATTCCGTCGCGCTCCGAAGGTGATCGGGCCCTTGAAATACGCTTCGTGGAACCCGGTCGCCTCCGCGCTGCGCTTCAGCTCGACCCTTTTCGCCGTCACCAAATGCCCTGTGCCGCGGCGACCAAGTTCAACGAACGACACAAAGGCGGCGTCCGTCAACAGGGGCGGCGTTTCTTCCTGCGCATGGAGCCACACAGGCTCGATCATGCACTCGTCCTTCCTCACCTTGATTTGCAGTTCCTCGGGCGAACACAGTTGCTTGAAGCGAGCAAGGC
>CAZBCQ010000331.1:0-3624 GCA_964490255.1 uncultured Terriglobales bacterium | reverse complement strand
GGATGCTCCTTCAGCAGAAACACGCCGTACATGTAGTGCACGCCGGATTCGGACGGATAACTCGTCAACAGTTGCTTTAGCTCAACTTCCGCTGCCACACGGTCCTGTAGCGCGATCAATGCTTGTGCGTGGCCCGCGCTTCGGACCAGCGGAGTTTGCGTCGCGGGAATGTCGGAAGGCAGCTTCGGGATCCGCAGCGCCGCGATTCCGAAGGCGTCCAGCAGTTCGAGATCGGCGAGCACCGCTTCTTTCGGATCCTGTGGATGCGCTGCAGCAATCTGGTTAGCGATCAGCGTCAAGCGTGGCAGTGCGATTTCGGGTTGGCCCAACAGTGTGTTCAGAATACCGTCGTGATACAGCACGCTGTGAACGAAATCCGGATTGCTTCCCAAGCCGAGCTTGGTGCCACGTTCCAGTGCAGCCAGTGCTTTGGGATAATGCTTCAGCTCAAATTCGCTCAGGCCGAGCATGGCGAATCCGGGCCCCGGTTGCTTCTTCTCGATTACCACAAAATGGGCGAAGGCATCCCGCGCTTCGCTGAAGCGACCCGAATCGAATAAAAGTGTTCCGAGGTGCCACCAACCCTCAGCCCAGTTGGGCTGAACTTTAGTAGCGCGCTCGTAGAGTCGGATCGCCTCCGGGATGCGCTCCTGGTCCATGGCGGCCTGCGCACGCACGGCTAAGTGCTCGAACGACTCGGCTTCCGTATGAATGGTTGACTGCTTGTCATCCGCTGTACCATTGCGTTCTTGAAGGTAGATGTTTTCCGCGCTTGACAATGCAGTGCCGCACAACGCAAGCACCAGAACGCAAACTACTCGTTGACTACCTGCTTTGATTCGCAGAGCCTCCGACCTCCACCTGTGATTCACCGCACAGAAGAACAAAACTCAGTAAATGTAACCTTCTTGCACCAATGCGATAGTGACTTCAAGGCTAACACCAGTCGCCGTGAGCGACCGTGACAACCGCATTGAGGGTGGCAAGTATTTCAGCGGGAAGGCGTTCACCGATGTACATCAAAGGGTCATCTGAATCGTTTTAGTTAAAACGTTTGTTGTAATTACATATTGCATTTATCCCAAGTTCATCGTATAAGCATTGCCCATAGCTAGGGCGTTCCGCATCGGACTTCACCCCGGAAGATTTCACGATACGGACTTTTGGTGTTCAAGGATGCTTTCCGTCCGCCACTTCTCATTTCGGAGATTGCGCTGTGGCCTCTGGAACTGAATTCCGCGTAGACGGAGGATATCCGTCCGCGTTGCATTCCGCAGACTGTCATGCGGGAGCGACGGATGTGCGCCAGGACTTGATTCGTCGAGTGGTATCGAGCAGCACGTTTGAGAAGTCACCCAAGCTCCGTGCGTTTCTTCTTTACGTGTGCCGATGCGCCCTCGAGAACGAGCCGGCCGCAGCAACTGAACAGCAGATCGGCATTCACGTTTTCGGTCGCCCGCCGGGGTACAACCCAAACGAAGACAATATTGTTCGTTCGCAAGCCCGACTGTTAAGACTGAAGCTGGAGCACCACTTCGCTTGCGAGGGCAATCTTGAGCCGGTACTCATCACGATCCCCAAGGGACGCTATCTGCCGGCGTTCGAAAAGCGGCCAGATCCATTGGCGGTGCAGCGATCGGAACCAGCTGTCGAGATGCAAACAAAATCTCGCAGCAGCTATCTGCGCGTGCTGCTACTGGCTCTCAGCGTAGTGCTCGGACTCGCGATCGTATGGGTTTTTGGGATCTCGCTCGGGTCCAAGTTGTCGGGTTCGATTCATGCCGCGAATGTTACAGTGCACCAAAGCCAACCCGATGTTAGCTCGCCGGCGCATGACAACCAGTTAGTAACCGCACCTGTAGTCGGTGAGGTTCGCATCGCTGCGGGAAATACAGGCTCTCCTTACGTGGACGTGTGGGGGCGCCGGTGGGAGTCAGACCAGTTCTATCAGGGAGGCGTATCTGGTGCTGGTCCCGATGAGTTGTTTCCGCCCGTGCCCGATCCCAGCCCGTTCAAGACTCTCCGCCAAGGCGCTGCCAGCGAGCCCTCAGCCCCGCAAGCGCAGAACGAATTTCGATATGCCATCCCTGTCAAACCTGGTGTCTACGAGCTTAGGCTCTATTTCGCCGATCCTGCTCGCCGCTCCACAACGGAGTCGGGGGAGGATGCCCAGAATCTCCGGCATTTTCAGGTCAACCTAAATGGGCGCCCAATGTTGCTGGGTTTTGACCCGATCGCCGATGCGGATTCGGCTCCGGTGGACATTCGTGCTTTTAAGGATGTCTCTCCGGCCGCGGATGGAAAAGTGCACCTCGAGTTTGTCCCGGCCTCCGAGCGACCGTTCGTGAGTGCGATCGAGTTGACTCCGGGAATTGCGGGAAAGCTGAAGCCTATCCGGCTGTCGGCCCGCAAATCGGACTTTGTCGCTAGCGACGGCACACGATGGAGCGGAGATAACTACTTCATCAATGGGCGCACGATGGTTTCTTCCAATTCGGAGACAGGTCCGAAGATTCCAGAACTTTACAGCGTTGAGCGGTACGGCAATTTCAGCTATGCCATTCCCGTTCCTCCAGGCAGTTATGCGGTCAAGCTCCATTTCATGGAATCGTTTTTCGGCGCTTTTCCCAACGGACTGTGCAACGGAGCGGGATGCCGCGTTTTTGACGTTAGCTGTAACGGTGTAATGCTGCTCCAGGACTTCGACGTCTTCAAAGCCGCAGGGGGCGCGTTCCGTCCGGTAGTGCGGACATTTCACCACCTGCACCCGAACGGACAGGGCAAGCTCGTGATGTGGTTCTCGCCAAAGATCAATTACGCAGAAGTCAGGGCGATCGAAGTGCTCGACGAAGCGCAGTAGTGGGAACAGTTGCACGGTGCCGGTTGTAGCTGGCATGAACAAGCCTCGCGGAGTCAGCCGACTGCGAGTAAGTGACTCAATCGATTGACTCAATTGAGGTCAAAGGAGCTGAGGCGACCATCAGGCTGAATCGTCAAAAGCAGAGGGGTATACACCGTGAAATCCCTTAAAACCTCGCTCCGCTGTGCTATTCAAAACAGTTCCTCCGTTCATAGCGGTTCCCAGTAGCGGTAAGGAGGCTTCATTCATGAACCGGGTATTCGTTGCTCTTATAGGATTTCTGCTCTGCGCGTTCACCTTGTCGGCCCAAGGCCAAACCCAGCAAGACTCTTCGGATCAGGCTCCCTCTTCCACGATTCGTTCGAATGCACAAGAAGTAGTACTCGACATGGTGTTCCGCGACCGGAAGGGCAAAACCATCCGCGATATCCGGCCAGAAGAAATCCACGTTTCGGAGGATGGCGTCGAGCAGAAGCTGACCTCGTTCCGGCTGCTGGAAGGGAAAACGGTTCGGTCTCTGGACACGAACAAGACATCGGCTTCAGATACCGGGCCGATCCCTTTGGATCCGATGAGGGAGGTCCGGTTGGTCACTCTCGTGTTTGAGGGACTGGATGTCGACGGGAAGCGATTCTTCCGCCAGGCAGTAAAAGACATACTTGACATGTCGCCGGAGCCGAACCTGTATTTCTCGGTTTTTACCGTTGACCACAAGTTGCAATGCATCCAGCCTTTCACCGCCGACCACGCGGTCTTGCTGAAGA
>CAZBCQ010000330.1:1360-3646 GCA_964490255.1 uncultured Terriglobales bacterium | reverse complement strand
AGGATCTTTGCCAGGTAGTTTCTTGGAATCTTGCCGTCCCGCGCTAAATCGCGTCCTAAAACCGATGTTCCATACGGATGCCCGGCCAGGCTGACCAGGGCACGAATCGCGTACTGAGCTGTTATGGATAGCACTTCTTGACCTGCGGATGTTCAACTCCATAATCCGCCTGGAACCCTAACCATAACTGTGATCTACGTCACAGGTGGAAGTGACGTTCCCGCAGCCGCCTTCCTTCCATTACACTACTAAGTTCGGCGCACCGCCGGGCCACGCAAAGACAGCCACATGCCTTGGCCTGAGACCAGCGGCTATCCGCCGGAATCTAAAGAATATGGCTTCCAGAACCCAGGAATTATCCCGCTCCGCTACTACGCTGGAGATCGATCCACAGGATCGTGAACGTGTTTTCGATTCATTTCGCCGCTGGGGGTACCTTCAGGCTCAGCTTGATCCCTTGGGGCAATACCTCTCGTCTGTCCCTGTCCCCGAGCTCGACATCCAGGGCCCCATTGCCGATGAGGCGCGCCGCATCTACTCAGGCACAGTCGGTGTCGAGTTCATGCACATACCCGACCCTGAGCGTCGGCGCTGGATCCAGGAACGTCTCGAGGGCGAGCCGGAACAAATCGATCAACAAAGGATTCTCGAGCTTCTCGTTAAGGCCGACGCCTTCGAGCAGGTCATTCAATCGCGCTACTTGGGAACCAAGCGCTTCTCCCTGGAAGGCGTCACCGGACTGATTCCCTTCCTCGATGAAGCCTTGCAGCGCGCCGCCGACCACGAGGCCGCCCAGATCGTTTTCGCCATGGCTCATCGCGGACGCCTAAGCGTCATGGTCAACATCATGAACAAGGCTCCGTCCGACATCTTCGCCAAGTTTGAAGACGTCGATCCGCGCAGCGTTCTCGGCGGTGGAGACGTGAAGTATCACATCGGAGCGACGGGAGTGTTCCAGGCAAAGAACGGCCGCAGCCTGAACATTCACCTGGTCTCGAATCCAAGCCATCTGGAAGTGGTCGCGCCCGTTGCCCTAGGCCGTACCCGCGCCAAGCAGTATCACCTCGGCGATGAGGGCATCGACAGAGTTGTTCCCATCATCATGCATGGCGACGCCGCGTTCGCGGGGCAAGGCGTTACCGCGGAAACCCTCGACTACGCTTCCGTTCCGGGCTATGACGTGGGCGGCGCGCTGCATATCATCGTTAACAACCTGATCGGATTCACCACCGAGCCGCACGAGTCCACCAGCAGCCGCTTCGCTTCCGATCTCGCCAAGCGCCTGCCGATTCCCATCTTCCACGTGAATGCCGAAGATGCGGACGCGGTGGCGCGCATCGCTCGCCTCGCTCTTGAATACCGCTACACGTTCGGAACCGATGTCGTCGTCGATCTGCTCGGCTACCGCCGGCACGGGCACAGCGAGGTTGACGATCCGACAATCACCCAGCCCGTTCGCTACGCGCGCATCAAGGATCATCCGCAGCTCTGGCAGATTTACGCGCAACAGCTCGGCACCGACGCCACCCAGCAGTTCAAGGCAGCGCAGGAGTCCTACAACGAAGCGCAGAAGAAGGCCACGAAGCTGACCAAGATGCCGGTTTTCGCTCAGCACCCGGCCTATTGGGACAACTATGTCGGCGGTCCATGGAAGCCCGAGTACGAGGTGAACACCTCGCTCAGCAAGGAAGAAATCGCCGAGCTGACCAAAGGCCTAACCTCGTATCCCGATACGTTTGCCATTCATCCCAAGATCAAGAAGCTTCTCGAGCAGCGCGCCGAGATGGGTCAGGGTAAGCGCGCTATCGACTTCGGCATGGCGGAGGCCCTCGCATTCGGGTCGCTCCTGAAGAGCGGCGTTCACGTCCGCCTGAGTGGACAGGATAGTCAGCGTGGCACCTTCAATCATCGCCATGCGGTGCTCTTCGATATCAAGGACGAGCATCCGTACATTCCGCTGAATCACGTTGCTGCGGATCAGGCGAAATTCGAGGTCTACAACTCCATTCTCTCGGAAGCCGCAGTCATGGGCTACGAGTACGGCTACAGCCGCGACTATCCCGAGTCGCTGGTTCTCTGGGAAGCTCAGTTTGGCGATTTCGCAAATGGCGCGCAGATCATCATCGACCAGTTCATCTCTTCGGGCGAGGACAAGTGGGGATTGCTCTCCGGCTTGGTCCTGCTGTTGCCGCACGGCTACGAAGGCCAGGGACCGGAGCACTCCAGCGCGCGCATCGAGCGGTACCTCCAACTAGCTGCCCGCGACAACATGCAGATCTGCCAGCC
>CAZBCQ010000330.1:0-1260 GCA_964490255.1 uncultured Terriglobales bacterium | reverse complement strand
GAGTTGGAGCGCCATGCGAATGCGAAAGAGATCATCTGGGTGCAGGAAGAGCCGGCGAATCAGGGAGCATTGTCATTCGTTGTGCCTCGGCTCAAGAAGATTTCGGGCGGGCGCCCAGTCTTGACCGTGAAGCGTTCCGCGAGCTCGAGTCCTGCGACAGGATCGGCCAAAGCACACGAGATGGAGCAAAAAACTCTCATCGATCTGGCGCTGGGCGGAATCAATAGGTAGGAATTCACGGCACAGTCCGCGAATGGGACGCTTGAAAGTAGCCCCGGACGTAGTCCGGGGTGAGCTTTAAGTGGAGGAGAACAAGTCCGCGTAGCGGACAATTGTTTTCTCATTACGCGTCGCAATCCTTGGCTGACACGGGGGATCGCCATCCACTCAACTCGAGGTCTTCGAACCAGTTCCTCTCCAAGGCGCTCTTTTCTGGCGCTCCTCATCCTTTTCGTGGCGACCTCTGCATTGGCCAAAGAACCTGTCATCCCTCAGGACAGCGGCCCGGTCGGCCTGCAGGAAACGTTGCGCAAACTGCACACCACCGCTCGCCTGATGCACACTGCCGCGCATCCGGATGACGAAGACGGTGGCATGCTCACGCTCGAAGTTCGCGGCCACGGCGTCACCGGTCTGCAGATGACTCTCAATCGGGGTGAAGGTGGCCAGAACAAAACGGGCAACGCGTTTGGCGACGAACTTGGCATCCTGCGCACGCTGGAGATGCTCGCCGCCGACAAATACTACGGCGTGGAACAACGCTTCAGCCGGGTCGCAGATTTTGGCTTCTCGAAAACCGCCGACGAGACTTTCCAAAAATGGGGCGGTCACGACATCGCTCTTGAAGATCTCGTACGCGTGATTCGCACCTTCCGGCCTGACGTCATCGTCACGCGTTTTCAGGGTGCGCCCCGTGACGGTCACGGTAATCACCAGGCGTCAGGGCTTCTCACGCGCGAGGCCTTCCGCGCCGCTGCAGATCCTAACCGTTTTCCCGATCAGATCCGCGAAGGACTCCAGCCCTGGGAGGCCAAGAAGCTTTACATGGACAACGTCCGCGCCAACGAAGACTGGACGGTCGATCTGAAGACGGGAAGTGACGACCCTCTCCTCGGGACGTCTTATATACAGTTCGCCATGCAAGGGCTAAAGCACCAGTTATCCCAGGGAGCGGGTATGTGGTCCGTCAGTCCGGGACCACACCACAGCTACTACAAGTTGATCGATACCGTTCTGCCGAACTATTCGCCTCAGCACGAA
>CAZBCQ010000329.1:0-3652 GCA_964490255.1 uncultured Terriglobales bacterium | reverse complement strand
GAATTCCATGGTAAAGCTCCCTTCAACCCCGCGCCCCTGCGGACCGAACACAACCAACGCTGGAAGACGACGGAACTGCGTACGAACCGCCGAGGTTTCAGGATCTACTTGCTAGTACGCGCCCCCTCGAGGGCGGAGCGCGCAATAATGCCATATAAAACAAACTGACCGCGGATTATGAAATGTGCCCCAGAAAGCGGGCGATAAAATCAGGTAAAAAATTTTGACGGGCCGCTGGGAGGAAGCGAATCGCGGCCCGGGAATGTACGTTTAACTATCCTGTTCCTTACGAGCCTTCTTACGGCTACGCTTGCGCGCCACAGCTTCCTTCACGCGTTTTTTCTCGCCCGGTTTCAGATAAAAGGAGTGACGCTTCACTTCCTTGATAATGTCTTCGGTCTGAACCTTTCGCTTAAACCTACGGAGAGCATTCTCTAAAGACTCGCCCTCCTGAATGCGAATTTCCGCCAAACGGTGACACCCCCAAACCAGCCCGGGTCGGGCAGATTCTAGGTTGTCAGGCGTTCCCATCGAAGTCAAGCGGAAGAATAGCGAAATCTCACTTTGAAACAGGAAAAATGAGGGGTGAATGGCGGGTTTAAGCAGGTCAAAAAACCAACCTGATTCCAACTTGCACCTGCCGCGGTGCATAGGCGCTGTTGGGAGTGAGGAAAGTCGAAGATCCGACGAAGTACGCAGGGTATTGTTTTCCGCTCACAGTTTTGCTGTAGGGAACGAACTGGCCGGCAGCATTGACGAATCCGTCGTCGGTGATGTCGACACGCTTATTGTCACGGTTGGTGAAGTTGAACGACTCGGCGAGCAATTCCATTTTGACGCGATCGGAGAGCGGGAATTGGCGGGACAGACGTAAATCGGTAGTGCAATAGTCAGGGCCGGTAAACGAATTTCGACGTGCTCCAGGCAGCCGGTCATTCACATCGTTGCCGTCGCGATTGGCGTCGCCGGTGATGGTTGCATTGATGGGGCGACCGCTCCCATACGTCGTGACGCCCGCGAGTTTCCAATCGTTGAAAACGGTTCGGAGGAAAGCGTGTTCGCGATGAAAGAGACGCGGCTGGGCCATGAAGGACAGAACGAAGCGGTTGCGCTGGTCGGTGACACTGGCGCCGCGCTCCGAATTGGGCGAATACGAATTCTGGACAGTGGCTGGGCGCCCCACCACTAGCGCATCCTGGCCACTGTCGATGGCTTTGGCCCAGGTGTAGCCCAGTCGAAAATGGAAACCATTGCTGAACCGGCGCTGCGCCGAAAAAGAGAAGCCGTTGTAAGTACTGGAAGCCGCGCTCTCGAAAACAGTAATGCTTGCCAACTCCGGAATGGGTCGTGAAACCGATCCCACGCACGGCGGGTAGGGGCAGTCGAGCGTCTGTTGTGTTTCCCAATTCGCGAAGGAATCGACCGTGTAATAGCCGGTGAGTTTTTGTCCGGTGGAGTCAAACACGGGATACGTGACCTGTACCGGCTTTGGCAGATTGACATCTCGCGCGCGAATCAGGTGTTCACCGTGGGTGTAGAGATACGATCCGGAGAGCGTGATTCGATCCACGATTTCCCGCTCGATGCTGAAGCTGGCCTGCTGGACGAAAGGCGTCTGGAAGTCGTGAGCGAAAGCAGATATTTCGGCAGTGAGTGCGCCGGCGACCTGCGCAGGAGCCTTACAGCTGAAGGCTCCAGCAGCGCACGCCGCGAGTGGGTCCGGGTACGTGGGGAAAATCTGACGGTCGAAGAAGTCGTTGTTACTCAGGAACAGATGTTGGGAATTTAGGCCGTTCTCGAGTTGCACCTGGGAGGTGTAGATCGAAGGGATGCGCGTGTAGAACATTCCGTAGCCGCCGCGGAAGATGAACGGTTTCCGATCACCGATCGTGTAAGCAAAACCGAATCGCGGGGCGACATTGTTGGTGTCATAAGGCACGCGACCAGAGTCCGGCCAAAGGGTGTTGGAAACAAGATCCTTGGGGCGGAAAGTTTGCAGGTCATAACGCACGCCAAGCGTGAACGCGAGGTGGTTTCCCGCGCGAATTGTGTCCTGCAGGAAAGCAGCATATTCATTGCTGTCGGGATAGGTGAGGGCGGATCCGAAGTTCTGCATGTAGTACTTCGGAACATCGTGCGCATAGGCCCGCAGGGGAGTGAGTTGAAGCCCGGCGATCTGCGGCGCGAAGGTGAATGGGTTCACTTTGATGTTGTCGAAGATGTACTCGCCGCCGAATTGTGAGGGAAAGAAGTTGCTGAGGTGCTCGATCAGCATATCGCCGCCAATTTTCCACGAGTGCCGCCGCCCTTCGAGGTTCAGCGTCTCCGCAAAGTGAAGCTTCAGTTCGCGCGTGCGGCGCGGAAGGATCAGGGAGCGTCCGAATCCGTCGATCACATTCGTGACCTTGGTGAGGGAATAATTGGAATTCGGCGTACTCTCCTGCATGTCGCGCGAGAGCTGGGCGCGGAAATGACTGACGAGCCGGTTGGTAAGGGTGCTGGTCAGCGAAGTCATCGCGGTTTCGGTGTGGACGTTTTCGCGTCCATTTTCGCTGATCGCATACTGCGTGACCGGGCTTGCCGGATCGAAGTAGACGTTGTTGTCGCCGTAGTAGCGCGATGTGTTGACGCGGGCTGACAGCAGGTTCCGTCGCGACAGAGACCAGTCCACTTTCATGAACCGCGTATCACCGAGCAGGCTCGAACGATAGTTTCCCGCTAAGGACGAAAGCGAATCAGCAGCCGCATATACGAGGTTGCGATCGGACAGTTCGTAGTCGGCGGGCGCGGGCGTGATCCGAGAGCTTCCGTCGCCGAAGCGAACCACCGTGGGCACTCGAAAAATGTGCTGATCGTACCCAGCAAAGAAGAAAAGCCTGTTCCTTACGATCGGACCGCCCAGAGTGGCTCCGAACTGGTGCTGGCGGTTATCCGGCTTGAATCCGACAAACGCGGGCTGCGCACTCAGGCTGCTGTCTCGCAAAAAGTAAAAAGCCTTGCCGTGATAGGTATTCGAACCGGACTTGGTCACGACATTGACGACAGCCGCGCCAGCGCGTCCGGTTTCCGCCCCATACGTGTTGGTCGTGACGCGGAACTCCTGTACCACGTCGTTGCTGAACTGATAGGGAGCGCGGTACCGACCGCGTGCCTGCGAAAAGAATCCATTGTTGTTGTCGGTCCCGTCGACGAGGAAGCTTGACTGAAATCCGCGGATTCCTCCGGCAGAGAGATCGCCGTTCGAACCCGAGGTGAGCCCGCGAGGATCCTGATTAACCCCTGGGGTCAACAGCGCGAGATCGCTGAAGCGGCGCCCATTCAGGGGAAGACTGTCGATGCTGCGCTCGTCGATGACATTGGACACATTGCTGGAACGTGTTTCTACGAGAGGAGCGTCCCCCGCCACTTCCAGTTGGGTGGTGCTCTTGGATAAAACGAGGTGCGCCTCAATCTCCACCAGCGCTCCGAGATCTACATGGATTCCTGTTTGGCGATAGAGAGCCATGCCGGCTGCTGTGACAACGAAGTCGTAGTCTCCGGGGGGCAGCAACTGGGCGACAAAGACGCCGGCGTCGTCGGTCACCAACTTGTATTGGAAGCCCGTCTGCAAGTTGGTGACGACCACGCCGGCTCCAACGACACGAGCCTGGGT
>CAZBCQ010000328.1:2008-3659 GCA_964490255.1 uncultured Terriglobales bacterium | reverse complement strand
GCCAGCACCGGCCCGAAGATTTCTTCCTGGGCAATCTTCATATCGTTCTTCACCGATCCGAAGATAGTCGGCTCTACGAAGTACCCTTTGCTCCCATTTACCGGCACGCGTCGGCCCCCGAGAACCAAATGCGCCCCTTCCTCTTTCCCATCTTCGATGTACCCCAGTACATTGTTCATCTGCTTCTCACTGACCAACGCGCCCAGCCGTGTCTTAGGATCCAGTGGATCGCCCGGACACATCTTTTTCGCCCGTTCCACCAGCTTCGTCATGAACTGATCTTGCACTTTGCGATAGACAAACAGCCGGGAACCCGCGTTGCAAACCTCACCCTTGCCGTAAAAGATTCCGTTAATTGCTCCCTTTACCGCGTTATCCAGATCAGCATCGGAAAACACGATGTTCGGCGACTTCCCGCCTAATTCCAGCGTCACGCGCTTCAGCGAGTCCGCCGCCTCCTTCATAATTTCTTTGCCGACCGCCGTCGATCCCGTAAACGCAATCTTGTCGACCAGCGGATGCTTCACCAGCTCTGCTCCTACCTCCGGCCCGCCAGTAATAATGTTCAGCACGCCCGCCGGAATTCCGGCCTGCATTGCGAGTTCGCCAAAGCGAACCGCAGTCAGCGGAGTCTGTTCTGCAGGCTTGAATACCACCGTGTTTCCGCACGCGAATGCCGGCGCCAGCTTCCAACTCGCGAGCAGCAGCGGGAAATTCCATGGAATGATCGCGCCCACCACGCCCACCGGCTCGCGGAGCGTGTACGTAAACGCCGTTTCATTCACATTGATCGTTTCGCCCTGGATTTTTGTCGCGATTCCCGCGTAGTAGCGGAAAACATCTACGACCATCGGCATATCGACGTAACGCGATTCGAAGATCGGTTTGCCATTATCAATGGTTTCCAGTTCGGCAAGCTCGTCGATATGTTTTTCGATCAGATCAGCGATCCGCCACAGAATCTGTCCGCGCTCGCTCGCCGAGATACGCCGCCATTTGCCGCTTACATCATCGAATGCAGCACGCGCCGCCTTCACCGCACTATCAACGTCCTGGCGAGCAGCCTGTGCCACCCGCGTGATCACCTCACCCGTGGCGGGATTCACCGTGTCGAAGCTCTTCCCGTCCGCCGAGTCCATCCACTCGCCATTGATCAACAGCTTGCAGGGCTCGATTTTGATTTTTGTGGCCGTTAACATACAGCAACAGTCCCCTACTTCGCTTTGAACTCCGCCGGACGCTTATCCACGTACGCCGCGAGTCCTTCTTTCGCGTCCTGCGAGTTAAACAGCAGCGCCTGAAGTTCGCGCTCGACCGCCAACGCGCTTTCCATTGGGATCTCCCATCCCGTCTGCACCGAGCGCTTGATGTGACCGACGGCTTTTGCTGCTTTGTTTGGTGGACAGAACTGATGCGCATAATCCATCACGTCCTGCATGAAATTCTCGCGTTCGTAGATGTCGTTGATGATCCCAAACTCCTTCGCCTCTTCGAACGAGAACGTGTTGCCGGTCACCATCAACTCAATCGCCTTCGACTTCCCCACCAGCCTGGATAGCCGCTGCGTACCGCCGGTTCCCGGCAGAACTCCCAGGTTCACCTCGGGCAGACCAATCTTTCCCGCATCTCGCCTTGCAATTCGCAGGTCGCA
>CAZBCQ010000328.1:0-1908 GCA_964490255.1 uncultured Terriglobales bacterium | reverse complement strand
TGCCGATTCATTTCGTAGGTGTACGTATTAGCCGGCGGATCATCCATCGTGATCACGGCAACTCCGGAATCATTGCGGTATTGGATCAACTGCTTGGTGGTTTCAACGGTCGTGGTCGCCATCAAAAAACTCCTTCATTCTGAAGCTTTGGATGCACTTGCCCTGGATTTGCGTAGATTGCTTTCGTTCTCCGCGGAACGCTCGGCCGGCAGCACGCCGCGAAGAAAAATGTCAGCCATGTGTCCGGCCAACTCGTTTGCATCCGCATCGACGCGCGGATTGTGCCATGTGTAAACCCAGTTCATCATGCCGAACAGGCTCAGCACTGCCACCCGACTATTCAGACTCGAATCGAACTCCGGGTGCATTTGCCGTAACTCCTCGACGAGACTGACACACAGTTTGTAATACTCGCGCTTGAGTTCCGCGACCTCTTTGCCGAACTCACCGGCCAGTGTTTCGTCTTCGTGCGAGAGCACCGTCATGGCCTTGCGGTTCTTCAGGAAATATTCGATGTGGTTGTAGATGAAGCTTCGAACCCGTTGTTCCGGATCGGAGATACCCGCCAGTCGCTCGCGCGCGGATCGCAGGACAGTCTCGAACGTGTGCTTCTGGATCAGGTAGAGGAGGCGCTCTTTAGATTCGAAGTAGTAATAAAGACCAGCCAGCGACATTCCACTGGCTCGCGAGAGATCGCGCATCGAGGCGCCTTCATATCCGCGCTCGTAGAACACCGCCGTCGCGTGCTCCAGAATCTCGCCCAGGCGCTGCTCAAAGCGCTCTGTTTCCCGGCGCCGCGATGTATCATTCTTGCGTTGAGAACCTGCGCTGCGGGTTATGGAGTGGGTAGCCATTCGGACCTGTTGCACACAGCCTGTCACTAATTCGAACGAACGTTCGAATTCTACTTGAAACTGAATTTCAATTGCAACAAAGGACTTTTCCACAGAATGCGCATCTTCGTGGGGCATCTGCGCCCGCGTCCATCCGAATCTAAATCTCTGCTATTGCCCTACCCGGCTTCCATCCTTCAGGGCATCCGCTCGGAGCAAATTCATGCCGCAATTCGTGGAAAATGTTGAGGAAATCCGTAAACGCGCCATCCAGAAAATTGACGAAGGTCCGGTTACCCACACATATGAACTGGACAAAGAACAAACTATTGGTCTATTGAATGACGCCCTCGCCACCGAGATCGTTTGTGTGCTGCGTTACATGCACCACTACTTGATGTCGACGGGTGTGCATGCAGTTTCTATTCGCGACATTTTCAAAGAACACGCCGATGATGAACGCGAGCATGCCGATCGCATCGCGGACCGCGTGCAGGAACTTGGTGGGGTGCCTGACTTCAATCCTGGAACGCTCGTCCAGCGCTCTGCGACTCAGTACGTGCAGGGAGAAAACCTGGCTGACATGATTCGCGAAGACCTGATTGGGGAGCGCGTCGTAATCGACGTCTATCGCGACCTGATTCGCCACTTCGGGGACAAAGATCCAACTACCCGCATAATGTTTGAAGAGATTCTTAAAGATGAAGAAGAGCACGCTAACGATCTCACCGACTTGCTGTTTGTTTCCAGCCCAAGCACCGGCAAGACCGAGGGAGAAGATCCTGGAACCGAGATCTACGGCAGAGTGACCCAGCGCGGCGCTCGGGCTCAATCGCAGCCCAATTCCAGCCAGGGAGAACAGAACAGCCAGGATCGCGCCGAGACGGAACCGGCGCATCAACCCGGAACAACGGGCCGCACCATGAACCGTCGTGCTAACAGCGAAGCCGATATTGAAGATGAGCTTTCCGCCGGCGCAGGTCAGTCTGGCGGGGACCGCTCCGAAAAAATAACTAAGCCCAATCGCAAGAAACGAATCGCGTAGACTCAGCATTGAAACAAGGGAGGCCTTGCG
>CAZBCQ010000327.1:0-3669 GCA_964490255.1 uncultured Terriglobales bacterium | reverse complement strand
TGCTGGAGCGGAGCCATGCCGCGAATGAGGAAGTCCTTCCCGAGCAGAGAGCCAGTCTTCTGGCGCGACAGATCAGCATGGTTTCCAGGCTGAATTCGGAGACTGCCGAGAAGTGGGCGCAGGAATTGTTCCAGCTCGGCGCTGACCAGGCTGATGATCAGAAACGTGCACGTATGCAGGTATTAGCGATACAGATGGTGGCGCAAGGTGATCCGGAGTTCGGCCTGAAACTGCTGCACCAGATCAAGCCAGTGGCGGAAACCGATGCGAGCGCACTCTTTTCTGCCAGCCTGATCAGCACAGCTGCGACCCCGGTGTTCCAGGGACTCGCGCGAGACAAGGGTGAATCGCAATTGCCGCGATTACGACAGGAAGCCCTGCGGCTGGCTGCTGAAAGCCAATATCCATATGCCGCGATGGCCGGCGCCGTCATAGAATTGGTGCGCGATCACCGCCGGGGCGGCCCTGATTCGGGTGACGGTCAAGCGGTTGCAGTGGAGTCGGTTTTCGATGAAGCCGTTGCGACGTACGAACGCAGTTTTCCGACATGGTCCGTGAATTCGGACTTCGGCCGAATGTTGCAGCGACTTGCGTACCAACTCCCGGAAGAGAAAGTTCGGCACGCACTGGAAGTTTTCGTGAACAACGTTCAGACCACGCCCGCACCGTCAGGGGTATGGGTCAAGTTGGATTCAGGCGTTGGGACAACGCAGATGAGCGATCCGGTTGAGGTCGCCTTGTATCAGTACATGTCGCTTCTGAACGAGTTCGATCCGGAGCTGATGAAGCAGGTGACTGACGCGCATCCGCGGCTGGCGCAAAACGCGGCCGCGAACCCGATTGCTACGACGTACGGGTATGCCAGCTCCGGCACGGGCCATGCTCCCGATGCCAATCAGGTAACGCGCTTGCGAGCGCAGAGTATGGCGAGCTCCAATCCGGATAACGCTCTTGCGATGACGCAAAGCATTACGGATCCGAATATGCGCGCAGTGACGATGGGCAGCGTGGCCGAACGCATCGCGAATGACGATTCCGGTCGAGCGATGCAGTTACTGGATCAGGCCCAAAAGACTGCCGGAGATTCGAAAGACCTGAAGACAGAATTGCAATTAGTGGCCTCGCGCGCGGAGGTTGCGCAGGCAACGAATAACGGAGCCATGGTGCGCGATTCGTTGCGGCAGGGATTCGAGATTGGTGATCAACTACTGCGACAGGAACAGGACAACAATCAGGGACAGGTGTCGTGGTACATGCTCGGATCGCTGGTGCAGACGGGAATCAAGACCGATCCTGACCTCACGCTTTCGTACATCAACAGTTTTTCCCTCCCTTATGTGCGCGCGGAGCTGCTTCTGGATGCAGCGCAGGCACTTCGATTCGGAGACCTGCGAGCATCGCGCGGGCGTACTATCAGAACCGCAAATCTATCCAACTAGACGGATCCTTGAGCAATTCGTGCTGCTGAGGCGAGTGGTCTTCCTCTCCGAAAATAGGCAGCTAGCTTGTTTCATGCGGCTTCTAACCGGGCTGGAGGACACATGCGGAACGGAGCGGAGCATTCGGATACTTCAGTTTGGAAGGGACTGGCTGCAGGTGCTATCGGTGGACTGTTTGGGTCGTGGATGATGAATCAATACCAGGCAGCCAAGGAGAAGGTGTCCAATAGCTGGCTAGGTAACAATCCCCACAAATTGTCCGGCCAGCAGCGACAAGAGCCGCAGGGTGCTGACAGCGGGTTGCAAAGTGAAGACGAAGACGCGACAACGAAAATGGCGGAACTGCTTTCGGAAAAAGTGCTGCACCGGGACCTGAGTCGCGAGGAGAAGAAGAAGGCCGGTACGCTTGTTCATTATGCCTACGGCACAATTGCCGGCGGGATTTATGGAGCCGCCGCCGAGATCGTGCCTGCCGTGAAGAAAGGCGGAGGGATGTTATATGGGACGGTTCTCTTCGTAGGCGGAGATGAAATTGGTGTCTGGAAGCTCGGGATTTCGCAATCTCCGGTCACGTATCCTCTTTCAGTTCATGCAAATGCGCTTGCATCCAATCTGGTTTACGGGTTGAGCGCGGAATTGGGGCGGCGCGTGCTGCGAGCGATCCTTTAAGAAGCCCAAGTAAAAGTGGAATAGATACTGGAATAAATGTAACGCTCCCCGCGCAACTGTCATCCAACCCTTTCAACCTCGTGCCAGATCCTGACTTTGGACCTGGTGCGATGTGACTGTATGCGAGGCCAGCCAATGAATGCGATCCAGCAATGGGCGCCTGGAGGAATTCTCGATCTTTCAGGTGCCAGAAACAGTTTGGCGCGCTGCTACATGGAAGTCCGCAAGACAACTGAGTCGATCTGTCGACCATTGTCGGCAGAAGACCAGATGGTGCAATCGATGCCGGATGCAAGCCCGGCTAAGTGGCACCAGGCGCACACCACATGGTTCTTCGAGACATTCCTCCTGATTCCTTACCTTCGCGATTACCAGCCATTCCATCCTGATTTCCAGTACGTGTTCAATTCCTATTACAAGGGCTTGGGGGCCCATCCGAACAGGGCTTACCGAGGATTGTTTTCGCGGCCTGCGCTCGAACAGGTGCAGAACTACCGTGCGCACGTGGATCGGCACATGGTGGAGTTACTTGCGTCGGAAGATGTGGAGCGCTTTCGCGATGCCGTGGAACTAGGGATCAATCACGAGCAGCAGCATCAGGAATTGATTCTCACCGACATCAAGCATGCGTTTTGGAGCCAGCCCTTGCGTCCGGCTTATGCGGAACCGACGCCGTCGCCGGAAACACGCGAGCGGGGAGTCAGTTGGTTTGAATTCGACGCGGGACTTTATGCGATCGGGTACGACGGGCAGGGATTTGCGTTCGATAACGAGCGGCCACGGCACCATGTGTACTTGAATGCGTTTCAGATTGCGTCACGACTGGTGACCAATGGCGAATATCTGGAATTCATGAACGATGACGGCTATCTGCGTCCGGAGTTGTGGCTCTCCGACGGTTGGGACACGATGAACGCGCAGGGCTGGCGTGCGCCGCTGTACTGGGAGCATCAAGGGGACGAGTGGATGACGTTCACGGCTGCCGGCATGCAGAAGGTGAATCCGCGCGAGCCGGTGTGTCATGTGAGCTTCTACGAGGCAGATGCATACGCGCGATGGGCGAAGGCGAGACTAGCGACAGAGGCGGAGTGGGAAGTGGTCGCGGCGAATGTGCCAGTCGATGGGAATTTCCTCGAAGACGGTTACCTGCATCCAGTTCCCGAACCGGAGAGAGAGGGCGCGCCCCAGCAGATGTTTGGCGATGTCTGGGAGTGGACGGCGAGTCCGTATGTTGGTTATCCGGGATTCAAGCCGAACACCGGTGCGCTGGGCGAATACAACGGCAAGTTCATGGCAAACCAAATGGTGCTGCGCGGAGGATCGTGTGTAACTCCGGCTTCGCACATGCGCGCAACCTACCGCAACTTCTTCCCACCGCATACGCGGTGGCAATACTCCGGAATCCGGCTGGCGAAATGAGCGCATACGAACGGGCTGAACGCGCAGTATCTCCCATTGCAGAAGATGTTCTTTCAGGGCTGACGAGAACGCCGAAGGCGCTCCCGCCGAAGCTCTTCTACGACGCTGAGGGCTCGCAGCTTTTCGAGTTGATCACGGAATT
>CAZBCQ010000326.1:0-3683 GCA_964490255.1 uncultured Terriglobales bacterium | reverse complement strand
GCAGCGATGGCCAACACTCTCCGGCGGGTGCCAGTCGCGGCGGAAATGCACCCCCTCCAAGCTGAAATCAGTGGTCACCAGCAGTTCGCGCCCGGGTACAACACGGAGAACAGCGGCATCATCTCCTATGCCCAGGGTAAGTTCCCCGGTGCGGCCTAGTCGGGCTGCCTGACGGCGAATCGTGGAGATGAGTTGTCGTTCGGCTCGAGGCAAGGCAGCACAAATATACGCTCGGTCAGAAGGTAAGAGTCCCCTCAGTACCATCCCCGGGCGGCCCTAAAGCGATGTAAGTACAAGGACTAAAGTTTTCGTCTTAGGTCGGACCAGAGTTGACACGGCTAAAATCCGTCTGGTAAGTTCATCCCCGTCCTGAGCTGCTTGTAAATGCAAGATGCAGCTTGAGATGTTTGGTTCCGATTTCTTCGGGCCGATCGCGCGCGAACTCCGCAACAGGCCAACCAGCCGGCGCGCACCGGGATGCTGGCAGCGTCCCAGGTTAGAGATTCTGAGGAGAGCTGATTGCGTAAACGTTTTTACATACTTTTCGTGGCGCGAGACCCGGAAGGTGAGTTACGCAAAATCCCAATTCCTCTTCACCACGTTTACGTTTTCATGGCAGGAGCGCTGCTCGGGATGTTAACGATCACCGGCATGGCTGGGTCCTACGTGCGCATGTTGACAAAGGTGACCAGGTTCAATCAGCTCCGGTCCGAAAAAGAAGCGCTCAAGTCGCGTTACACCGAACTGGAAGAAGCTTCGAAAGAAAAAGACATCCAGGTGGCTTCTTTGGGATCGCTGGCCAGCGAAGTCTCGGCCATCTACGGTTTGAAAGCTGAGCCACTGCTGGTTCGAGCTTCCGAGAGCGACGATCAGGAGAATATACAAAGTTCGCTGGATCAGCTCTCCACGCTTCGCCGATCGGCATTGACGGGTGTGGCGAATATCGGCATAGGGCTCGGGCTGAAGCAGGCGACACTATCTGACTGGAAGCGCATGGCCGCGGCGCCTACGCTATGGCCGGTGGAAGGACCAATTACCAGCGGTTTTGGTGAGCGCATCGATCCATTCGCCGGGGAAGGCGCATTCCATCGGGGAGTTGATATTTCGAGTCCGCTGGGAACACGCATTCTGGCTCCAGCCGATGGTGTTGTGGTGTTCGCATCACTGGCTGCGGGATACGGCCGCATGATCGAGATCGATCACGGACACGATATTATGACGCGCTATGGACACCTGATGAGCTGGGCCGTCAATGAAGGCGAACACGTGCAGCGCGGTCAGGTAATCGGATACGTCGGCATGAGCGGTCGCAGTACCGGTCCTCATCTGCACTACGAAGTCTGGGTTCACGACACACCTGTTAATCCTCACAAGTTCCTGCGCATGACGCACCTTGAGACTCTAGCCGCTGGCGCCAAGTAAGCTTCTCTTTTCGATTTTCTAATTAATCAACAGCAGATCCCTCGCTCGCTTTGCGAGCTCGTGATGACAAGATGAGGGCAGATCCGTTGCCGGTCTGTGAGCCCGTCTTGACAGCGGCTGAGATGACCGACAGGCGAGATCGCCTGTCCCACACGGATGTTCGTTCACCCGAAATTACGGTCGTTTCGATTTGGCAGGCTTCTTCCGCGGAACCGCCGGCGGCGGAGCTGTGGCTTCTGGCGTGATCGGCGTTGAGGGCGGCTCAGCGAGAATCTTTTTCAGAAATCCTTTTGGCAGCTCGGCGTTGAGCACCGCTTCATTGTGGTTGGTCTTCACTTCGATGCTGTCGAAGAAGGTCTTCACATCTGGATCCCCGCCGCTTGCATTAGCTTCGAGCGAGCGAAAGATGTTCAGGAAGGAATTGAGCTGCTCGGCGACATGGTTGGCGCCTTCTTCAGAGTTGGTGAAGGCCTGGGCTTTGAGATTGATCGAGCCGAGATAGCGGATCGAGATCACGCTGACCGTGTCGGGCGGGAAGGACAGGTCAAAGCCGCCGGGCAGAATGTAGGGACTGTTGTTCTGAGAGTTGGGCGCTACGTTCACAATCGCCCAAGAGAGACTCGCCAGGGGAACCCGCCGGTAGTAGCGGCGCAGCAGGCGAGGCCCG
This sequence comes from uncultured Terriglobales bacterium, assembly GCA_964490255.1. Lineage (GTDB taxonomy): Bacteria > Acidobacteriota > Terriglobia > Terriglobales > Acidobacteriaceae > JAJPJE01. Next base: position 1,594 of record CAZBCQ010000326.1, on the reverse strand, counting down.
CCGAAAGGCGAAGCGAGCTTGCCGTAGCGGTCGATGATGCCGCGGATCACGTAGGGATCGTCCAGGTTCGAGATGGCGGCAAGATCGGGTCCGAGCAGGCACACGCGTACAACACGGTTTTCGCGAGGGACGTTGAAGATCTCGCGATCGCGATAATTGTCGACCGAGGAGGAGAGCTTTCGCAGGTAGGCCGCAACGCGCTGCGAATCGAAATCAGCCACGAATACTTCCGAATACCGGTTTTCCGGTTTTCCCGCGGTGTCCTTCCCGCCATTTACGTGGATGGCAAAAGCGGCTTCGTCGAGATCATGCTCGAACTGAAATCCAGTCTGCTGGATGAATTCCTTGTAGTCGCCCTCCGGAACAATTGGTGGCAGCTTATCGAGAAGACCGGCTTTCCGAAGCGGGGAAAGGTCCAGATAAACGTAGCCTTCGGCCGTGGGCAATAAGCGGGCAGGCTCTGGAGGAGCCGCCTTGCGCAGGACAACAGCTGCTGCGATCGCCACCGCCAAGGCAAGAACTACCAACAGCGGGATCAGGACAAGTTTTCGTCGTCGCATCACGGGAGATTGCGGGCGCTAACCGCGCCTGGTTTGCGGCAAAAGACTCGCGAAAACAAAGAGTTCCCGTCAAGAGTAGCGGAGGCGGCTGGTTTTGGGTAGAATTTAAGAGTAGCCAGATTAGTTTGGCTTGCGCATAAGGCCGGAATTGGGCCGCTATGGTGTCCGATTCGAGGCTGTGCGAAAGCGTTGGAAATCTCTGTCCAGCAGGCGCTTGCACGTCAAGTTCCGCTGTGATACTCTCTGAACTTTGTCCCGTGCGGCGGGAAGTTTCTGGAAGCCTGTCTTCAAATTTGATGACCGGTAACCGGTGCTGGCGTAGCTCAGCTGGTAGAGCATCTGATTTGTAATCAGAGGGTCGGGGGTTCAAATCCCTTCGCCAGCTCCAAAAGATGAATCAGCGCGCAGTTATTTTGCGCGCACTCACTCGGCGTAGCGCGCAGCTCCTCAGAGATAAACCTCCAAAGGACGCTTCCGTAACCAGGAGATCGGAAAGCGGAAGCTTGTTCGCGCGGTTGCGCTTGTCCCCGTCGCTGATGGCAGCAGTCATATTTTGCGAGTTTGTGAGCGATTGCGAGTAACGAAGTGCCCTCATACTGCACGTCGCTGCCGAACGGGATGGTGACTCGGCGTTAGGTTTGCACAGGTGGCCGAGTGGTTAATGGCAGCAGACTGTAAATCTGCCGCTCCTAGCGAGCTACGGAGGTTCGAATCCTCCCCTGTGCACCAGGATTGGATCTTGTGATTCGCGAGCGAATTACTGGATCGGGAATTGATTGTGTCTCGATTCGCAATAGCCATGACGATTTTCGCAGTTCTCGAACTGCTTGCATGGCAAACGTTGTCGGACAGGAAAGTCCAGTTGATCGCGATGGCCGTGATTGGGATGTTTGCGCTGCGGACTTGGGTGTATCACCGGCGCGAGACGCTGCGGAGTTTGGACAGCAGCGATCAGAAGTAGCAGTTGGAGTGAAGGCAAGGGCGGGAGTAACTCAGTGGTAGAGTCACAGCCTTCCAAGCTGTTGGTCGCGGGT
>CAZBCQ010000325.1:1298-3685 GCA_964490255.1 uncultured Terriglobales bacterium | reverse complement strand
GGAAACAGGCAGTCCGGTCATCGCCGCGGTGGACGAGAGTGCAACGTCAAGGTTGGAGACTCCGGAAAGGTTCGCGCGATCGGGGTCAACCTTCAGCCGTACATCCATAGCTGGCTCTCCCCAGTCATCACGTACGCGGGCCGCATTTGGCTGGGAGCGGAGTATCGCCTGCATTTCGCTCGAGAGCTGATGCAGCACTTTTTCATCTGCTCCTGAAATTCTGACGGAAATAGGGATTCCGACCGGTTTGCCGGTTTCGAGTTGGCGCACGTCGACCCGGGCTCCAGGCACGTCGCGGCTCAGCGCTGTTTGCAAGGGGCCGACGAACTCGTTGGTGAAGTGCTTGTCACTTACTTCGACGATGAGTTGCGCGTAATAGAGCTGCTGCTGCTCCGGGTCCACGGAGAACCAGAAGCGTGGGCCACCGCCGCCGACAAACGTAGTCACGCTTTTTAGGACGTCTTCATTGTGATGTTCCTTCCCAAATTGCTCTGCCGCCTCGCGAATGACACTTTCGGCACGCCTGGCAGCAGCATCGGTTGCACCTAACGGTGCATCCGGAGGAAGCCAGACGTCAACATAGGAGAGGTATGACAAGTCCTTGGGGAAGAACTGGGGATGGAGGCTCGAAAGCAAGAACCAACCCAGAACGAGAAACAACAGGGAGCCGCCGAAGACGCCCCAACGATGTCCTAGGCAAAAGTCGCCCACGCGGTAGTAGAAGCCCGCGAATCCGTGAGTACGCCGCGTGTCCATGGGCTCTTCCATCTTTTTGGGCGGCTTGATCAGGTAATACGCGAGTAGGGGCATAAACGTGAACGAAACGATGACCGACGCGACCAGCGTGCAAGTCATCACAATCGGCAAGCTGTAAAGGAAGTAATAGGTGTCGCCTGTCAGCAGGAGGAACGGTAAATAGGCAACGATATTGGTGATTGTGGCGAACACAATGGCCTTCGCCAGCTTGGTTGGCCCAATCCATGACGCAAGATCTCTGGGAGAACCCGAGCCCATCTCGCGTTTGATCGCATCGCCGGCCACCACCGGCATATCCACCAGCAAGCCAAGGGCGATGATCAAGGTTGCGATCGATACCTGTTGGATGTCGATACCTAGAATGTGAACGATACCGAAGCTCATGGCCAGAGTCAGAGGAATGGAACAGGCCATCAGCGCAGCCGCACGCCAGTCCCAGAATCCGACGAGCGCGACGATCACGACAAGTGCAATGGCCTCGTAGAGACTCGACATGAGCAGAGTGACAAGTTCCTTCACCTGTTTCGGCTGGTCCGACGTGCGAGCAAGAATGAGGTCGGCAGGAAGTTGCGGGCGCACGGTTGCGAGCGCCTTATCGACGGCTTCGCCAAACTTGAAAATTTGCTCTCCTGACCGCATCTGCACGGCCAACGTAATGGCACGGTTGCGATGCCAGTTGCCGTTCGCATCGCGATACCTCATGTAGTTCAAGTAACGCTCCGGGGTCTGGTACCCGCGCGACACGTCCACGAAGTCACGCAAGTAGACCGGCACCCCGGTGGAGGACCTCGCGACCAGCACGTCGCCGATTTCCTTCGAGCTCTTGAACTCGGCTGTCGGGTCGACCAGCACGTTCGTCGTTTGAGTTTGGACCTGTCCGCCGGGAGCGGTTACGTTCCGCGCTGCGAGGATGTCTTTGAGCTTCGAGGGCTGCAGCTTCAACGCCGCAAGCCGGTCGTCCGAGTACTCCAGGTAGATCTCCTCGCCCAAAACCCCGGCGCGCTGAACTTTCGAAACTTCTGGTACCCGTTGCAGCGTGCGTTGGATCAGATCGGTAAAGTCATCAAGCTGCCGATAGGAATACCGATCGCTGGCTACTTCCGCGATGCGTTCCTTAGTTTGTTGCGGATCGCGGATGATGATGGGGCCCCATGCGTCTGGGTGGAAGTCGTACTCCTGTAAGTTTTTTTCTACGAACTGCCGCCCGTAGGCGCGGAGTTCGTCATCAGACTTCGTCGTTGCAAAATCGATTCCGGTACAGCTGCTGACTGATAAGGGATGAACATCGCGTGCCAGCCCGTCTTGCTGTGCCTGCTTCGCAAATATTACGAAGGGCCGCTCGACTAAAGCGGCTGAAACCGAGGCTGGGTAGCACACCAGAACGGTTGCGCGTCCATTTACATCTGCGCCTCGCACTGTTTCGATGGCGTCGCGTACTGCTTTTGCACCAAGTCCGATCTGCAGATCCGGCACAGGCGGGCTTGCAACCGTCAGCATCAGTGCCGCAGTGTCGCCGAAGTCGCTGATCCACGTGATTGGCCCCGCACCTTGGGGAAGGTCAGTGATCTGATTAAGTCGCTGCCCGATGTCCTGGAATTCCTGCTTCGTGTTCGAAATGCTGTCCAGCAGCC
>CAZBCQ010000325.1:0-1198 GCA_964490255.1 uncultured Terriglobales bacterium | reverse complement strand
CGCTGCCCGATGTCCTGGAATTCCTGCTTCGTGTTCGAAATGCTGTCCAGCAGCCTGACCGTCACCACCGAGATGTTGTCCTGTGTGTTGGATTCCACTCGATCCACTTTGCTGTTTCCGGTCGCGGCCTGCTCGATCTTGCGTGTCACCAACTGCTCGACCTTGTCCGCAGAAATGCCTGGCCAGGGGCAGATGGCAAGCGCAATGCGCACGGGTACATCTGGATCCTTGCGCTTGGGCATGTTCATGTACCCGAAAAAACCCCAGGCCAATGTCGCCGCCAGCGCCACCCAAGCGATCTGACGGTTCTGTGTAAAGAAACGCGGTATGTTGCGGCTCTCTTTGTTGTCCTTTATTTCCTTCATTGAACCACCTCTACCCGCTGTCCATCCTTCAGCAAATTGGCGCCGCCGGTGATGATCTGTTCGCCCGCAGTCAAACCACTCGTTACGGCGATGTCGGTCCCATTCACCGCCCCGATCTGGACACTGCGAAGACGGGCGAGGTTTCCACTACTCGAGTTCGAAATTACGAATAAGCCATAGTTACCGTCGCTTGCTTGCACGATTGAGGAAAGTGGAACCAGCAGAGACGGCGTACGGTTTTCCGCTCCAGCAGTCGCCAATTGCAGAGAACCGATCATCCCAGCCTTGAGTAAGTGATCGCCGTTAGGTATTGCAACCTCGACATCAAAGTTGCGAGTGGTGCTATCCGCCGCTGCTGCCATACGGCTGATGCGCGCGTGAAAGGTACGTGTGGGGAAGGCGTCAATACTGACTTCAACCGGCTGACCCAGTTTGATTGTCCGTACGAGGGTGTCAGGCACGCCCACCACGATCTTCACGATATCGGTGTTAGCGATTGCGAATGTCGGAACACCCGGTCCTACATATGCCCCGAGTTCCAACGACTTCTTGACGATGTCGCCCGAGAACGGCGCGACCAGAGTGGTATCCCGCAGTGACACCTTCGCTTCTGAGGCCTGCGCCTGATACGCCCGTAACTGACCCTGGGTGGCATCGTACTGCGCACGTGCGGCGTCAAACTCCGGCTTGGTAATGCTGTCGGTCGCATAAAGGTTCTTGGCACGCTCGAAGTCGAGCTTCGCCTTTACCAAGGAAGCATCTGTCGCTTCTGCCTGCGAAACAGCCTGATGTACTTTGTCCTCGTATTCCGTGGCACGCATCTGGGCGAGAAC
>CAZBCQ010000324.1:0-3694 GCA_964490255.1 uncultured Terriglobales bacterium | reverse complement strand
TCGTTAGTACTTACTGAGCCGCAGTCAGGTCTTGGTCGAGCCGGCAAGGGCGAGCACGGCCACGCGCGCAGGGAACATCGTGCACGGCCATCGCCCGCACGTGCACGTGTCCCGCTGTATGACGCCAGACTGCACCGGATAGAGAGTCCCCACTACTTGCAGGAACCTAAGTCTTTAGTCACTTGAGCAACTTTGAAAAAGTCCATTCCCTGTGCCGTCCCCTCATCACTGCTCGCACTCGCGTCACGGCTGCCATCCTCTAATCCCATCACTTGGACGGAGTGGCCCACATAGGAAGTCAGGTCTACGTCCGGATCGAAGATCAAGTGTCTAGTCCCGCTTTCATCCGCGACTTGGTAGTCGTCTGGTTTACCGGTTAAGCAGCCCGTAAGAGTGCTCGAACCATGCTGTTGCATCGTTTGACGATTATCTTGTGTCGCGCTCCGAAGGCTCGTTCTCGCTGAAAACGAGGGCGGGTGTAACGAATAGCATCGTCAGGAGAGCGAATTTAATTGCCTTCATGTTTGTTTTCCTTTCTTCGCGGTTTTCAAGAGAGTGCGAAATCACGACTTGTGTACGTGCTCTCATTCGCCCTTGAACAAATGCGATGCATGCGTAAAGGCTCCGCCGGCGCGCATCGCAGCTGCAACTGCCGCAGTTTCCGCCAGCATCTTGTTAGTTGCACCCTCTTTACGCGCTGCTCTTACGTGCAACTCAATACAGTAGGGGCACTGGGTTGTCAGCGCGACCGCAACCGCCATCAATTGCTTTTGTAAGACATCGATAGCTCCTGCCTTGAAAGTCTCCTTGTCAAAAGCCCAAAAAGCTTTCATCGTGTCTGGTACGTTCTCATCCAGTTTCTTCAGTTGTTCCAAATTTTTCATGTCAAACATACAGAGTCACTCCAGTTCAGTTTTCGGTAGATTCGGTAAAAAGGTTGTCGTTGGTAGGTCCTGCATCCAAGCTGCACGATGCAACTTGATTCCAACTTTTCGTTCGATGTGCGAACATCGAAAATGTGACAGGGCCAGTTTGTGGAAAAAGTACTAGGCGCAGAGTCGCAGGTCGTCGGCCTCGTAATCCGCGGAAGGACTGTCGTGTGGCGATTCAATTGGCTCCGCGAGCCGGCGCGGCAGTTGCATGAGTCGCTCCCATTCACGCCAGCAGTGCTCAGCCATTGTTTGCACCGGAGCGACCAACTCCGCAGCCTTGCGCCATTCCATCGCCGCCGTGTAACGAAACCCGCGCCGTTCGTCTCTATCTGCGGCACTGCAATAGCTGCGAGCCTCCGCAATCATCGAAGTTAGAGCCCGCGCTCCCGCGCCCGAAGTTCGCGTCCTGCCGAGTTTTATTCGTTTCGCCATAACCACCAGCCGTACATTCTGATTCGCTCCCAGGTCGTACGTGACATAACCCGAGGCAGCGGCTCTGCATCTACTTGAGTCAGGGCCGTACGCGAGAGTAGTTTGGTGCAATATGGACGATGTCTACGCGATCAATTTTGCTAAAACGGAATTTCGCGAGGCGTTCAACACCGGCGATCCAGAACGTTTCATTGCGTTGCTCGACCCGGCGTTCGTTTACATGCCAGATGGACTTGCTCTCGCGATGGGGGCTGGCGCCGCAGACGCCATTCGTGCGCAATTTCGAGAACTGACGGCACGCTATTACGTGCAATTGGTCCCGATCGTCAGCGAGATTCGCATCCAGGGCAGCGTCGCCTACGACTATGGCTGGCACATTTGGAAGAAGACGCCTCGCGATGGCAGCCCACAGGTTACTGCAAAAGATCGCTATGTGGATATTTGGCGGAAGAATGAAAAAGGCGAGTGGAAGCTTTGGATGTACATGAACAACGCCGACATCCCGATGCAGACTCCAACACTTGCATAATCAGCGAACCTTACTGAAGAGACGTTCGCTGAATCCGGCGGGAACATCAAATGCTTGCCCGTCACCGATCAACTTCACGACATTGTCTGTGCCATCGAGAACGGCTTTGCAGGTATTGCAAACTGCGAAATGGGCTTCCATGCGCGACCGCAATTCCAGATCAACCACTCCCTCCAGGAAGTTGGAGATCTCGCGCCTTACCTCAACGCAACTTATTTCAATTACTCTCATCATGTTTGCTCCAAGGTCATTCGCTACCACGGCCGTACTTTCTCCCAGTCGCGTCCCCGTATCCATGCGCCATCAAAGCCCGGGGCTAGGGCGTCGCGCATGCGTAATCGTGCCCGATGTAAGCGCGCCCTGACATTTTCGTTGCTAATGCCCACGGCTTCAGCAATTTCAGCCACGCTGAAGTGCTGAATATCCCGCAGTACTATGACCTGACGGTATTTCGGTTCCAGCGACGCCAGCGCCTTGCTGAGCGCTTCGCGCAGTTCCTTCAACTCGAGAGCCTCGATGGGGATTTCCTTCCAGTCGGCAAAATCCTTCGGCCAGTAATCGCCCTGCTCATCCGTGGTCGGCTCATCCAGTGATTCATAGAGTTGCCGGTGCTCCTTGCGGAGCTTCATACGTGCCTCATTGATAGTGATCTGGACCAGCCAGGTGCTGAACTTGCTCTCTCCGCGGAAACCTTTGATATGCGTGAATGCCTTTAGCACCGCTTCTTGCGCTGCATCTTGGGCGTCCGCCTCGTTGTCCAGCACCGACTTTGCCGCAAAAAATATCGCTCGCTCGTAAGGGCGGACCAGTTCGTAGAAAGCTTCCTTATCGCCCTCTTGCACTCTGCGGATCAGGTCCTGCTCCGACAAATCAACTCGCGGCTGGGGCATCTGTGGCATGCTTGCCTGCATAGCGGTCTCGGCGGAACCCGTAGACCGGAGCACCCCAGTATAAGACGCATTGGAGTACCACGATCTCATGCCCGGCAGCTCACAACTCCGTGCTTGGCGAAATAACTCTGGTGGTATTCTTCCGCACGATAAAAGCGCGTTGCCGGCACGATCTCGGTTACGATCGGCCGAGTGAACCTGCAGCTCTGTTCCAGCCGCTTCTTGGAGGCACGCGCCACAACTTCCTGCTCAACCGAGTGAAAGAAAATCGCGGAGCGGTACTGGCTGCCCACATCAGGTCCTTGCCGATCGAAATTCGTAGGATCGTGCGCGTTCCAGAATACATCCAGCAGTTCTTCGTAGCCGACCTGCTCCGGATCAAACTGCACCTCGACGGCTTCAGCGTGGCCCGTTGTTCCCGTACACACATCGAAGTAATTGGGATCGGGCACGAACCCGCCTGTATAACCCACCGCTGTCCGTTGCACACCCTTTACACGGCGAAATTCTTCCTCGACACCCCAGAAACATCCGGCAGCAAAGGTCGCTTTCTCCATGAAACCTCCGTTCTGTGCAATGGGATTCGCGAGCAGCAAAACTGTTACAAGAGTCGGTTTCAACAACGCGCAAGGCTCCGCGTTTGTCGGCACACTAGCCAGCGGAGTAGAGGCTCATTGCGTGCTTTGAGGACGGTGCGCAGGAACCTAGGAACGAATACCGGGTGAGGATCTGCCACGAGTTCTGATTTGCGCAGCGGGCGCCGATCTGCAGCGCATGAGCGTCCAGAGACGCAACTCTGTCACGAACCCATCACCGGCGAATCTGATTGCATGAATCCATTACCAGTCGACTGGTTGCTAGACACCAGTACACAGAAGATCTGAAGGTCTGAGGAGACGAGCTATGTCGGA
>CAZBCQ010000323.1:0-3722 GCA_964490255.1 uncultured Terriglobales bacterium | reverse complement strand
GCTTCGAGGTCTTGTCCCTCTTCGGTCAGTTCTTCGACGCTCTCCGAATCCGCCTCTTCGATATCGGACAGACCCTGGGTGTCGCCCGACTGTCCAGCCGATTCGGAATCGGACTCTGTATCAAACAGATCGTTGCTTTCTGAGATCTCTGAATCGATCTTTCTGCGTGCGTTATCGCTCATGTTTTTCCCTCGCAATCTCCGACAGTAGATTCCTGCGAGTTTGATTCGATGCTGGAAAATGTGCTCTGGTTCGAGGAATCGCCTGGCTGATCCGGCCAATTCCCGATTCCTCGATCATCGCGCTCAGCAATTTGCGGATTGGTCTAGCTTTCTGGCGCGGCGGTTGGGTATGCTCCAACAGATGTCGCTGATTTCCCTCACTGAGATCCTGGGAGCTCCGGTCCTCGATCCCGCCGGACAGGTTGTGGCGCGTGTGCGCGAGGTCGCGCTGTGTCCGCAGGAGGACCCGCTCTGGATCGCGTCGTTCGTGGTGAAGGCCGGCCGCGAACTGCGGCTGCTTCCGCTGAAGGAAGTGGACGAGCTACGCGGCGGCGTGCGCGTGCGGGGAAGAGCTCACCATTGGGCGCCGTTCAATCCCGAGGGATTCCTGCTGTTAAGCCGCGATCTGCTGGACCAGCAGATCATCGACGTGCACGGGCGCAAGGTGGTCCGGGTGAACGACATCGACCTGAGGCAGGAGCCCACGAATCATCACATCGCGCTGAAGATGGATTCGGTGGACATTGGCGCGAGGGGCGCGGTTCGGCGTCTGCTGAAGGGAATTGTTCCTTATGGCGCGCTGCAGGCGCTGCTGCGGCGAATTCCGCCGCGGCTGATTCCGTGGGACTACGTCGACCTGATCGAAACCGATCCGGCGCGGCGGGTGAAGCTGAAGATCGAACACGACCGGTTGTCGAAGCTGCATCCGGCAGATATCGCTGACATCGTGGAAGACCTGTCGCCAGATGAGCGCGAGGCGGTGTTCGAGACGCTGGACGAGGACGTCGCCGCCGAGGCGCTGGAGGAGGTTGATCCGAAGCTCCAGCGGTCCATCATCCATTCGCTGGATTCGGATCGAGCGGCGGACATTGTCGAGGAGATGGATCCGGATGCCGCGGCCGACCTGCTGGGTGATCTGTCGGATGAGAAGTCGGAAGAGATTCTCGACGAGATGGAGCCCGAGCAGCGCGAAGAAGTGGAAGAGCTGCTCGAGCACAAAGAGAACACCGCCGCCGGGCGCATGACCACCGAGTTCCTGTCGCTGCCCGTGACGGCGTCGCTCGACGATGCGCTAGACGCCCTGCGGAATTTCGAGGGCGGAGTGGAAAGCGTGGTCACGCTGTTCCTGGTGGATCCGGAAGGCAAGCTCGCCGGCGTGGTGCCGCTGCAGAAGCTGGTTTTGGCCAAGCCGGGGCAGAAGCTGAGCGAACTCAGTGCCGAGCCGCTGATCTCCGTCCACGAGCAAGCGAAGGAGAGGGAGTTCGTCGAACTCTTCGACAAATACAACCTGCTCACACTGCCGGTGCTCGATGACGATGGAAGGCTGAGCGGCGTGATTACCGCGGACGACATTATCTCGTTGCTGCGGCATGCCGAATAGGGCACCCGTCCATTGCGTCCATTCACTGTACGGAAACTGCCATTGCATCCGTGCAGGTTGAAACAGGCGGCTCCGACCAGCGAAACTGTGTGCGATGGCAATTCGTACGATCTTCAGCATGGCCGAGGAGTGCGCCGCGGGTGAGCGCACCGGATGGTCCGACTTCGTGGGCGACTACGGCCCAGTCAGCCGAACGCTGCTCACGCACTACTTTCCGCCGCTTGTTCCAGAGATGGATACGCACGTCACTGGTCCGTTCGCGCGCGCTTACGCCAACGACAGCGAGTGGTTTCGTCAGCTGAAATTTCAGAATGAGCGCGAGTTCGCCATGGCCTTCCGCGAACTCGTCTTCGCTTATGGCCGCGCGGCGGCGCGATTGCCGAAGCCGGAGATCTCGCTGGACCAGTTCCGCGAGATTGTGAAGGATCTGCCCGTGGTTGAGCGCCAGTTGCTGTGGCTGTTCGTGAAGGGATACACGGCCGCGCAGATTGCGCCCATGATGATGAACGCGGAAGCGACGTCGAATGCGGTGAAAGAGATCGCCGACAAGCGACTGGCAGAAGTGTTGCCGGAAGCAACCAGCGCGGCGTTCACGGTGTCGGCGCGCGCGTTGATGGAAGCCGCCGAGCAGACGAAGACCGATCAGTGCCTATCGCTGCGGACATATAACAATCTGGTGAATGGCCAGATCACGTGGCGCGAACGCGAACTCGCCGAACAGCACATGCGCGACTGCTTCTATTGTCTGGATCGGTTCACTGCGTATCAGGAGATGATCCGCATTAATAAGGATCGGAAGCCGCTCGAGGAGAGCGAAGTCGGAAGAATTCTGGGCGTGTTGGGGATCAAGGTGCCGGAGAAGAAGAAGGGGTTTCTGTCAAAGCTGATGGGCTAGTAAAGGCAGTGGGTGATTTGGTAATTGGGTGATTGAAACCTATTACGAATCTTGCTCTATCACGTCGCCAGGCGTGGACGTAAGCGTCAACTTCGCGAACAATCCTTCGATCGTAGCCAGCAGTATTGGAACGCTGACTGGTTTGGGGAGCAACACGTCAACCGAGGCTGGTTTTCCCTCTAATTCCGCGTCGCCGGACAGCATGAGCACAAGCACTTTCTTCGCTTCTTTAAGGCGCGTCGCAAGTTCACTTCCGGTGATCCCGGGGAGACCGTGGTCGACGATGACGAGGTCGATTTTGTTGTCGAAGAAATGCTCTTGAGCCTGTTGTGCATTTTTCGCGGCAAGAGTTTGGTAACCTTGCTTCTTGAGGATGAGGCAAATGGTCTCAAGAGTGATGACGTGGTCCTCGATGACGAGAATAGTCCGCATGGTTCAGCCCCCACGGATGTGACTAAGCCTGAACGTTCGAGAAGAAGTCACCGACAAATGTGGTTGAGGAACTATTGCGGACGCTGCGTCCCCTCAAAGTGGATGGCAGGTAGGAGTCACCGATGGCGACCAGGGCTTACTCTACCACGGCTTTGTCTGGTATCAGACATTTAATTTGCCATTAACACGCTACTCTCCAACGGACTATACTCAAGGTCGACATCTCCATACGCAAGTCCTCCTGCCCTGAGCAGGTTCATCTGCGCATCTGGATGCGGCCGATCGTCGGCCGACAACCAAGGAGCAAGATGAACCCGCGTACCCATCGTTTTAAGAACCGAGTGTTAGCGTCACTGCCTACGGCAGAGCTGAATCGCATTTCGCCTCACCTCGTACCAATTGATTTGCCGCAGCACAAGAGCCTACTCGATGGGAAAGCTGCGGCAGCTTACTTCCTCGAAGACGGCATCGCCTCCGTGGTGGTCACACTAGAAGAAGGAGACACAGTTGAGGTTGGTGTCATCGGGAATGATGGCATCGTGGGCATACCAACCTTGCTCGGCGTTGACAACGGGACGAGCCGAACTTTTATGCAGATTCAAGGTTCGGGATACAGCATTAAGCCACGAATCGTGCGGGATCAGTTCGAACAGCCCGGGGAACTTCGCAAATATCTGCAAAAGTACATACAGGGATTCATGGCACAGACCGCACAAACTGCGGCCTGCAACCGCGTGCATGATATCGAAGAGCGACTCGCGCGCTGGCTGCTCACGTGCCGGGACCGTATGCC
>CAZBCQ010000322.1:0-3730 GCA_964490255.1 uncultured Terriglobales bacterium | reverse complement strand
TTCTGGCGTGCCGTGCGCCCGCGCACAATCGCACCGACTTCAGCGAAGTGAATAGTCACACGATAGGTCCTCGTTAATTGGGAACACCTGCTCTAAGAATCGCGAGCTGCCGGGCGAAATATCTGATCGCCATTTCTCCGCAAGTTACGTACTCATCTGCACGGGTATCGCTGCAGCTTGATTGCTGAAGGCAACCCAGTGCCCTGCCCTATCATCCGGAGTGGCATCCCAGCACAGAGGAGGGTACCTGTGAGGAAAACTTTGTTGTTTACGGCATTCGTGGCGGTATTCACCTGGCTTGCATGGGCAGCCGACGTGAATAAGGAAATGACTTCTGCAGCCAATGTAATGAGAGATATGACGTCGAACAAGCAGGTTCCCAGTACTTTGCTCGACCAATCGAAATGCATTGCGGTACTACCAGACGTCACAAAAGCTGGATTGGGTATCGGCGGCAAACACGGCGACGGCGTGGTGAGCTGCCGGACAGCGAATGGCTGGAGTGCACCCGCGTTCATCAGTATGACCGGGGGAAGCGTCGGGTTGCAGGCGGGAGTCGCGAAACAGGACGTCATTCTGTTGATGAATGAGCAAGGTGCGCAGCAACTCCGAAGCGGTCATTGGGACTTAGGAGCCGAAGCGGTTGCTGCCGGTCCGAGCAGCGGCGCGGATGCGTCGACTGGATGGAAGGCGCCGGTGCTTTCCTACACTCACTCGAGCGGAGCCTACGCAGGCGCCAATCTGGCGGGATCAAAGCTTCGTGCGAACGAGGACATGATCCACAACGAATACGGTAAGGACACTTCGTTCAATTCGATCCTTGATGGCAAAGTACAACCGCCCTCAGCGGCAGAGCCGTTTATGTCGGCGTTGAATCAGGTCGCCCAGAAATAAGCGCCGGGGATTCTGCCGTCCCAGGTTCGCGCCCAGATGCAAGGGCGCGAACCCGGGGCACAAGGCTGTCTCCAAACTGGGACAGGCGTAATCGCCTGTCCTCAGCAACCCCGCTTCGGGCGTGCTAGCATCTCCTAATCGAGGGCCGAGCTCCACCAGGACAGGCAAGATTGCCTGTCCTACACGCCCGGCGCACGCATACCATGGGTCGCAGCAAGCGAGTTCGCTCCTTCAGGGTGATTTCCGGCTTCACCTTCCTACTGATCTTCTCTACGACGATGTTCGGTTCCTCCTCCGAGCAACAGCACTGGATGGAAGTGCGTTCGAACCACTTCGTCGTGCTCACGGATAGCGACGTCAAGCATGCTCGCGACGTGGCGTATCGCTTCGAGCAGATGCGTTATGTGTTCGGAGCAGTCATGCAGAAGTCCACGGTGAACCTGCCGGTTCCGCTACAGATCATCGGTTTCCGCAGCCGCGCGGAACTGCTGCAATATGCGCCGCTGTACCAGGGCAAACCGGTGGATATGGCGGGATTCTTCGAGGCGTCGCCGGATCGCGATTTCATTGCGCTCGACTTATCCGCCGATAACTGGAGCACAGCGCTGCATGAGTACACGCATGCATTGGTACATGCAAATTTTCCTCCGGTTCCGGCGTGGTTCGATGAAGGACTTGCCGAATACTTCGCGACACTGAAGATCACCAATAACGGGCTGGAGATTGGAAACATCTCGGATGCCAACCGCGCGGCGTTGACGAACATGCCGTGGATGAACCTGGAAGAGTTACTGCTGGTGCAGACGAGCTCCGATCTGTACAACCAGCGCCAGGGAAGGGCGATTTTCTACGCGCAATCGTGGCTGCTGGTGCACTACTTGATGTCGAAGCAACGGCTGCCGGATTTGTTCAACTATCTGCAACTGACGCAGATCAAGCAGGTCCCTGTAAACGATGCAATCCAACAGGCGTTCAATATGACCGCGGACGAGTTCGAAAAGACTCTGCGTGAGTACGCCAAGGGCCCGCTCACGGTGCAGCGAATGCAACCGCTCGTTTTAGATTTCTCGGGCTTTCCATTCAACAAAGTCGATATCGCCACCGGGAATGCCAAGTTTGCGGATCTGCACGCGCACTCGCGCGACTATCGCCAGCAAGCTGAAGGGGAACTGAAAGAGGTGCTGCGCACCGATCCACAGAATCCCGTCGCGAATCGCGCGCTTGCGTACATATACATCGACAGTAAGGATTACGAAAAAGCAGCCGAATGCATTCGAACCGCGATGGCAGCGGCGCCCAGAGATCCTGAACCACACTATCTCGCTGCACTCCTGATGAAAGACAAGGCGCAGGCGGAAGGACAGCAGCCAGGCAGCGCGGTCGCGATGGAACGCGAATTAGAAGCTGCGATTGGGCTCTATCCGGAATATGCGGATGCCTACGATCTGCTGGCCTATGCGTATGCTCTCGAGCAGCGCTATCCGCAGGCGATCAGCAGCGCACAAAAAGCCGTGCAACTGTATCCCGGACACGAACAGTACGCTCTGGATCTGGCTCAGTATTATGCCGACGGTGGACAGTTTGATAAAGCCACCGCGGTGCTGAATCGAGTGAAGAACAGTCCTGACCCGAAGGTCGCGACCGCGGCGAACAATGGATTGCAATCCATGCAGGCGAAGCAATCGCAGTATTTGCAGGAGAAGCGCGCGAACGGAATGACAGCGGAACGCTATAAGCAGGATTTGACTTCCCCGCAATGGAGAGCCGAGCCGGGGGAAAAAGTCGCGAGCTTGGACGATCTGACGGCGGCGGCGAATGCACAGTCGCAAAGCACTTCCGTGCGTCCGACGAAGTATCTATATGCCGAACTCATGAGTGTTGACTGCTCGTCGCCTCCAAGGGCCACGCTGAACCTGAACGCAGATGGGAAACGGCTGAGACTGAACGCCCCAGATGCAAAGCAGGTGATCGTAATCGGGAGCGACGAGACATTCTCCTGCGCCTGGCGCAATCGGAGAGTGCTGGTGAATTACAAAGCCGGAAATCAGTCAGACGGGGAGTTGGTGACGGTAGAGCTGAAGTGAAGATTAACTGCGACGCGGGCGACAGCCACCCGCGTCATCTTGCTCTGAGCTGTTAGGAATTACGCCCGGCTAACGTTGGCTGCCTGGAATCCCTTGGGGCCCTTCAAGAGGTCGAACTCCACTGTCTCGCCCTCATTCAAAGAACGGTATCCATTCTCCTGGATGGCGGAATAGTGGACGAAAACGTCTTCCCCGGTGGAACGTTGGATGAAGCCATAACCCTTGGCCCCATTGAACCACTTCACTGTACCCTTTTCTCTCACAACCTACTCCTTTCGCCTCTGCGCTGAGGTATGGTGCTCTCCTCGGGCCCCAATCGCGGCGAAATCGGAAGAGATCGCATCGCGAGACCGCGGAGATTCGGGTGCCATCGCCGTCCTGTGCCCGGCTGGATACAAAGAAAAAGCCCCCCTGTGCGCACGCGCTCCTTAGAGCGGCAGCAACCGGGGAGCCTGAACTTTTTCGCCAATCCTTACAGCAGATACCGGAAACATCCACCCATATCCACTGGCGTATTTGCCGCCAGAGTTACCGGGCCAATCGCCCGGTAAGTTGTGGATCATATTCAGGAACTAACCTTTTTGGCAAGGAAATTTCGCTATTCTATCGACCGGCATGGACCAGCTTGAAACCCTGAAGCTGGCCTGTTTTGAATAAGATCAACAGCAGACAGGTGCAGCCAGGCCAGCCGAACCAAAGCAGGATTCAATCCGCGACCGCGGATTAGTTGAGCGATCCTCAACCGGCTTTCG
>CAZBCQ010000321.1:0-3735 GCA_964490255.1 uncultured Terriglobales bacterium | reverse complement strand
TCGCGGTGCAGGAATTCGATCGGGTCTTCAATAGTGATGATGTGTTCGGCGCGTGTCGAATTGATGCGGTCGATCATCGCCGCCAACGTGGTCGACTTACCGGAACCGGTAACGCCGGTCACCAGGCACAGGCCGCGGGCTTCGTCGCAGATCTTTTCGACAATCTTGGGAAGAAACAACTCGTCAATCGGCTTGATCTTGGTGGGAATGACGCGGAGCACCAATCCGACGTTGCCGCGCTGCTGGAAGACGTTCACACGGAAGCGGCCCAGTCCGGCGACGCCGTATGCCATGTCGAGTTCCGCATTTTCCTTGAACTTCTGTTTCTGGCGGTTGGTCATCATGCTGAAAGCCATGTTCAGCATGTCCTCGGCGGTCACGCGGGGCTGATCTGTGAGCGGGATGAGGTCGCCATCCACGCGGATGTGCGGATAGTTACCAACCTTGAGGTGAAGGTCGGACGCCTTGCGCTCCATCGCGATGCGCAGCAGATCATCAATATTCATCGACATGTGGGATTCCGTAACTCTCTCATCAATTGCGCTGAAAGTAACACGGAGCCATGGCAGGCGCAATTCACGATCGGGTGCGGGCAGCTACAAGAGCACGTACCCGAAGATGACCTTTAGTAATCGCGCTGCGCGTGTACGAAACGTTGAGACGCGCTCGCTGGGGCAGGCAAGATTTCCTTCCCGACACAAATAAAAAGCGCGGACTGAAGTGTCCGCGCCTCTTAACTTATTTTCGAATTCGCGTCTAGACGCCGACGGGCTGCTTCGCTGCCACTGGAACCGGCGTGAACCAGTTGTGTCGATCAGGCAGGGTGCCCTCGACGATACCAAAGAATTCTTTTTGGATGGCCTTCGTGATCGGTCCGACTCTACCGTTGTCGCCGATCGTGATCTTGTCCACTGAGCCGACGGCTGTAACTTCCGCAGCGGTTCCGGTAAAGAAAACTTCGTCGGCGATGTACAGCATTTCGCGCGGAATCGCCTGCTCGACTACTTCGATCTTCAGATCGCGTGCAATCTGCATGATCGAATCACGCGTGATGCCCGGCAGCACCGAATTCGCGATCGGCGCCGTCAGCAACTTGCCATTGCGAACCAGGAACAGATTCTCGCCCGAACCTTCGCTCACAAAACCTTGCGCGTCCAGAGCGATGCCCTCCACGTAGCCGTTCCGTATGGCTTCCATTTTGATGAGCTGCGAGTTCATGTAGTTCGCGCCCGATTTCGCCATCGCCGGCAGGGTGTTCGGCGCGATGCGGGTCCACGAAGATACGCAGACGTCCACGCCGCCGTCACCGCCCTTGCTCAGGTACTTGCCCCAGGGGTAATTCACGATGTAGACCTCCACGGGACAGGGGAAGGGATTAACGCCAGCCTCGCCGTAGCCGCGGAACACGATCGGGCGAACATAGCCGGGCCACTGGCCGTTCGTCGAAACCAGATCAAGCATGGCCTGCACGAGCTGCTCGCGCGAGTACTCCAACTCCATGCGATAGATCTTGGCGGAATCCAGCAGCCGCTGCATATGTTCGGAGGCGCGAAAGATGGCCGGGCCGGATTTGATTTCGTAGCAGCGGATGCCTTCGAACACCGAAGAGCCATAGTGCACTACGTGCGACATCACGTGGATGTTCGCGTCTTCCCACTTGATGAACTTGCCATTGTGCCAAATCTTGTCTGTCTTCTGAATCGCCATTCCGGCCCTCCGGCGCAGGTATTGCCCAAAACACGTGACCAGCAAAATTACCGCGCCTTGTTCATTATACGATGCGCGATCAAGACGGATTCTGCAGGACTGCCACTGCCTGGGATCGGAAATTTCTATTTGGAATGAAAACAAAAAGCGCGAGCCATGATGGTGATGGCCCGCGCTTGATGAGGTTGGATCGGACTACTCCCCCGAAGGAGCGGCCGTCGTTTCCGGAGTGGATTTCTGTACGGCCGGCTTGACCTCGGGGCTGGACTTCGAGGCTGGCGTCGCCTTTATGGCCGCGTTTTCCACGTGGAAGTAGTTGGCTGGCTTGCTCGCCATCTCCGGCATGGCTACGTACGGCTTGCTGTAGTCATTGCGGGCATTCCAGAACAGGAAACCGTCGCCACCGTGTTCGTGGGCGGTGGCAACTTGTGTCCGGATATAGTCCGGCGAATAGGTTTTGGTCCGCCAGGCAAAGGCCTGCAGCCAGGGACGAATGACCACGCCCGAGCCATTCGTGATCTTGATGAAGCGGTCCATCGACTCAGCGATAAAGTGCTCCGGGGCATCGCCGGGATCCTTATAGCCGTCCATGCCGAAGAAGTGCGACGGATAGATCATCGGCGATAGCACATCGCAGTACTTCGCCATACCCACGATGTCCTGGCCGGTGTGCGACAGGTCAACCGGCCGCTGCCACGCCATTACGCCGAAGACGTCCAGCGAAAGCAGGGTGCCGCTCGGATGAATCTGTTCATAAGCGCGCGACAGGAAATTAGTGATTACGTCCGATCGCTTCCAGTCCGGATGCGTCTTTTCAAAGTGGAAGCTGGCATCTTTCTGATCGCCTTCCGCTGGGAAACGAACGTAGTCAAACTGTACTTCGTCGGCTCCGCCGGCAATGGCTGCCTTCGCTAAGGAGATGTCATAGTCCTGAACAGCGGGATTGCTGGGATCGGTCCACACCAGCTTGCCGTTTTCGCGCCAGGGCTGGCCGGTGGCGCGTGACTTCACTGCCAATTCCGGATGATGCGTTACCAGCAGCTCGTCGCGGAAGATCGCGATGCGAGCAATTGCATGTAGATTCTGGGAGTGCAACCAGTGCGTGTACTTAGGCAGGTTGCGGATGTAAGGCTTGTGGCCCGTCGGAGCCAGCGGATTGTCGGAGGCGATGCTGAGACTACCGTCGCTATCTTTGATGTCAAAGACCACGGAGTTGCCGCCCGCCTTCTTCCACTCCCGCACAATGTTTACGCCCTTGTCGCTGCCCGCCATCAGGCCGGTCAGGTAGACCGCTTTGACCTCGAAATCCTTCGGGACCAAGACAGCGTTTTCGCTATGGATCGGATTATCCATACCCGGAACGATCAGGTTGGCTCCCGGCTTTAGGAACGCGCCCTTGAAGTCGCCATTCCGCTCACGAACGGCATTTTCGAATTCGGAAATCGTTATGTAAGAGCTGTCGGCGAAGTAGAGGCGGACAAGCGTCGCCATCGTTTCGCCCTTCTTGGCGACATGAAGCACCGTTCCTGGCGGCGCAACTACCTCGCCCGCAGGCTGGGCTGCCGTCGGGGCCGCTGCAGGGGCCGAAGTCGCTGTGGAGGTCGACTTGGTGGAAGCGCTTGAGCGGCGAGTGGCCGCCGCAAGAATTCCAGCGATGAGCACTGCGCCAAAAACACTACCGAGAAGAAGGAACCGGATGCTACGGGGCATGGGATTGTGACCTGTCCTGAGTTTCGGGATGATCGTAGCATTTCCAGAGTTCCTGAATGTTCAACTTTCCTTTAAAGAGCAACTCAAAAGTACAGTGTCGTTCGCGCATCAAGCGATTTCAGCCGCCCTGATCGATGAGCCGTACGAAAAAAAGCGCAAAGAGATGACAAATCCCGGACAAGACTCACATTCTCTTTTCAGGATTTCGTGCATCTAAGGTGTTAGGCGTGGGGGGAGAAAGATCTGACATTACGAGCGGCCGCGACTGACGTGACTACTTAGTAATAGCAACTTTCAGACATGCTGATCCCATCCCAC
>CAZBCQ010000320.1:0-3743 GCA_964490255.1 uncultured Terriglobales bacterium | reverse complement strand
GAGCGCCTGCCTTACAAGCAGGAGGTCGCAGGTTCGAGTCCTGCACTGCCCACCAAGCAGTAACCCAGGCAAGGGGACGTAGTTCAGTTGGTTAGAACGCTGCCCTGTCACGGCAGAGGTCGCGAGTTCGAGTCTCGTCGTCCCCGCCATTCAAAACTAACCAGTATCAGGTTTTGAATGTAAGAAGTGAATCCCGCCGAAGCTCCCGTTCACCGAGCACTGGCCGCTATCTAGAGCCCAAAGATAAATATCCCTGCTCTACTACCTCGGTGACACTCTTCTCGTGTAGATCCGCTGTCGTGCTACTTTTGCTCTGTCGAAGCGCAGCTGCGGTGCTGTCAACCTGATTTTATTTTCTCAAAAGTCGCGAGCGACTGACGGAGGTTCACCCATCCGAAGCGGACGTTCCGCGATCACTCCAGCTTTGATCGCCGCCCGACGAACATAACATTTGGCAGCAGTGTTGGCATCACGCGGCTGCTTGCCCCGCCATAGGCTGTGAAGTTTCTCAGTACAGCATTACTGAACAAAGTCTCTGGCCTTCGCCAGCTTGGCTTTTCGCGAGAACCTAATTTTGTTCTTCGAACCCGCGCGAGAAACCTGCTATCCAACAAACGTACCTTTTCAAGTCCGGGGCGTATTCATGGATGTTCGCATTCAAAGAACCATCCAACTCCTGCAACGAAATCCTTCAATTAAGGTTCAAGAGCTCGCACAGTGCTGCAGAATCAGTCCTTCGCGGTTGAGTCACCTGTTCAAGCAGGAGACTGGCAGCAGCGTAGACGACTACCGCCGCAATCGTCGTCTACAGCAAGCTGCGCGCATGCTGCTCTCGACGGACATGTCTGTGAAAGAGATTGCCTATGAACTGGGATATCGACACACTTCCAGTTTCGTGCGCGCGTTCAAAGCTGAGTTGGAGTCGTCGCCTGCCGATTACCGCGATCATCATGCGGAGCACGCCGCGTAGCACGAGATGCTAACGAATAGCCGAAACTGCTAATCCCTGCAAATTGACACCACCGCCGCAAGGAACCACAATCCTTTCCCACGATGCAAACTTTCTAAGTAAGTTGAATTCACTTCGAAGCGCTCCGATGTTGCCGAAACCCATCTTGAGCAATTGAATCATTCGGCATACGGCAAGAGTTCCCATGTTTCCAGAGACGAAGACCTGGCTGTCTCCAGCGATGTGCGCGATCGGTGGACCAATTGGCGGCCTTCGTGAATATGCACCGTAATCGTTCGCGGACTCACTCCGAAATGAGTCGTGAAGGGAGGCGAACTCATGATCCGGCCAAAGGTACTTTTGATTTCTGCGGCCTCACTATGCGCGGTCGCAATCGCACTAGCGCTTTCGGTGGGCATGCACCGGGTTTCTGCCCAGCAAGCTCCGGCTACTTACAATCCCTATCCGCCGGGCATTCTGCCGTCAGATCTGGACTCGGAACTTGCGCGTGTTGAGGCTGAAGTCTCAGGAATCGAGCAGCAAGCAATTACACAATCGAAAGCGTTGGGACCGATCACCTTTTCCGGGCAGCCGCCTGTCATTCAGGGCAACGGCTATCAAGCTGTCATGACGCTCGGAAAACTCATGAATTACGACCTGAACATTTCACCTTTCAGGAACGTAGCCTGCGCTTCTTGTCACATGCCATACGCCGCCTTCAGCGGGCCAATTCCCTCTGTGAACCTGACCATGATCGCGTATCCCGGCACCTTCCACGACCGAGCCGGGAAGCGAAGCGCACAGCGCTATACGTATTCGCCGAATTTCCCGGTACTCGAATACAACACCACGCAGGCGAGTTTCTTTGGTGGAAATTTTTGGGATGGGCGAGCTACGGGATATCTACTTCAGAGTCCCGATGCCAATCAAGCTCAAGGTCCGCCAGTTGACACCCAGGAGATGGGATTCCCTGACACAGCCTGTATCGTATTCCGACTCTCGCAGGCAGCTTATAGACCGCTCTTTGAGCAGATTTGGGGTGCGGATTCGCTGAACATCAGATTCCCCCAGAACACCGAGCAAATTTGCGCTACGCCCGGCGGGGCGGCCGTATTTGGGAGCGACACACAGCCTGTGAAATTGAGTCCGCAAGATCGAACTCGCTCCGACAATGCTTACAATCACTGGGCTCAAGCAATTTCGTTTTACGAATCTGGGCCGGACGTGAGTCCTTTCACCTCGAAGTTCGACGCCTTTCTGGCCGGCAATTACACGATGACCGCTGACGAAATGGCGGGCTACAACCTGTTCCGCGGAAAAGCGAATTGCAATTCGTGCCATCTGGATGGCCGCTCCACCGCGCCGACACCACCTCCCCCGCAGGGCAAGGCTCCGAACGGCGAGGATACCGGTGCAGCCGCCGATACCCGGCCCCTGTTCACGTGTTTCGGATTGACGAATCTGGGCTTACCCCTGAACCCGAGAGACGCGTTTTTCTACCAAACCACGCCCGACGCCTTCGGCTTTACCGCGAATCCCTTCGCTTTCGGCTATAGAGATCTGGGACTGGGAACTTTTCTCAGGAGTGGGCCCGGATCGTGGACAAACCCGAACTCTAGCTGGGTTCAATTTGCGCCCGCTTCCGATGGCCGTTTTCAAACCTCGACGGCACGCGACGTGGCCATGACACCACCCCAGTGTCCCTCGACGGAAGCGCCAGGTCCCTACTTCCAGAAGGAGTTCTTCCACAACGGCTACATCAAGAGCCTGAAACAACTGGTTCACTTCTACAACACGCGCGACGTATTTCCATTCCAGGTAACCTCCGGCCACTGCCCGGCTGGAACAACCGAAAAGGTTGATTGCTGGCCCCAGCCCGAGGTCCCAAACAATGAGGACATGACTGTCGGAAACCTCAACCTGTCTGATCAGGAAGAGAATCAGATTGTTGCGTTCCTCCAAACGCTTACCGACGGCTTTACGCAACCTTTCCCGAACATCAACACCTTCACCGGCAGGTGCATGAGTGGCGGCTCGGCGAGTACGCAGGGAAATAGCTCACTGATTCCCACGCCCACTCCGCTTCCGGCATGTGCTTCTGCTATCTGTGACGTTGCGCCGCTGCCGACCAAACCGATTCCATGAAGCGCCGGACTGCTGCATGCGCCGGGGGCTTTAGGCCCCCGGCTCTCACTTTGATTGAAAATACGAAATTGTTGGCAGGTGCTTCGATGAGAATGATCGTCCGCTTCATGGCCATTGTCGCTACATTTGGTGTTCTTGTTCTTTCCAACACGGCGACAACGCAACTCATTCCGTCTGCAAAAAGAGCCGCAAAGGTCGAAATTACAAAGGGTCCCTCGCTTGAATCGGCCCGAGATACGTGGGCGATTATCACATGGACCAGCAACAACCCTGGCGGGTCCGACCAACATTTTGGCCTGGTTCAGTTCGGCAAGAGCCCTAAAGAATTAGACCAGACCGCGAAGTCTCCGATCCGACTAAATCAGAATCATTCTTACACTGTGTTTCGCGTGCGCGTAACCGGTCTTCAACCACGAACTACCTATTACTACAAGGTTGACTCGGTGGAAGCCGATGGCCGCCATGACGGTGTGCAGAGTCCAGTAAAGCAATTCACGACTGACTGATGAACGTGGCGCCATCAACTAGAGAAGGACACTGGCAGACTTCTGCTTACCTGGTTCCGGGCATCTCTATTCGAAAAGGAGAATTAGCATGGCTGACGATCTCCGGATCACCGCCGATGAACTGCAGCGAAGAATGGACGCGG
>CAZBCQ010000319.1:0-3759 GCA_964490255.1 uncultured Terriglobales bacterium | reverse complement strand
CCAGACCGCGTGAACCTGTTGAAGCTGTAGGCAGGGATATAGATAAAGATGATTCTCTGGCTTATTCCAATTCTGCCGCTCGTGGGCGCAGCCATCAACGGCCTGTTCGGACGGCGCTTTTCGAACCGAACAGTTTCCGCAATCGGTCTGCTCTTCCCGGGCTTGGCGATGCTGTACACGTGGTGGATCGCCGCGCAATTCTTCCCGCATCCGGGCACCATCATTCAGACGTTCAGTTTTCCGTGGATCAAGGTCGGCAGCTTCACCGTCGAATACGGATTCCAGCTTGATCAGCTTTCGATGCTGATGGCGCTGATCGTCACCGGCGTCGGCTTCCTGATTCACGTCTACTCGGTCGGGTACATGGCGCACGAGGGCGGCTATTACCGCTTCTTCTCGTACCTGAACCTGTTCATGTTCTTCATGCTCACCCTGGTGCTGGCGAACAACTACCTGCTGATGTTCGTGGGCTGGGAGGGCGTGGGACTTGCGTCGTACCTGCTGATCGGCTTCTACTTCCTGCGCGATTCCGCATCGGCCGCGGGCAAAAAGGCGTTCATCGTAAATCGCATCGGCGACTTCGGATTCCTGATCGCTCTGTTCCTGCTGATCCAGCACTTCGGCACATTGAACTTCAGTGAAGTATTCGCGAAAGCGAATGGTATGCCTGTTGAAACCGGTGGTGCGGGCCTGCTGACTGCGATTGGCTTGCTCTTTCTGCTCGGCGCGACAGGCAAATCGGCGCAGATTCCGCTGTATGTCTGGTTGCCGGACGCGATGGAAGGTCCGACGCCGGTCTCTGCATTAATCCACGCGGCGACGATGGTCACCGCCGGCGTGTACATGATCTCGCGCTCGAACGCGATCTTCAATCATGCGCCGATCGCACTCAGCGCCGTAGCCGTGATCGGTTGCGCGACGGCATTCTTTGCCGCAACCATCGGCCTCGTCCAGCACGACATCAAGCGCGTGCTCGCCTACTCCACCGTTTCGCAGCTCGGATACATGGTGATGGCCTGCGGTGTCGCAGCCTACTCAGCCGGCATGTTCCACCTGATGACGCATGCATTCTTCAAAGCGCTGCTCTTCCTTGGGGCGGGCTCTGTGATCCACGCACTGGGCGGTGAGCAGGACATGCGCAAGATGGGCGGCCTGCGCAAATACATTCCGGTTACCTTTTGGACGATGACTGCGGCGACGCTGGCGATCTCCGGAGTCCCGGGCTTCTCCGGGTTCTTCTCGAAAGACGAGATTCTGTACCGCGCCTTCCTGCATAGCCCCAATGGGTGGATCCTCTGGTTGATCGGCCTGATAACGGCTTTCCTGACCGCGTTCTATATGTTCCGGCTCTGGTTCCTGACCTTCTTCGGAGAATATCGCGGAGGCACAGGACATGATCAACATGCCGGACGCGAAGAGCATCACGGGCATGCTCCGCACGAGAGTCCGAAGGTGATGCTGATTCCGCTTCTCATCCTGGCGATCCTGTCGGTTGTTGGCGGATGGATTGGCATTCCGAGAGTGATGGGCGGAGACAATCACTTCGAGCACTACCTGGCGCCGATCTTCGAGCAGCACGCCGAGACGGGCGCTCAAGCGGCCGAGGCGGCGCCAACCGCCGAACCGACCGGGCCTCCGGAGCTTCTCTTTAGCCTCGGGGCCACGCTGACTGCCTTCGCCGGTATCGGGCTGGCGTGGCTCTTCTACTACAAGCGTCGCGATCTTCCCGAGAAAATGGCGACGAGTCTGCACAGCCTCTACGTCACGCTGGAGAACAAGTATTTTGTGGACGAGTTTTACGGAGCGGCAATCGTCAAGCCACTGATACTTGGCTCAACGTACCTGCTCTGGAAAGGGATTGACGTCGGCGTGATCGATCGCACAATCAACGACAGCGCCGACGCGGCACGCGACGTCTCGAGCGGATTCCGGCAGATGCAATCCGGCAACATTCGCTCCTATGCCGGATGGGTGGCGGCCGGAGCAGCCGCCGTTGTGGTCTTCATGATCTGGAGGGGAGCGCGATGAACACTGAAGTGATCCATCCCTTCATCCTCAGCCTGGTAACGTTCGTGCCGCTCGGCGGCGCACTTCTGTTGCTGTTCTTCCCGCGGCGCGATCGCGACATCAAGGTGTTCGCGCTCGTCGTCTCGATCTTGACGTTCATTCTGTCGCTGCACCTGCCGGTGCATTTCGTCAACGGACAGGCTGGCTTCCAGTTCGAAATCAACACGCAGTGGATCACCACGCCGAACATTCACTACCACATGGGCGTCGACGGCTTCTCGATGTGGCTGGTGCTGCTGACCACCTTCCTCACGCCCCTGTGCGTGATGATGTCGTGGCGCTCGGTACATGGCCCGGTGAAAGAGTTTTTCATCCTGCTGCTGGTGCTGGAAGCGGCGATGATCGGCGTGTTCGTCTCGCTCGATCTGTTCCTCTTCTACTTCTTCTGGGAAGCAACGCTGATTCCGATGGCGCTGCTGATCGGCGTGTATGGGCACGATCGACGCATCTACGCGGCGGTGAAGTTCTTCCTGTACACAATGATCGCGTCGGTGTTCATGCTCGCCGGCATTCTGTGGCTTTACGCGCAGACCGGCACCTTCGACTTCACCACGATCCAGCACGCGATTCAGAGTGGGCAATTGGAACTGGGCAGCGCTGCAAAGTGGCTCTTCCTCGGTTTCTTTGTTGCGTTTGCGGTCAAGGTGCCAATGTTCCCCTTCCACACGTGGCTTCCCGACGCACACGTGGAAGCGCCCACGGCTGGTTCTGTCCTACTGGCCGGCGTCATGCTGAAAATGGGCACCTACGGCATGCTGCGCTTCAACCTTGGGCTCTTCCCCGAAGAGTCGCACCGCAATGCGCCGTGGATCGTCGCGCTGGCCATTATCGGGATCATTTACGGTGCGTTGGTCGCTATGGTGCAGCCGAACCTCAAGAAGTTGATTGCATATTCATCGGTCAGCCACCTGGGCTTCGTGGTGCTAGGAATTTTCAGTTTCACCACTGCTGGGATCGTCGGCGCCGAATTTGTGATGCTGGCGCACGGCGTCTCGACGGGAGCGCTCTTCACCTTGGCCGGCATGCTCTACGACCGGCGACATACCTACGAGATCACCGAGTTCGGCGGACTGGCGACTTCCATGCCGGTCTATTCGACTTTCTTCCTCGTGACCACACTGGCGTCAATCGGACTGCCGCTGCTGAACGGCTTCATCGGCGAGTTCCTGGTGCTGAGTGGCGCCTTCCTGGCAAATCATATGTATGGAATTCTCGGCGCGACGGGCGTGATCTGGAGCGCGTGCTACATGCTGTGGATGTACCAGCGCGTGTTCTACGGAAACTTCCGCAATAGCGAGAACCGAACGTTGTCTGACGTGAATGGCCGCGAACGCGCTACCTTGTGGCCCTTCGTTGCCGCCGCATTGATCATGGGCGTCGCTCCGCTGATCTGGACACGTGCCATCGACGGCGCTGCCCAACGATTCGTTTCCAACGACAACACTGCCGCGCACGCGATACCGAGCGCACCTGCGGGCCCGGGCCGCGCGGCACAAGCATCCTTACAGACGCAGGTGAGCGGACAATGATTCCGAGCACAGACTACATTCGACTTCTGCCCGAACTCATCCTGATCGTGTTCGGCCTGGTGGTGATGCTGATCGAGCCAGTACTCGGCGCGAACAACGATCGCAAGAGCCTCGGCATGATTGCGCTGGTTGGAACGGTGCTTGCGATCCTGGCGAGCCTTTA
>CAZBCQ010000318.1:2030-3765 GCA_964490255.1 uncultured Terriglobales bacterium | reverse complement strand
AGCCTGATCTGCCTTGTTCCAACCACAATCTGCCGTGAGCGCCATCTCACGTTTTCGAACAAGCCCGGTCAAAAGCCGGGCTTTATTATTGGTACAGATCCTCGAGCCACCACAATTTTGCACACGCGTTCAGACAATATCGTTGCAGTAGATTCCCGGTCATCCACGAACCGCTACCTCGTGGCTCTGCTGTCATTCTGTGCTGTGCTGCTCGCCTTCTGGTTTGCGGCGCGGCACTTCTCCATCGAACCGAGAGTCGGCGGCCATCTGCCCTCGACCTTCACGGCTTTCGCTCTGCTTCTGGCGCCGTACTGGTTCTTTGGCTTCGGACTCGCCGATGTCCTCTCATCAATTCGCAATCGCCTGGTGCGCGTTCTGGTTCCAGGATTGCTCGTCGTGCCCTATGTAGTGTTCAGCCTGCCTCGCGGTGAATTTCGCTGGTCCTATGGATTGCTGTTGCCGGCGATCACCATCGGGCTCGCTTGCCTGTTCGAGTTCATCGGCCCAAAAAGCCCAGCCATTTCCTGGCAAGACGTGATCGCGCTTTGCTTGATCGGCTTTCCGGTTGAGTTCCGGCTCTTATCGGGAACCTTCCCGCACTCCGGATTGAGTGCCTTCTCAAAATTCCTTCTTCTCGACGCCGCACTCTACGTGTACCTCGTTATCAGGCGGCTCGACGGAGTTGGTTACGATTTCTCTCCCCGCCTTCGAGATTTTGCTATCGGCCTTCGCAATTGGGCTTTCTACGCGTGTATTGCATTGCCACTCGGATTTCTGCTGCACTTCATTTCCTTTTACCGCCGGGTGCCTTCTGCCGGAACCATAGCCTCAGCGCTGCTCGTGACCTTTTTCTTCGTCGCTATTCCAGAGGAACTCTTTTTTCGCGGACTCCTGCAAAACATGCTCGAAGCTCGCTACGGTGCGCGCCGTGCGCTGGTAATCGCGTCCATCGTCTTTGGCTTGTCGCACTTCAACAAGCCATTGCCTTTCAACTGGCGCTATGTGCTGATGGCAACATTAGCCGGCATCTTCTACGGGCTTGCCTGGCGCGACCGGCGCCGACTGCTTTCCTCCGGAACCACTCACACGCTGGTCGATGTCGTCTGGTCGCTCTGGTTCCGGTAACCCGCTGTGGGCGGCTTGTTTCGCGTTGAAACAGCCTCACGTTTGCCCGTGATTGCAGTCACTGTCGCGGGAACGTATTTGTCACACGATAATGTGAAGGATCGCCGCGCTGTCAGCCGCCATCCCTGGCGCAGTTTAGGCCCTGCACAGAGGTGACTATGTCTCTATCTCCAGCCCCGGACGATTCGAAGTGCAACCATCGCGAACACCAGGCTTTGCGTCTCGAAATCGAAAGCCTGCGCGCTGCTCTAGATTCTCTCGCCGCTTATTCGGAAGCGATCGCCAACCTTCGCTCCCTGCGCGACGTTGCGGAACACCTGCGTCTGCTCCTGTCCGACATTCCAGCGCATATGGTGCACGAAGAGCGTACGGTACTAGACGCGATCGAGCGCCTTGGGCCGGAAGAAGCCCGTTTCGCGGAACTCATGCGCGATCAGCACAAAATGCTGAGCAATACTCTGGCGCAGTTCTTTCAGAAGCTTAACGCCATCCACGACAGCAACGACCTTCGCGCAAGCCTGCGCGAGTTGCAGGAGTGCGGCGCCAATTTTTCCAAGCTGCTGCTGCATCACATGGACGCGGAAGATCGCCGCCTTCGCTCACTGAGTCA
>CAZBCQ010000318.1:0-1930 GCA_964490255.1 uncultured Terriglobales bacterium | reverse complement strand
GTCCTGTCCCGGCAAAGTCTCTTGAGCACACAGAAAAGTTCCCGACACTAAGATGAAAGCGGCGATTGCAAAGCGCATAGTCTCCTCACGTTTGTCCCTGAAGTAAGTTAGACGCCGGCGCTTCGCCTGCTGTTTCTTCGTGCCGCTCAACCGCGCTCATCTGTCCGATCGAGAGCAGCGCAAAACGATTTTCTTCAGTGCCTGACGATGGTCTCGATTACCTAGGTAATCTGGTGTGGAAACGATTACGGTCCTATTCTCGTTTCCGCTATGCGAAAACTGCTGCCAGCCTTCCTCCTCGGCTCGGCAATACTGTCCACACTGCTCGCCGTGCCAGCATTGCAAGCGCAGGAAGAGGGTCAACGAAAAGCCACCGTTCGTGTTGCTCCTTCGTATCCGGACCTTGCCAGGCGGATGAACGTGAGCGGCACGGTTAGACTCGAAGTCACCATCTCGCCCGACGGAAAAGTTACGTCGGTGAAGCCCATCGGCGGACATCCGGTTCTGGTGGATGCCGCGGATCAAGCCGTGAAGAAGTGGAAGTTCCAGCCCGCCAGTTCTGCGACCACCGAAGTTGTGGCCGTTCAGTTCCGCAACGACCAATAGCAATCCCGCAATTATCTAGAGGGACGAGGCAGCCGACTTGGCTGCCTTGTTCTTTGCTCTCTAATTTGACGCGCCAGCCGTGCCCTGTGCTCGATCTGATATCTCGAAATTCACGGCTGTCTGCTGGTTCGGAGCAACCGTTACTTTCTTCGACCATGTAACCGGTTCGCTGAACACCAGGTGCTGGTATCGCGCTTGCGAGAACACATCAAACTTCGAATCTCGTCCCGCAATATGCCATCCTTCGTGCCAGGCTACGATCTGATACTCGCCTGGAGGCACTCCAGTGAGGGTAAAGTTGCCGTGTTCGTCAGTGACTGCATAGTAAGGATGGCGAACCACCAGCACTTCCGCATTCATCCACGTATGGCCGGCGTAGCATTCCATATGAACTTCACCCGCGTCCTTCATCGGTTCTGACACCGGTCGATCGGGAGTCACGAAAGCTTTGTTGTAGGTCGCAGCTCCCGTCATGTGCAGATTGTGCAGGACCGGATCGCTGCTGTTCATGTTGAAATCATCTCCCTGCGGCACCAGCGAGATGTGAGGTTCGTAGCGGCATCGCTGCTGGTTCACCGAGCGCCGCGCCGGGGGCAGATCCATTGCCTTGCCTTGCGTGACATTTGCCAGGTAAACAACGGTATTCGCGACGCCACCATCTTCGCTGATTTCCAGTCGCTCGAGATCGCGAGTCTTGGCAGCCGTCGGATCGCAGACCGATTGGTCTTTCGTGATCGGCACAGACAGCGGTTTGGGACGCGCTCCGGCCCATTTCACGGTTCCGGTAATAGTGCCGGGATTAGCCACCGAAATGACGCTGTAGGACGATGACGACTGCGCCGTCGCCAGTGTTGCAAACGCAAGCAAGCTTGCCAGTGCGTGCAATGGAATCAGAATTTGGCATCGCATACCTCACCCCCGAGGTGTTTCGTTGGGCGCGAGTGTGCAACGGATTTGGGTGCGATTCCAGCGCTTAGGAACGCCTGTACCTCCTTGAGTAACAAACGTTAGTAACGAAACCCGTCCAGGTTCTATCCTGAGATGTGATCGCACAGCCACAACCAGCCGCGCGCCCCCAGACAAGTCCGAAGCCCCGGGCTCGGAGGAGTTTCCTCCTATCCCTGATTCGCTTGCTTGTCGCCGGCGTCTTGATTGTCTGGTCGTTGGCCGCGCTGCTTCTTGTTGCCGTCCGCTGGATCGACCCACCGACGACGGCGGTGCACATCCAGCGTCGTGTCCAGTCCTGGATTCACCGCACGCCATATCAGGAGCGGTACAAATTCGTTCCGCTCAGCCAAATCTCGCCCGATCTCCAGCATGCTGT
>CAZBCQ010000317.1:0-3825 GCA_964490255.1 uncultured Terriglobales bacterium | reverse complement strand
ACGTGAGTACCTGCTTGCCGAGGTGTGTTCCACGTGGTTTAATCCTCTGCTGTCTGGCCGTACAAACAATTCAGAAGGAGAGCGAAATGAAGCGAGTGTTTGCAATTCTAGTTGCGTGTGTTTTCGGTCTTGGCATTGCGGTAGCACAGGACGCAGCCACGGGCGCGAAGGATCTCGGAAAAGATGTCGACAAGGGCGCCAAGGCGGTGGGCAAAGACGTGAAGAAGGACACCAAGAAGGTCGGTCACGAAACCAAGAAGGTTGCCGAGAAGGCTGGCGACGCCACGAAGAAGGCGGCTGATAAGACAGCCGACACCACCAAGACCGCAGCAAAAGACACAGAGAAGGCGACTGACAAGGCAGCCAAGGGCACGGCAAAGGGCACGAAGAAAGTCGTGAAGAAGACCGGCAGCGAGGTCGACAAGGGCGCAACGAAAGCAGCCGAAGAAGTCAAGAAATAGAAACAGAAGGTTTGAGAGGGGGACGGGTTCGAGACCGTCCCCCTTGTGCTTTATCAGGTGTTATTTTGGGCTGTAAGTCCTTTCAGATCAGCACGACAGCCTTTGCGCTTCCAGCTAAAGTCCTGAGAACATGCGGGTTAAGATCTAAAGTCCTGCAAACAAGACAATTGCAGATGACTTGAGTTCCGAAACCGGAGCAGCGCAGACAGGAATCTCCGCACTACACAATCGATTCAATTCCGCAAACTCAACTCCTAATTCAAGAATAGCAATTTCGACACTACGTACTAGACACATTCGGCGGGTTTATTTCTGGTGTGGAATGAGACGCTTGCGGAGATTTTGGAGAATTTGGGGTATTGACAACAGATAGAAATGGATTGAGTGCCCTATCACCCCTAGCCAAAGGGAGGCTAGGATGGGGCACCCAGATTTTTGTTCTCAATTTCTATCCGGCAACTTCTGCTTTGGTCTTCAACCCGTTGCGCGCCAGAGCCATGTCTACGATCTCACCGATCAGTTGGGTGTAGTTGCGACCCGACTTCTTGGCGGCCATGGCGAACTCCTGCGTGCTCGCCAGCCACGGATTCGGATTCGCTTCGATCACATACACTTCACCTTTTTCAGAGACGCGCATATCGATGCGACCATAGTCACGAAGTTTGACGGCACGATATGCGGCCAAAGCGATGTTCTGAAGCTTTTCCACCATGGCGTCGTCCATGCCTTCGACAGGGGCGGACTTGGTGAGCTTGTAAGCGTCAGTGTCTTTCTCGAACTTCACATCTAGACTGGCGATGCGCGGCGTTCCCTTCGGGAGCTTGGAGAGATCGAGTTCCACGAGCGGCAATGCCTCAGTGTTCTCGTAGCTACCGAGAATGCCAGCGTAGATCTCTCGTCCTTCGATATATTCCTCGATCAGCGCGGGAGAGTCGAATTCTTCCTGTATGTACTCGATCCGCTCCATCAGCTCTTTTACGCTGCCGACCACGGCGTCGGCGCCAATGCCAATCGAGCCGTCTTCCCAGACTGGCTTTACGATCAGCGGGAACTTGATGTCGTGCGCGTGATCCAGCTTGCCGCGATAGGAAGTGGCGAAAAACGGCGTCTGAATGCCGTAGAAGGCAAACATCTTTTTCGCGATGGCTTTGTCCTGCGCGAGAAAGTGGCCGTGGGGTCCGCTGCCTGTATATGGGATACCAACCAGATCCATGAAGGCAGCGACGTTCATTTCCTTTGTATCGTCGCCACCATAGGATTCGATTAAGTTGAAAACGAGGTCGGCACCGCACTTGGGCAGCGCGGAGAGCGATTGCATGCGGCCGTCGAGTACGTGGTAAAAGGGCTCGTGGCCGAGCTTCTGCAAGGCTTCGAAGATCTCTTCGCGGTCGTGCTTCTCTTTCTTCTTTTTACGACGTTTCTTGTTGCTACGCCGTTTTGGTTTTTCCGGTTCTGGCTCGGCGGCGGGCGCATCTTCTTCCCACACGTCGTAAAGAACCGCAACTTTCAGTTTGTCACTCATCAGGAGCTCCACTTTCTGGGCCCAACGTCATGGTGCGATATCTCACGGCTGAACAAACTTTCCGCGCGTCAGGTAATTCATCGCGAGCGTCGTGGCATAGGCCGTCAGTTCGGTAAGTTGATCGGTTTCCCGCGCTATCTCGACGCGCAAAGCCAATTCCGCTACTTTGCCCTGGATCGACTCAATGAGGCGCTTGATGAGCGGCCGCGGTACGCCAGTCCAATAGGTGACCTTATCAATGAGCGCCTTGCGATGCTCGCGAATCAGGTCAGCTGCCGGACGCACACCTTTACGACGCCGCTTCGATGCGTTGAACAGATCGACGAGATCTGTGTTCAGCGGAAGATCCGCGATCATGGCGCCTTCGTCGCCCGAACGCTGATAGAACTCGGCGACGGTCGCTTCCATTTCTTCGACGGTGATATCGGTGCGTCCGCGCTGGCGAATTGGATCTGCGTCGCCAACCTGCCGCGCGATGCGATCAACGTACTTCAGCTTGGCCATCGCACGCCATCCCCGGTATCTCTCCCGCCAACGGGAGCCAGGCGTCATCCAGACGGCAAAGGTTTCGGCGAAGTCCTCGTCGGGATGTTTTTGCGCGTACCACCCGGCGATGTGCCGGACATAGCTGCGCGAGAAAGGAATGGGGCGATACGCGTCGCGATAAGGACGGCGAAATGATCCGAACAACTCGCGCCATTCTGGAGTTTTGAAGAGTTCGTAAGCGTAGTTGAAGGCGTGGCCCGCTTCATGACGCATGTACATCATGATCTCGCGCGAGTCTTCCAGATCGTTCATCTCACGCTCGAGGCGGGCGAGATGCGGGTCAGCCAGGTAGAACGGAATTCCGATCACGGGCTCGCCGGACGGACAGCCCCACTCATCGGAGAGATAGCACGCAGGACGGAATTTCGTGATGCCCTTCTTTTGGAGTTCCCTATAAAGCTGCTGGACAAAGCGCTCAAGAGGAGAACCGTCGAGCCGGAGGCCAAGCTCGCGGATCGGCTTGCTCAGAAGTTCCTGCGCCTCCGCAGCCGGTTTTTCAAAGGTTTGCATGTAGTAAGAAGAAAGTAACCTGCTTCTGGCTCTGTCCCATAGATGACCTCAGAACACGTACTCTTAAAGTAACGCGTCGATCAAACAGCCAGTATATAGAGTGTATGTTCATGTATTCTTCCTAAGTAGCTGCTTGAGCGGGTGTTATTGCCACTGTCGAGAACAGGACCATTGTCCTTTTCACCAATCTTTGCTATTATGTAGGTGCGTTTAGATACCAGCGGTTCTCGAGCAAGTCTCTTCGAAGTCACCTGCCTGCAGTACCCTCCGGTAACACGCAATATCAACAAAAGGAATTTGCAACACAATGGAACAAGGAACAGTTAAGTGGTTCAACGACTCTAAAGGCTATGGATTCATCACTCGTCAGAACGGCGAAGATGTATTCGTTCACTTCTCGGCAATCCAGTCACAGGGTTTCCGGAGTCTCCAAGAGGGTCAGGCAGTACAGTTCAACGTGGTGAAGGGCGCCAAAGGTTGGCAGGCCGAGAACGTTCAACTACTCTAAAAAGCTTAGATTCGGC
Organism: uncultured Terriglobales bacterium; assembly: GCA_964490255.1. GTDB lineage: Bacteria > Acidobacteriota > Terriglobia > Terriglobales > Acidobacteriaceae > JAJPJE01. The sequence goes on along the minus strand of CAZBCQ010000317.1, from coordinate 262 downwards.
AAAGAGGGCAGCTTCGGCTGCCCTTTCGTTTTTGGGACTGTTCGCCCTATTTGACCTCTGGATCTGCCTTTTGCAGGAAACACCAAAGTACAGAGTCTGAAGGCCAGTACGCCTTCGTGACCTACAAACGATTACCGGCGCGACCTAGGCTATAGAGAGAAACGAGGTCCGCAATGGTCATGGCGTCAGCTCCCCAGCCCGACCGCATGGCGGCCGCGCGCGCTTTCGCCCGCAGCCTGAATATCGTGCTCAAGCACGTGCG
>CAZBCQ010000316.1:0-3832 GCA_964490255.1 uncultured Terriglobales bacterium | reverse complement strand
CCGACAGCCAGGTGCTGTGCCAGGGACGCGTGATCCGCACAATTCCGAGCGGACAGGAAGATCAGCCGCCGTCAATTGCCGTAGCGCTGGCTGGATATGAATTCCTTCATCAGCGCAAGCTGCCGAGGAACGCGGAGAGCATGGCGTAAGATCGGCCGCAGATTCGGGCTGAGCGACGCACATCGCGTGCTTCTGCTATGAAGCGTCCAGAATCCACAAGTCATGGTGAGCGGAGCGAACCATCTATGTGTTTGTTTTTTGCGGAAAATACATAGTTCCTTCGCTGCGCTCAGGACTTCTGGCTGCTGGACGCCTCATCGTGCAGCGCGCGTCTATTAGCCGCTAGAGAATCTTCTTCCCAAACGCCGAAAGTGCCAACTCCACCGCCAGATCCGCTGTTCGGTTGTGCTCGTCAATCACCGGATTCACTTCCACGATCTCGAAGCTGAGCATACGTCCGTGGTCGGCGATGATCTCCATTGCCAAGTGAGCTTCGCGATAGGTTGCGCCGCCGCGCACCGGAGTACCGACGCCGGGGGCATCCTCCGGGTCGATCCAGTCCATATCCAGCGAGATGTGATAGCCAGCGGTTCCGCGTCCAGCCATGCGCAGTGCTTCTTCCATCACCGCGCGCATGCCGCGCTCGTCGATATCACGCATGGTGAAGACTTCGATACCAGCGCGGCGGATGTTCTCTTTCTCATAGCCATCGACGTCGCGAATGCCGACCAGCACGCAATTTTCCGGCGCAACCTTCGGCGAATAGCCATAGATGTTGGCTAATTCAGGCAGTCCAAGTCCCATGATCGCGCCCAACGGCATGCCATGCACGTTGCCGCTTGGTGAAGTGTCAGGCGTATTGATGTCGCTGTGCGCGTCAATCCATATCAAGCCGATCTTCTGGTCCCGCTTGCGATAGAACTCGGAAACACCGGAAACCGTGCCCGCTGCCACCGAGTGGTCGCCGCCAATGACCAGAGGCACTTCGCCAGCTTCGAGCGCCTTCATCACCAGTTCGGCTTCTTTCGTGCACGTCTGCGTAATCTCTTTCAGATACTTCGCATTCGAGGCGCCCTCTTTCTTCTGTTCGGGAATCGCGACCGCCACGTTGCCCGCGTCTTCCACGTGATGACCGATCTCTTCGAGACGGGCCTCGAGACCTGCGACGCGAACCGCGGATGGGCCCATGTCGACACCACGACGTGTCTGACCCAGGTCGAGAGGGACGCCGATCACGCGGATCTTGCGCGGCACCAGCCCCAGCGCCTGCTGCGGCGGGTGCGGGATGTTGATCTTTGACTCGGTACTTGCGTCAGCCATTCAGGTGGTGACGATCCTTTCGTGCAGAACGGGCGGGATCCTTGGCTCGCGTACGTTCGCTCTTTGTACAACACAATTAAAATGGGGTAGCTAGTAGCTGGTGGCGAAAACACAATTTCTGAGCTACTAGCTACCAGCTACGCAACACAAAAATCTTCTACGGATAAAGGCGGTGAAGCGTTCGCGCGAACGGAATGGTCTCACGCACATGCTCCAGGCCGCAGATCCACGCCACGGCACGCTCGATTCCCATGCCGAAACCGCCGTGCGGTACGCTGCCATACTTGCGCAGGTCGAGATACCACTTGAAGGCCTCTTCAGGCAGGCCATGCTCGTGTATGCGCTTGATCAGAAGATCGTAGGACGACATACGCTGCGACCCGCCGATCACTTCCCCGTAGCCCTCGGGCGCGAGCACGTCCACACACAGTGCCAGTTCCGGACGCTGCGGATCAGGCTCCATGTAGAAGGCCTTCACTGCCGAAGGATAACGATGGATCATTACCGGGCGGTCAAATTGCGACGAAATATACGTCTCGTCGGGCGAGCCGAAGTCGCCGCCCCACTCGAACTTGTTCTCGACCAGACCCTTGGCATGCGCGTCCTGCAGCATCTGTACCGCTTCGTCATAGCTGATGCGCGGAAATGGCGCTTTTACACTTTCCAGCTTCGTGATATCACGGCCAATCACTTCGAGGTCGGCGCGCCGGCGTTCCAGAACTCGCTGCACCAGGAAGCTCAGCAGACCTTCGGCCAATTGCATAATGTCTTCGAGCTGCGCGAACGCTACTTCCGGCTCGACCATCCAGAATTCGGTGAGGTGGCGGCGGGTCTTCGATTTCTCGGCGCGGAACGTCGGCCCGAACGAATACACCTTGCCGAGCGCCATCGCCGTCGCTTCGATGTAGAGCTGACCAGACTGCGTCAGATAGGCCTGCTCCTCAAAGTAATCGACGGGGAACAGCGTGGTGGTGCCTTCGCAAGCGGCCGGCGTAAGGATCGGCGGATCGGTGAGCGTGAATCCCTGGTTATCAAAGAAATCGCGAGCCGCTTTGATGATCTCCGCCCGAATGCGCAGGATCGCGCTCTGCTTAGGAGACCGAATCCATAGATGGCGATGCTCCATCAGGAAGTCGACGCCATGCTCTTTCAGCGAGATCGGGTACGGACTATCTTCCGGGACCTTCTGAACAACTTGAATGTCGATGACGTCGAGTTCGTAGCCGCCAGGCGCGCGTTTATCCGCGCGAACTTTGCCGCGCACGATCACGCTCGACTCCTGCGTCAGGGCTTTGATGGTCTCGAACGTCTCCGGCGAGACCGCTGCCTTGGGGACTACGCCCTGCACGATGCCGCTGCCGTCGCGAAAGATCGGGAAGAGCAGCTTTCCGCTCTCGCGCAGGTTGTAGAGCCAGCCCTGTATGGTGACGATCTGACCGTCGTGCTTCGACAGCTCAGAGATGCGCGAGACTGGAGCTTCTGTGGTTGTGATTTGGTTCGTTTCTGTTGCTGACATGTATGAGTCCTAAAAACAGCCGTTAGTAATTAGTAACTAGTACTTAGCCTGCGAAATTCGTTCAGGACTCCGCAAAGGCTCCAGTGGGAATAGGCCGCTAACACTAACAACTAATTACCAACAACTATGAGCTAAGAGCTAACCGCTGCCTGCGACGCTTCTTCCAGCCTGCGATACGCAGCGCTCATGCCGGACGGAATATCCTTCACGCCTTCACCGTTAATCTCCATCAACAGTGGCGGAACCTGCGGCGCAGTGCGCAGCAACTGCATTGCCTCGCCCCAGTTGATGGTGCCGTCCCCGGGCCAGAGGTGCACGTCGGCATCGCCCTTGTTGTCATGAACGTGCGTGGACCGGATGTGCGGTTTTAGCGACTCGAACGCCTCCGCCACCGTGCTCATCATGTGCGCATGGCCGAAGTCGAAGCAGATGCCGACATCGGTGAAGTGGGTGATGTTCAGAAACTCCAGCAGGCGCTCCGGGGTCGACAACTCGTTGGGAATGTTTTCCAGCAGCAAGGTAACGCCGAGCGGCTTCGCAAAGGCTTTCAGGTGCTCGACGCAGGTCATCGCAGCGTCGAGTTTCTTCTCGTTGAAATCTTCCCCACCCACGCCGATGTGCTGGACCAGGTACTTGAACGGAATCTGTTCGGCGATCTCAATGGCGCGCTTGATCTCGTCCATGGCCTCAATGCGCGGTCGCTTGTCCACTTCTGCAATGTTCAGCGACGGGCCACCGCGTTTTCCCCATTCATAGTCCATGGTCAAGGGTGAGTGCACAGAATTGAGCTTGATCCCCGAGGTACGGAACCAGTTGCCGATTTCCACGATGTGCTGCTTGCGGTTCGCATAATCGAAATGGCCGCGCGCGGCGAAGATTTCGATCGTTTCAGCCCCGGCCTTGACCATGCCGTCCAGGAGCCCGGGATGCAAACGTTCCCGGACATACACATAAGTGGACATTGCCTTCAACATCGTTCGACTCACCCCGTTTTGC
>CAZBCQ010000315.1:0-3840 GCA_964490255.1 uncultured Terriglobales bacterium | reverse complement strand
TCCAGCACCAGATTCATCAGGTCGTCTTCCTTGGCAGCCGACTTGGGAACCACGATGTCGCCCTTCTTGTGAAACATCCAGGAAACCGCACCGGCTTCTGCCATGTTCCCGCCGTTCTTACCGAACACGTGCCGAATCTCGCTCACTGTACGGTTACGGTTATCGCTGGAGATTTCCACCAGCACCGCAACTCCCCCGGGACCGTAACCCTCGAGCGAGAACTCTTCATAGCTGACGCCCGGCAACTCGCCCGTGCCTCGCTGGATGGCGCGTTTGATGTTATCCGCAGGCATGTTTTCAGCCTTTGCGGCCTGGACCGCCGTACGTAGCCGCGGATTCTTGTCCGGATCGCCGCCGCTCTTGGCAGCAATCGTGATTTCCTTGATCAGACGCGTGAAGATTTTGCCGCGCTTCGCATCCAGCGCGCCCTTTTTATGCTTGATTGTGGCCCATTTTGAGTGGCCAGACATAGTGCGACCTCGTCAGAGATATGAGGAAAATTGCCACAGAACAGTCACTTACGGCGTACTCGCAGAGGTACGTCCAAGCCTGTAACCGCTTGGTGACAAACGGGGATTATAGCATGGCGGCTCCCAATTACGTACGCCGCCCGACCTATCCTGTGACGCGATTTTGCCCTGTGTCGAGTGGCGGGTGTATGGTCATATTCAGGCCTCCTCCACCCGGCTTTTCGCTAGCTGTCCGGCGTTGACGTTTGTTGCTTACGTCCTGTATGCTGACGTGCAATTTACGCCCACCTTTTGGGTGTTTTACGGCGCCACATGCGTATTTTAGTAGTGGACGACAATCACCAAGTCCGCGCCGCTATTCTGTCCATTCTGATGACTGATCCTCGCCTCGAAGTCGTCAGTGAGGCTGCTAACGGTACCGAAGCCATTGAACTCGCGCAGGCCCTCCAGCCAGATCTGATCCTTCTCGATATCGGACTCCCCGACCTGAATGGCCTGGAAGTCGCTCAACACCTGGCGAAAACAGCGCCCCGCTCCGGAATCCTGTTTCTGAGCCAGCACACTTCAAGCGAGATTGTGAAAAGCACATTCAACTCGGGCGCAATGGGATATGTCGTCAAGTCAGACGCGGCCGCCGAACTGGTCCCCGCAGTTCTGGCCGCTGGAAATGGCAGGAAATATCTCAGCAAACGTGTGCGTTTCCCGGAGAGCGAGACCGGTTCATAGAAAGTTCTACTCCGGAAAACCACAAGCAGTGTTCCTGAATCTAAGTAGCTAGTAGACGGGAGTCTCCCATGCTCTCCAAGGTTGTTGACGCTTTGTTTGGCTGCTTGCACACCAACTACAGCTTCCCTATGACAACCAAACCAGTTCGGAACAGCAACGGTGTTCCGTCCAAACCTCGAACCTACGTTGTTTGCCTCGAGTGCGGCAAGGACCTCCCCTATGACTGGGCTCGAATGAAAGTTGTTCCCGAACAAAAGAAGGCGGCCTAGAAGTAGAACTCGCCGCGGCAAAGAATCTGCGCAGGCCCGGTCAGCAGAACCTCGCGCTCCCACTCGACCGTTTGTGGTCCGCCCGGACTGACCACCTTCACCGGTGAACTGACGCGCTTGCTGAAAATGGACGCGACCGCGGCGGCGCACGATCCCGTGCCCGAAGACTCAGTCTCTCCCGCTCCTCGTTCGAAGATCCGAATCTCAATCTCGTGGGGACCGGCTACTTTCACCAGTTCTACATTTGTCCCCTGTGGGAATTGCTTGTGCCCACCGATCTCGGCCGCCTTCTTCTGCCATCCTTGCGCGAATTCATCCACAAACATCACGAAGTGCGGATTTCCCATTGAGACGGTGATTCCACGAACCTGCCGATCTGCAAGTTGCGCCGACAACTCGCCTCCAACCTGCGGCGCGCCCATGGCGGTTCTGAATTCGAAACTCTTTTCTGTGCTCGCAACCAGGCTGCAGGTCTTCACCCCGGCGCCAGTCCGAATTTTAAGTTCTCGCTTCCCACTCTGCTCGGTTAGCCAAGCGGCAACGCAGCGCGTACCATTGCCTGAGATCTCCGCTTCGGAGCCATCGGCATTCAGCAGATGAATCGCGATGTCCGCGTCGGAGTCTGGTGACAACCACTCCACACCATCGGCGCCGACGCCGTAGTGACGGTCACAAATCTTCTTCGTGCACGACACCAAATTTTCGGCAGGCACATGCTTTTGCTCAATCAACAGGAAATCATTGCCACAGGCCGTGGCCTTCACAAACGGGATCGCTTTGGGCATTATTCGTACTCGGGAACAACGAACGTATGTAAACTTTCCGCTTCGGGTAGCAGGCGAAGTCTCGCATGCAAGGATTCATGTTCTCTGCGAGTTCCTTCTACTGTGAATTGCACTTTGCTCTTTGCATTCACGCGGCCAATGCTGACGCTTTGCATTACTTTGTGCTCATCTTCCAGCAGTGAATTGATTGCACCGATGATGCCTTCCGAATCCTGCCCGGTCACTTCGTAGGCTGTAGTAAATGTCTTCAGATCAAGGCGCGTTTCCAAGCTTCCAAGTGCTACCAGGCACAGCAAAATCATTAGCGTCGCAAAAACAGCAGGTGCGTAAAGCCCTCCACCGCACGCCATCCCGATGGATGCCACCACGAACAGCGTCGCTGCCGAAGTCAGGCCCGTTACTCCAGCACGCGCGTGGATGATCGAGCCCGCTCCGATGAATCCAATGCCAGGAATAATCTGCGCCGCTATACGTGTGTGATCGCCGCTGAATTCTCCGGCGAGCTTGAACGAAAGAATCGTGTACATCGCGGCGCCGAAGCAGATGAAGAGATTCGTACGCAAGCCAGTCGGACGATGACGCAACTGGCGCTCGAGGCCGATCGCTCCGCCCAGAATCGCCGCCAGCAGCAGGCGCACCATGCTCTCGGCGATGAACGCGCTCGACCCGCTCTGCTGCCAGATGTGTCGTAGAAAGTTCACAGTTTCGGCTGGATTGTACAACGCGAGACTAACACGAGACTGTAATCACCGGTTACTCGCCGGATGCATGACGAACAAGCGACCGATAAATCGTCGCAGGTTGCTGCCCTTCCGACTCGACCTCCGCAACTTTCTGCAATCCTTCAGGATGCTTCGCCACCGCTGCAGCTACATCATCTCCCTGCGTCGCAACGATATAGTCAGCGGCGGCCGCTGGATCAGGCAGCGCCTGCTTCCATGCCTTGCGGTTCCCCTCATTGAGCGTGCGCTTGAGCGGCATTCCCAGCTGCTGCAGCGCACCACCATGCTCGCCGCTATACATCAGTATGCTTGCGTCAGGCGGCAGCTTCGCGAGCTCCGCCGCCAACTTGTTCTCGAACGGCACTCGTGTTCTCGCATTCACGATTGCTTCCCGCAGCACCACTGGCGTCTGTCGCCACACGAAGATGTAGCTTGACGCCACGAACGCGAACGCCAGGACAGCTACCCTCGCTTGCCACCGACGCTCCTCCACCTTTCTCATGAGAAAAAACAGCAGCAGTGCGGAAAACACGATGATGGCCGGAAACAGTTGCGTGCCGTACCGCGTGTTGTAGTAGGAAAACGGATACCACTCCGGCAAGAAGATCGGCACTCCGCCATGCGCAATTGATAAGGCATAGAACGGCACCGGCACCCACAACAGCAGCCACATCCACAGCCGTCGCGCCCACAGCAGGCACAGCGCTGAACCGAGTACGGCAAACCATATCCACGCCCGCTGCTGCCCGTTGCTGCCCGCCATGTTCAGCTTTGCCGACTTCACAAAATACAGCGTCGCCACTCGCGCATTGTTCCACCCGGGATGATGCGGCTGATCCGGCTTTCTTGTCCGCTGTTCGATCCCCCG
>CAZBCQ010000314.1:0-3854 GCA_964490255.1 uncultured Terriglobales bacterium | reverse complement strand
ACACGGAAAAGCATCTCGTGCGCGAGGATGTTGTTGGCGGTGGCGGTCGCGTTTCCGCGGACGATGATTTTGTTAGGAAGATACAGGAGTGTGAAGGGCCCAGTGAGTACAAGGGAGAGATATACCACTCCTGCGACGCGTGCCGCTTTGTCGGTTGGGTGCATGGGCCGCTCCTCCTGTATTGACGAACAGCCCGTCACTTTATTTCATCCACGAAGGATTTAAAACGGCGTTTCCTCGGGGCATGAGGCCTCAAGGAAAACGCCTTTGCACTGCCGAGTTGTTAGTGTCCCGTGCTCTCGCTGGTGGATGGGCCAACACCGAACGCTTCGCGTATGCCTTGGCGGAAGCGTTCCCGCTCTTCAGGAGTCATCGGGCCCCAGCCCCGGCGCTCAGCCATGCGTCGGCGGAAATTCGAATGCCCGCGCCCATGGAGTCCGAGTCCGCCGAAAAGAATGCGGCAGAGAGCGAGCAATCCAACCGCTTGCCAGAACGTAATCAGGCGCCAGCCGAATAGCGACGGCAGCAGCCAATTCCACAGCAGCCGCACGATTTCGCCGCCGACCGCAATAAACACCAGCATTGCCAGAATCGCGAGGGGAATAAAAATCAGTTTCTTCTTTCTCATATTCGGTTCCTCATGGTTTCGTAAACTCGTCGTAAATGCTGTGCAATCGCTTGCGCAGATGCAGCACCGCATAACGCTTGCGGGAGAGCAGCGTGTTCACACTCACGCCGGTCTCGGCGGCGATCTCCTTGAAACTGCGCCCTTCCAGTTCGTGCGCGACAAATACTTCCCGCTGCTCGTGCGGAAGCTCCTCAAGCGCAAGTTCCAGTTCCTCGAGCAGCACGTTGCGGGCGAAAAGGGCCTCGGGTCCCGCCTCGGGCGAAGGCAGCAGGTCTTCTACATCTCCATCCAGCAGTTCGTCTTCCTCGTCGCCGATGGCCACGTCACTGAAGCTCTCCGGCCTCTTCTTGCGGAACAGATCGGTGATGCGATTGCGCGCCACACGAAATAGCCAGCCAGTGACATGCTCGATCGGCATCAGCAGGCGATTCGCTTCCACGAGTTCGTAAAAGACGTCCTGCAGAATGTCTTCTGCGTCGCGCGGGTCGGGCACGCGCCGGCGAATGAAGTTGCGGAGGCGAGACTGTTCCCGCTTGACCACGTCGGTGATCCGCTGGTCCTGTTCGACTGCCATTGGCTCCAGGCTCGCTGTGCCCTTCATCTACAGTTGTAGACGGATGAGGGGGTGCGAATATTGTAGGACGCTCTAAGTTGTTGGAGGCATGAACGGGTTACTGCCTGTTCCAGTCAGCAATCGCCTAGAAGTCTCGTTCGTAGGGCAGCCGCTGCATCTATTCGAGGGCGGCTATCGGATCGTAGAGACAATACACAGGATGACTCAGGACACAACCGCTACGAAGCCACGCACTGGTATGAGTTGGAATCTGCTGGTGCGAGCGCTGAGGCACAGGAATTATCGGCTCTTCTTTGGAGGCCAAGGGATCTCTCTGATTGGCACGTGGATGACGCGCGTAGCCACGGGATGGCTGGTTTACCGGCTGACCGGGTCTGCGTTTCTTCTTGGCCTGGTTAGTTTTTCCAGCCAGATTCCAATTCTGCTGCTGGGTCCGTTTGCCGGAGTTTGGGTCGACAGGCTCAACCGGCACCGCGTGCTGGTAGTCACGCAGGCTCTTTCGATGATGCAGTCGTTCGCCCTGGCGGGGCTCGCTCTGGCGCACATTATCACGGTCGAAGAAGTGATTTTGCTGAATCTGTTTCAGGGCGCAATCAATGCGTTTGATATGCCCGCGCGGCAAGCGTTCCTGATCGAGATGGTGGAGGATCGCGAAGACCTGGGCAATGCTATCGCGCTGAACTCATCGCTGGTTAATGCGGCACGGCTGATTGGTCCGTCAGTAGCGGGTCTGATCATCGCCGCCGTCGGTGAGGGCTATTGCTTCCTGATTGATGGATTCAGTTACATGGCGGTCATTGCTTCCCTGCTGGGGATGAACGTCACGCCGCGGGTGATCGAACACGCACGCCAGAGCGTGCTCTCCGAATTGCGCGAAGGCTGGGAGTACGTTCGCGGCTTTCGACCGATCTGGTCGATCCTGTTGCTGTTGGCGATTATCAGCCTAGTCGGAATGCCCTATACGACGCTGATGCCAATTTTCGCAGGCAAGATTCTGCACGGCGGCGCGCATACTCTGGGCTTCATGATGGGTGCGGTCGGAGTCGGGGCGCTCACGGGAGCGGTCAGGCTGGCAGCGAGACGCACTGTGCTGGGACTGGGGCGCAAGATCGCGATGACTGCAGCCGGTTTCGGCGCAGGGCTGATCGCGTTTTCATTCTCGCGCGAGCTTTGGCTCTCGCTAATGCTGCTGGTGGTGACCGGTTTCTGCTTCATGCAGCAGATGGCATCGAGCAATACGATCCTGCAAACGATTACGGAAGATTCGAAACGCGGGCGCGTGATGAGCTTTTACTCGATCGCATTTCAGGGAGTGGCTCCGTTCGGCAGCCTGGCGGCGGGCGCAGTTGCGAGCCGTATTGGAGCACCGTATACCTTGATGATTGGCGGAGCCATTTGCATTTGCGGTGCAGGATGGTTTGCGATGCAATTACCGGCGATCCGGAAATTGGTGCGCCCGATTTACATCGAGATTGGGATCATTCCGGAGGTGGCGACAGGAATCAACGCGGCGTCCGTGTTGCAGCAGGCGCCGGAAGACTGAGGGAGTTGGGTAATTTGGTAATTGGGTGATTGAGTCATTGAAAAACAGATCCGATAAGGTGCGCGTCTTCTGAAGACAAGTAAAAAGCGCGGGCGAGGGCGCCCGCGCCACCAAATCAAAATCACAGTTCAGACATCAAGCGGACTTCTTCTGCGCCATGGCGGCGAAGGCTTCTTTCGCGCGCGTGTCCATCTCCTCAGGAGAGACGTCCTCGACGTGAGTTGCGATTCCCCACGCGAATCCGAATGGGTCAATGAACGTGCCGTAGCGATCTCCCCAGAACATGTCCGCAACCGGCATGGTGGTTTTGGCACCCGTGGCGACGGCGCGCTCGAACGTTGCGTCGACGTCAGGCACGTAGATGTTCAGAACACCCGTACATCCACCCAAGGTTTGCGGCGACTTGGACATCCCCATGCCGGGCATTTCGTCGGAGAGGAAGATGACGGAGTCGCCGATCTTCAGCTCAGCATGGCCGATCTTGCCGTCGGGCATCGGCATGCGCATGAGTTCCTCGGCACCAAGAGCTTTCTTGTAGAACTCAATAGCCTGAGCAGCATTTCGCACAGTGAGGCTGGGAGTGACTGTATGAAACCCTTCAGGAACTGGTTTCGTAGAGGCTGGCATAAAAGAACCTCCTCTGGCCGTTTTGGCCGAGTCGGTATTCTAGTGGGGCGTCGGGCTGTGGAAGATGAAAGTTTGTAAAAAATGATGGCGCGCCCGGCAGGACTCGAACCTGCAGCCCCGAGTTCCGAAGACTCGTGCTCCATCCAGTTGAGCTACGGGCGCGTACTTAGACATTCTAATCCGAGGAGAGGCGTCCCACACATCCAATCGTTTTCACAAATGTTGTTCGTTACCCCACCCAAGCCAACAGAAGGCTTGGATGGGCGAGTCCTACATGAACTGCGCGTCGATGGGGATTTGATATCCCGCGGATAGGCGATTCGTTTCGTTCGCCATGCCTACGACGGCCATCAACTCATGAAACATGGCGTCGGTCATGCCCTTCTTGCGCGCGGAGGTGGAGTGCGAGGCGATGCAATAAGGACATTGGTTGCTCACGCTCACGGCTACGTAGATCAATTCCTTCGTCAGCGGATCGAGAG
>CAZBCQ010000313.1:0-3881 GCA_964490255.1 uncultured Terriglobales bacterium | reverse complement strand
TCCAGCCTAAGTTCCTGAAACACCTCCGGCCTGAATTTACACCGCACTGACAATTGTTTACACGCCTTGGACACTTCCACGCCTGTCACCATTTACAACCCTGTGTGCCTCTCTGAAATCAATGTTGGGATTGGGGAATCCGAAATCCGTCAACATCGGCTAGGGCACAGGGGTGCGGTCGGCTTGAGTTAGGTCACATGTGCTCTGTAAGTGACGGGGCGGAGCCATGGCCAGCAGCACAGGTTTTGAAGACGATCTAATCCACTTCTTACCCACTTACCTTATGTCACGACACTGTCTCACGCATTTCCAATTCTTGTCACGAACTTCACAGCTGCTGATTTCTCTTCTGTGCGCGCTTTCTCTTGCGATGCTTGCACCCCAGGCACAGGCGCAGCGGGCGACATCGTCCTACGACCCAAGCACGAGCAGGTCGCAAATCCCGATGACGCAACAAGAGAAGGATGCCGTGGATGATCAGGTTGCGCTGTCTTCTGACCAGATCATTGAGCTGCTTAAGAATGAGCCTGGTCTCGATCTGGAGGTGAAGAAGGCGCTGGTCAGGAAAGCCTACGAGCAGGGACGTCTCCTCGATCCCAAGGATCTGGAAGATGAAGTCCTCTTTGACTTAGTAAAGAAGGATTTCAATGTCCGGGTGATAGCGACGCGCGAAATCGAGAACCGCGGTTATGTTCGTGCCAAGCCGACACAAGCCGAACTGGAGCGTCAACAACTTCTGGGTTATCCACAAGCCTATCCATCTCCCGCAAAGCCTGGGCTCAGTTCCCAAACGAACGGTTTGCAAACCAACGCATCGCAAGCGAATGGACAGCAGCCGAACGCTCTGAGTCAGGAGCAGCAGTATTGGGCACAACGGGAGCAGCAGCAGGAACTGCAGCGTCGGCGACAACAACAACTCGAGCAGCAGCAGCAACAGCAAGAAGATCAGCAACAGCAGCAACAGCAACTTATTCCTCCACAACGGACGATCAATCGAACTTCGATGGATTCCACTGATTCTTCGGGCGGTCTCACTCCCATGACCGCCGATGAATTGCCGTCTGTGCTGGCCGGCACGGGCGCGAATCCAGCCCGATACAGCGCAGAGGACAATTTCAATCTTCGCAGCAGGGACAACAGATCCGAGGGGATGTCCTCATCGCTGCTCCCCGATGCCAGCTCATCCTCTTATGACTATCAGGTTGAGCCCGCGATGATGGCTCGGAACGCGCCACCACCAGCGGTCCGCACCCTCATCCCACCGTTCCAGGTTACGCCGTCGAGCACACAATCAGACGATCATCCCGTGGTTCTGCATCGTCGCAACCCCTACGGAAATGTTCCGTCTCTCTACGATCTCTATACGCAGGTCTCGCCGCGTTCGGCAAAGTTGGAGCGCTTCGGATCGGAGATCTTCCGCAACGGCACCGGCAACTTCGATCAACTGCCGATGGATGCCCCCGTTGGTCCTGATTACGTTTTAGGGCCAGGCGATGACGTCACCATCGAAGTTTGGGGTGGAACGGCCCGACATTTACGCCGCGTGGTTGACCCGGAAGGTCGTCTCGCGTTGCCAGAGGTGGGGACGGTTGAGGTAGCAGGGAAGACCCTGGGTGCGGTCCAAAAAGAGGTTCAGTCAGTGCTGCGGACTCAGTTCCGCGATGTTGAAGCTGACGTCTCGCTTTCCGGGCTGCGCAGCGTACGCGTTTATGTTGTCGGCGATGTCAAAATGCCCGGGGCCTACGACGTAAGCTCACTGGCAACGCCCTTGAACGCGCTTTATCTGGCGGGCGGTCCCACGGACAACGGCTCCCTTCGCATCGTCCGACACTACCGCGGCAAACAGCTGCTTCAGCAAGTTGACCTTTACGATCTCATCCTGCACGGCGTGAATTCAGATCTTCTGCACCTTCAGCCGGGAGATACGATCCTTGTGCCTCCGACTGGGCCGCAGGTCACGCTCGAAGGAATGGTGCGGCGGCCGGGAATCTACGAACTAAATGACGAAACATCCCTGGCGCAGGTCCTGCAGCTCGCAGGCGGAGTTCTTCCTTCCGGCACCCTTAGCCACATCGACGTCGAGCGGCTCGAAGCCCATCAGGATCGCAAGATGCTGAGCCTCGATATCCCCCAGTCAGACCAGCCCCAAGTCACCGCCGCGCTGGAGAACTTTAAGATCCAGCCCGAAGACAAGATCCGTATCTCTCCGATCCTCGCCTACAGCGAAAAGACGGTTTATCTCGATGGCCATGTTTTCCATCCCGGCAAGTATCCCTATGCGGACGGGATGAAGATCACGGATCTGGTTAAATCGTATACCGATCTATTGCCGGAGCCGTCGCAGAAATATGCCGAAATCGTTCGGCTCGAGGCGCCCGACTTCCGCCCGGAGGTTATTGCCTTCAATCTGTCGGACGCGATGAAAGGCGGCGCTCAGGATTTCAAGCTGCAGCCCTTCGATACCGTACGGATCTTTGGCCGCTTCGACTTTGAAGACGCTCCGGCTGTGCTCATCAACGGAGAGGTTCGCAATCCCGGGGAACACCGCACCAACGGTGAGACCCATCTCCGCGACGCCGTGTTTCTCGCTGGCGGGCTCACGCAGGACGCAGACCTGGGCGATGCGCAGGTCTATCGCAAAGTCGATGGCGGGCAGATGAAGGTTTTCAGCGTCAACTTGGGGAAGGCATTACAGGGAGATGAGGTTAACAACATTCTTCTGCAGCCGCTCGACCGGCTGATGATTCAGCGCAGCCTGGCCAAAACGGATCCGCCAACGGTAACCATCGACGGCGAGGTGACTCGTCCCGGTAAGTATCCGCTCGGTGCCGGAATGACGGCGTCGGATCTCGTTCATTTGGCCGGGGGACTGAGACGTGGCGCTTTCGTCAGTGCGGCCGATCTCTCTCGTTACGTCATTGTGAATGGTAAGAAAGTGGAGTCAGAACATTTCCCGGTGCAGTTGGGCAAAGCGCTTTCGGGTGATTCGCAAGCGAATATAGTGCTGCGCGATGGTGATCTGCTTTCGGTTCGCCAGATCACCGGCTGGGACGATATTGGAGCGGCGATAACCGTCACCGGCGAGGTTGCGCATCCGGGAACGTTTGGCATTGTTGCGGGAGAGAAGTTGAGTTCGGTGCTGCGGCGCGCGGGAGGGCTTAGATCTGACGCGTACCCCTATGGCGCCGTGCTTGACCGTGTTCAGGTGTACGAAATGGCGGAACGGAGCCGGTTGGAGTTGGTGCGGCGTCTCGAAGCCGGATCCAATGTGCACATCACGGGTGCGGCCACCGGTCCGGAGCAGATCAGCCTCACGCAAGCGGCCATGGCTCAGCAACAAACTGTTCTCAACAATCTGAAAACCCAGAAGGCAAGCGGGCGGCTGGTCATCCACATTACTGCCGACATTACCAGTTGGGAAAATACTCCTAACGATATTGAGGTGCGTGCCGGAGACACGCTCTTCATTCCCAAACGCCCGAATTTCGTTCTAGTGAATGGTCAGGTTTTCAACAACACGGCTCTTACTTACACCCCAGGGAAGACCGCGAGCTGGTATCTCGCTGCCGCCGGCGGACCAACTCCGACTGCGAATACCAAGGACATCTTCATCGTGCGCGCTAACGGCGCCCTCGTCGGTCGCTCGCAAAACAGCTGGTGGGGAGGCAATGTTCTCAGTACCAAGATGGAGCCAGGTGACAGCGTCATTGTTCCCGAAAAATTCCTGACCGGATCCAGCTTCATGCGAAGCCTTATGGCCTGGGCTACAGTTCTCTCATCGTTCTCGATCACCGCTGCTGCGGTGCACGGTTTCTAGGAGCGATGAGAGTTTTGGGTCACCTCCGGAACTGCCTCTGCGGTCTGGCAATCAGTGCCAGCCT
>CAZBCQ010000312.1:0-3908 GCA_964490255.1 uncultured Terriglobales bacterium | reverse complement strand
GACCGTGTCCTTCCCCGTCTCGTAGATCTTGATAAAGTCCGAGCCTTCCTTCACCTGCCCGCGGATCGCTTGCACCAATTGCTCTGAGTTGTTCGCATACGTCGCGTTCGAAAGCACATGCTGCGCAGGATTGAACTTATTCGCATCCTCGTGCCCGCCGAGAATGTCAATTGCATTTCCGCTGATACGCAACCGCGGTCCGGGGATCTGGCCGGCATTAATCGCATTCCGCACCGCCGTGTCTGCCGACCCGGCGCCTTCGGTCCCCATGTCGCGCTCGGCGGTGAAACCTGCCATCAGATCCGCCTTAGCCGCTAGTGTCGCGGTGATCGTGCGCTGCGGCACCGACTCTTCTACGGTCTGCAAATCTTCTGCGCCGGGATGAAGGAACAGATGTACGTGCGCATCAATCAAACCGGGCATCAGCGTTGTGTCGCCAAGGTCGATGACCTCCGTTCCTGCCGGATGCGCGACACTCGTGCCTGCCGCCACGATGCGCTCGCCCTCAACTAGAACCTCACCGGGCGTGATGATCTTTCCGTTTTCAACATCGAGCAACCGAGCCGCATGCAGAACCACCGGGTGCGGCTGAGTTTGCGCAATAAGCGCCGCCGTAAACAGACTCATGCACAGCACGACAGCAAATCGCAGCTTTTTCATAGCGCAGGAATGCTAGCAGATCAGTAAACGCGCGCTTCACATTTAAGAGAAATGCCTAGTTCATTTCTAGTGCACAAACCGTAGTCGTTTGTGATAGTTGCGTGAATAACTACAGAGTTTTAACTCGTCCATCTGCGCGATTAGCCGAATTCCGCATTGTCTCTCATCAGCTTACCTTCATGACAAATGATGAGACTTCATGCGATCCTTTTCTCCGTTGCGCTTTTGGTTATTGCCATAGCGTGTGGTTGTGGTGGTGCTACAGGGCTGAAGGCGTCCTCACAGGCAGCCGCCTCAAACAACTTAACGCCTGCTTCTTCCGGAAGCTCCGGTTCTGCCGCGACACCTTCCGGCACCGATAACAGTGGCGGAACTACGCCATCAACAGGGACAAGCAGTCCCACCCCGACGCCCGCTCCAGCTCCTGTGCCGACTCCTATACCGCCGGTAACTAATCCACCGACGCCCGCGAACCCGCCCGCTCCGACGGCAATTAATGGCATCCCGCGCTCCGGTCACGTCTTCCTGCTGATGGAAGAGAACCACGGCTTCACCACCGTGTTCGCGAATGAAATGCCCTACCTGACTTCGCTCTCCAAGAAATATGCGTACGCTGCCAATTTCAGTTCTAACGACGGCGGTTCGATGCTCGACTATCTCGACCTTTCTTCCGGAAGCAACGAATCCGCGTTCGGCTGTCAGGGTTGGGGTTGTCCCAATCAGATGTCCCAACCGATCACCGATGACAACATCTTCCGCGAGTTGACGAAGGCTGGCCTGACTTGGAAGGTCTACGCAGAATCCTTGCCCCAGGCCGGTTATTTGCTCGACGGCCCGGTGCCTTACGCCAATCGTCACAATCCCGCAGTCTGGTATTCGGACGTGGTGAACAGTGCGGAAATGCAGAAGAACGTTGTGCCGTTTTCGCAATTTGCGACTGACATGGCCGCTGGCACTCTTCCGAACTATTCCCTCATCATCCCTAATTTGAATGACGATGCGCACGATGGCACACCCGCCGCGGCGGATACCTGGTTGCAAACCAACATCGCCCCGCTCCTCAACACCTCGCTGTTCGCTTCCGGTGGAGATGGCCTGATGTTCGTCACCTTCGACGAGTGCGGCAGCGGAACGAATCAGGGATGCGGATCCCAAGTGCTCACGACGGTCATCGGCCCGAAAGTGACGCCGCAGTTTGTGTCGAACCAGCCGTATACGCACTTCAACACTCTGCGCACGATCATGGACGCGCTTGGTGTTCAGGTCTATCCGGGCGCTTCCGCGCAAGCGGCGGATATGAGTGACTTCTTCGGAAACTAATGCCGAGCGAGGTCGACACTCGCCACGTGTTTTGGATCTGTCATGAAGCTGGTATGGTCTCTCGCGGCAAACACCCCGGGAGACCATCACCCTCTCGCGATTTGGTCTCTATCAACTCGAACGCTCACTGCACCGGAGCGCACCGAGTTGAGTACACGTTGTTGGTGATCTGCGCGATCGCGGCACGCGAACCGGTGCGCGATGATTCGTCCATGTCGCGAGCTCTATCCTGCTCCGCGCTCTGCAAGTCAGGATGATCGCGGCCGTTAAGCATCACATCGAGGTTCGGACCCGTACAGGCCTGTGCCGCCGCATCGTTCACCTTTGCCATCTGTGCCCGCACCACCTCCTGTGGAGTGGTGTCCACCTGACAATAAGCAAACACGCTCGTGAAAACGTAGGCAGTTCGCCCACCTTCACAGGTAAAGCTGATGCGCTCCCACGTGTAGACCTGCTTGGGTCGCGCTTCTGATGCTTGGCCAAATGCTGTTGCCGAAACGCACGCCAGGATAAGCCATCGGCTCAACACTCTGATTCCGTGTCTCAGAAACATACCAGGTTGGATGCTGCTGGAAAGACGGGTGTCCCTACAGATTGCCGACAATCCGTGCTTTTAACGATTCATACTCGGAGTCCGTAATCAGGCCCTGCTCGAACATTTCCTTGGCCTGTTGCAGTCTCGCAGCAGCTCCATCAGGAGTAGACGTAATGGACGGGCCACCGGCACCCGCGGCCGCTCCCACTTGAATTCCCCCAGATTTCGCGCGCAGCTCTTCCAGTTCGCGGATACGGCGTTTCTCTCGCCATGCCTGCTCTTGCGCCTGGCAGATCCGGTAGACCGCCTCGGCCTGCTCCTTCCGCAAACCTGGAAAGCTGAGAACCCTTGTCTGCCCCGCCACAGCCAGGTCAGGACTCGATAGCGCCACGATCGTCAGATCGGCGCCAAACACACGCACTTTGATTTCTACGTCCTTAATATCTTGCCAGCGAACCGTCACCGGATTGAATCCGCCGAACAGGCCTCGTGACATCCCGATGAAACGTCCAGACGTCGCGCAGACCAGCGTGCGGCGATGCGCGAGCGCAAACAATCTCCGTTGAACCGCATAGGCTTCGATTGCCTCACCGGGAACCAATAGCGACGCGAATTCCGTAATCGCCTTCTGCACGCGAACGTCTTCGCCAGTTCCAGGGACACTGTTGGATGCTTCAGCCACGGCGCCCTCCGACCGTAATCGGCACGTAGTCTAGGCACGCCAATGGCGTTTGTCAAAGCAGTAACCTGAGCACATCGAAACTGTTCCTAGAACTTCTCAGCCGTGCACCGGAAGGCGAATGGAAGGGCAGTTTCAAGATAGGTGGCTGGACGTTTTCTTACTCGGCTTCGACTTGTTCGTACGGAACTTCAAACGTTTCGGACTTCCACGTCCCCGGCTTCGTGATTTTCAGGGGCAGACGAGTGCGTGTCTGGACCTCCCCCTGAAACAGGCCTGGGTCGGCATTGAACCCAGCGTGCGAGATCCGACGACCGTCTTTGGCACGCACGGTAAATTGTCGGTTACCGAGGTTCAAGTGCAAGCTCGCGACATCTTGCCAGTGGATCTTCTTTTCGTGGCCGAACCAGGAACGCGATCCAATCCCATCCACTTCGATGGACAGGACTGGCGGGTACGAAAATAGGGCTAACGCAACAAATCCAAGGAACAGACAGGAAACCCACCATTCGGCCGAATCGAGCCGAGACCAAACGAACAGTCCGGTAAATAAGACCCCAGCAAACAACAGCAGAATGCGAATAGCGCGTGTCGGCAGGAACAGCTGGCGACCGGCCTCAACTTTGGCTTGCTCGATGGTGGATGAGTTCCAGAGCCAGCGCAAAACTATGGCGACAACCGCGGCCGTGAGTATGTGACCGAATACTCTCATGC
>CAZBCQ010000311.1:0-3933 GCA_964490255.1 uncultured Terriglobales bacterium | reverse complement strand
GTGCTCGAAATGCCATATGCGCGTCGCGACTTCGTCGATCAGGTCGTGATCGTGTGTGACCAGCAGGACTGTGCCTTCATATCGCTGGATGGCGATGTTCAGTGCATTGATGGACTCGAGGTCAAGGTGGTTCGTGGGTTCGTCGAGAACGAGGATATTCGGCTTCTGCAGCATCAGCTTGCAGAACAGTAACCGTGCCGATTCTCCTCCGGAGAGCGCTTCTGTTGGTTTCAGTCCTTCTTCTCCGCTGAACAGCATCTGGCCAAGTAGCCCGCGAATCTCTTCTTTCGAAGCCTTGGGATCGAACTGGTGCAGCCAATCGGCTGCGGTCATGCCCTTTTCGATGGAAGCCGTGTGGTCCTGCGCAAAGTACCCGATCTGCGCCTCGTGACCCCACTTCACGGAACCGGAATCAATCGCGTCTTCCATGCGCGGCATTTCGGGCGCATTCGCCAGCAGCGCACGAAGCAGCGTGGTCTTGCCCTGTCCGTTGCGGCCCATCAGGCAGACCTTTTCGCCGCGAATCAGAGAGGCAGTGAATCCCTTGATGACCTCGTGATCGCCATATGCTTTGCTAACGCCTTCGAATTCCAGCACGTGCTTGCCCGAAGGCCGCGCCTGATCGAAGCGAATGTATGGGCGTTGAATATTAGATCGCGCCAATTCGCTGGTCTGCAGGCGTTCCACTTCCTTCTTACGCGACATCACCTGGCTGGAGCGCGTTCCAGCCGAGAAGCGCGCGATGAATTCGTTCAACTGCGAGATCTTCTTCTCGCGTTGCGCATTCTCGGATTCCAAGCGCGAGCGGATCTGCGTCTTCTGCAGCACCATGTCATCGTAACCGCCGGTGTAGGTGATGATGGTCTCGTAATCGATGTCGGCGATGTGCGTGCAGACGTTGTTCAGGAAGTGCCGGTCGTGCGAGATGACGATCAGCGTTCCTTCATAGTGATTGAGAAAGTCCTGCAGCCAGTGAATCGAATCGAGATCGAGATAGTTCGTAGGCTCGTCCAGCAGCAACGCCTGCGGCTTGCCGAAAAGCGCTTGCGCCAGCAGCACTCGAACCTTCTGACCGCCCTGCAACTCGCTCATCTTGCGCTCATGCGCCTCATCGGGGATATCGAGCCCTTGCAGCAGGATCGCAGCGTCGGCCTCAGCCATGTAGCCGTCTTCGTCGCCGACGATGCCCTCTAATTCTCCCAGGCGGATTCCGTCGTCATCCGTCAGCTCCGGCTTGGCGTAAATGTGCTCTCGTTCTTCCAGCGCCGACCACAAAGCTTTGTTGCCCATGATCACGGTGTCGATCACGCGGAAAGCGTCGAAAGCGTACTGATCCTGTCGCAACACGCCCAGCTTCTTCGGACGCACGACGGTTCCCTTTTGCGGATCCAACTCGCCGGTGAGCAGCTTCATGAACGTGGACTTGCCAGAGCCATTCGGGCCGGTAAGACCGTAGCGGCGACCCGCGGTAAACGTGGTCGAGACCTCTTCGAAGAGCAGTTTTGCGCCGTAGCGCATGCTGACATTACTGACGGAAATCATGCGTTGCCTATCTTCTGATTGAACTGGAGGGGGTCTTCGAACGACAGCCACTATGGCAGAAACGTGAATGTATCCCCGTTACAACTATTTTATCAGCCGGGCGGGATTACTCGCGTTCCAGGTCCTTGATGTCGTCGCGCAGACGGCCGAAGCCGCGAGTCAGGATAAGCAGGTAGATGATGTGAACGGCCCAGGTAATCCCGTAAGCAGCGTAGAGGAACTTCATCGGCTTGACCTCGCTTCGTGATGCAGCAGCGATTTCATGGCATGCGCTTCGTCCACTTTCTGGCGAGTGCGCTCGAGCGTGTAACGAATCCACACAAGCATCGCTCCGTAGCAGGTGAACGCCAGCATGTTGATGAGGAAAGCGTGCAGCATGCGCGGATCGATTCCTGAGTTCGCGCCGCCACCGAAAACCGGCTGCGGGTGCTGCGTACGGAACCAGCGGATCGCCATAAAGACGAACATGGCGTCAAGGCAGCCGAAGATGGCAAATGATGCTGCGAGCACCGGATTCGGACCTCCGGTCGAGAGTTTCCGCAGCATCAGGTAGCCAACGTAAATAAGCCAGAGCACGAGTGTGCTCGTGAGGCGAGCATCCCAAGTCCACCAAATGCCCCAAACTGGTCGCGCCCAAATTGGCCCCGTGAGCAGCACAACCGTGCAGAAGACAATTCCAACTTCCGCGGTCGCGACTGCGAAGGCGTCAACTGCGGGCTTGCGCGTGACCAGATAGATGATGGACGCGAGGAAGTTCAGCGGGAAGCACAGTTCCATGACCCAAGCGTTCGGAACGTGGTAGTAGAAGATGCGCTGCACTGGACCCATTGTCGCTTCGGTTGGTGCCGCGACGAGCGCCTGGTAAAGACCCCACGAAAGCAGGGCCAACGTGAACAGGGCAAAGATGGCGAATTTGGATCTCATTCGGCCTGTAACACCGTTTCGAACAGGAATAGTCCCACGAGAGTGAATACAACATCGTACACCGCGAGGAACACTAAAGGCAGATGCGCCGAACCTTCTCCGGTCAGAGTCGACGTGGTCGCGCCAACCATGGCCAGGAGAGCCGGAATGGAGATGGGAAAGAGGATCAAAGGCAATAGGACCTCGCGACTGCGCGTTCGGATCGACATAGCGCCGAAGAACGTCCCGTTTACGACCAAAGCCCAGTTGCCAAGCAGCGATGCGAGGACCAGTTGATAAACAGGTCCAACGCTGCGCAGGTTGTAGAAGACGATGAACAGCGGCGTCATCAGCAGTTCCAGCACCGCTACGAATAGGAAGTTGCCGATTGTCTTCGCCAGGAACAACGATTCAGCCGGCGCAGGCGAAACCCGATAACCGTCGAGCACCTGATTGCGCAGCTCGCGAGCCCAAGTCTGGTTTAGCGCGACAACGGCGGCGAATAGCAACGCAACCCAGATCAGGCCTCCGGCGATCTGGCGCGATTCTTCGGCGGTCAGGTCAAAGGAGAAGCTGAAGATCACGACTACGAGTAGGGCGAAGAAGAGCATGGAGTTGATGGCGTCTTTCGAACGCCATTCCATGCGCAGGTCTTTCGCCAACGTCACGCGGAGAATGCTGAAGACGCTCATCGTTGCGCCTCGAGCGATGAAGCGTGGTGATCAACGCGCTCGATCACGCGACCGGCGGACATGTGCACGCTCTCGTCGGCAACGCCCTCCAGCAATGCGGGTTGATGCGTGACCAAAAAGATGGTCTTGCCGGAATCGCGCATGGAACCGAGCAGGCGAGTCATCTCGCGGGCAGAGCCGACGTCAACGTTGGAGAATGGTTCGTCGAGCAGCAGAATGCGCGGATCGTTCAGGATGGCGCGAGCCAGCGACAATCGTTGGCGCATGCCTTGCGAGTATTGGCCGACGCGGCGCTCGAGCGCAGGATCAAGTCCGACAGTTCGCATCGCCTGATCGCAAATGGCCTGATCATGAATCCCGTACAACTCCCCGAAGTAGGTGAGATTCTCACGTCCGCTAAGTTCGTCGTAGAGCATGGACGCGTGTGCCATGTATCCAAGCTGCGGCTTCACGGCATTGTGATTCGAGCTGCCGAGAATGGTGAGCTTTCCATGCGAGGGCTGGATCAGGCCTGCAATCACGCGCAGCAATGTCGATTTCCCCGCGCCGTTTTCGCCAAGAATCAGATACAAGCGTCCGGCTGCGAAGTCGCCCGACACCATACGAAGCGCCGCGAACCGGCCGTAAAGCTTGGAGACCTCGTGCAAGGCAACTGCTGGATTGTCAGGGGATGCAAGCACCAGAGGCGATTGTAGAGCGAGACAGTACGGTCAGTCGATGAGTTCGTCATTAGACCAGAAAGCAAATGCAGATCCCTCGCGGCTCACGCCGCTCGTGATGACAAACCCAAAAACCG
>CAZBCQ010000310.1:0-3939 GCA_964490255.1 uncultured Terriglobales bacterium | reverse complement strand
GATCCCACCGGGATTGCCGTCGCAATTACTCGAACGTCGTCCGGACATCGCTGCCTCAGAACGCAGAATGGCCGCGGCCAATGCGCAAATCGGAGTTGCGAAGACAGCCTACTACCCGCTGGTCAGCCTTGCCGCATCCGGCGGCTTCGAAACCGCAGCGCTAGGTACGCTGTTAAATGGTCCGAGCGGATTCTGGTCTCTCGGCGGCGCCGCTGCGCAGACTATCTTCGAGGGGGGCCGTCGTCGCGCAGTCTCCGATCAAGCTCGCGAAGCCTACGATCAGAACGTGGCCAACTATCGCCAGACCGTGCTCACGGCCTTTCAGGAAGTCGAAGACAATCTCGCTGCGCAACGGATTCTTAACGACGAGAACGAGAAACAGAATGAGGCGGTTGCCGCCGCGCAGAAATCGCTCGCTCTCTCCACCAATCGTTACAAAGGCGGCGTAACCACTTATCTGGAAGTGCTAACGGCGCAAAGCGTGGCTCTTTCCGACGAGCGGACTGACGTGCAGATCCTCGAGCGTCGCATGGCGGCAAGTGTTCTGCTGATCAAAGCGCTCGGCGGCGGTTGGGATGTATCGCAGATGCCAACCCTCGCCTCCGTCGATCATGCCAGTGCAGAGGGCTCAGCGGCTGGGAAGTGAGGTGGTCTAACTCAGCTTTCCTGCCGCGGAATTCCCAGCCTGCGCATCTTGTAGATCAACGTTGTGCGTGGAACTCCTAAGCGCGCCGCCGCGCCATGATCTCCGCCAAGCACCCATTGTGTTTCGCGCAAAGTCGCGATGATATGTTCGCGCTCTACATCTTCTAGCGCGCTCACTCTTGAGGACTCTAGTATCGGCACTCGATCCGGCCGAGCGACAACACGCGTCATTCGCAATTCGGACAGAGGAGCCAGCAACTCCTCTCCGGGAGAAAGAATCACGGCCCTCTCGATGAAGTTTTGCAGCTCTCGAATATTACCTGGCCAGTCATATTCCATGAGCGCCGTCACCACAGCATCAGGAATGTGCCGGATCTTCTTATTCATCTCATCGGAATACTTCTCGACAAAGCGTTGAATCAGGTCAGGAATGTCCTCGGACCGCTCGCGTAATGGCGGCAGGAAAATCGGGAACACATTCAAGCGATAAAAAAGATCGGCTCTGAACTGATTGTCCTCGATCATTCGACCCAGGTTCCGATGCGTGGCCGCAATCAGGCGCACATCCACGCGGATTCCGCGCGTACTCCCCAGGCGCTCAAACTCCTGCTCCTGCAAGACGCGCAGGAGCTTCGGTTGCAATTCGAGTGGGATGTCGCCGATCTCATCAAGGAACAATGTACCCTTATTCGCCAGTTCAAAACGCCCGATCTTCTGCGCGATCGCTCCAGTAAATGCGCCCTTCTCATGTCCGAATAGTTCGCTTTCGAGTAGTCCCAGCGGAATCGCCGCGCAATTCAGCTTCACGAATATGTGATCCCGCCGAGTGCTGGCATTGTGAATCGCTCGCGCGATCAACTCCTTGCCGGAACCTGTCTCTCCCTGGATCAGAACCGTCGAATGGGTCGGAGCAACTGTCTCCACTTGCTTCATTACGCGCTTGAGCGCATCGCTATGCCCGAGGATTTCATGGAAGTCGTGCCCGGTGCGGATTTCATTTCGTAAGTAAAGACGCTCCTCCGCCAGCTGTTCCCTCGATTCGCTGACCCTCTTGTACTCGAGCGCCTTGTACAGTGCGATGGCAATCTGGTTCGCGACCTGCGTCAGGAATTTCACGTCGCCGCTTCCGAATGCATCCTTTTTGCGATCCAACAGGTGCAGCACGCCAAGCTTTCGCCCCTGATACGTAATCGGCAAGAAGCAACCGGATTGAAATCCCTCCGCGGCATTCGCCTGCAAAGCAAGCGCACCGAGAGTTGTGGGAGGAGTTCCAAACACAAACGGCTTCCCTGTCGTGTACGCGATTCCCGGACTCGAGCCATCCATCGGAAGCATCATGTCTTCTTCCAACACGCCTCTTCCGTCGGGATAATCCAGACCGACGACACGCAGCCTCTTGCCATCGGCATCGGGGAGCGACAAACACGCAGCGTCGGACCTCATTGCCCGGCGAACACTGACCGGGACCGCTGCGATCAGGTCGGTGAGCGCAAGATTGGACGCAACAGCATTGTTCACTTCGAGCAGCAGCTTCAGGCGATCGCGCTCTTCACTTACCTCTTGTCGCAATGCTTCCAGCTTCTGATAGTTCAGCGCATTCTCGATCGCAACAGCGACCTGTCCTGCCACCTGCGACAGCATGTCAATCGAGCCATCATCGTACGCATTCAGCTGGGCACTACCGAAACAAAACGCTCCCAACTTTTGTCTGGGAGTAGTAAGAGGAAGGCTGCACAACGAGCGCACACCCTGCTCCCGTAAGATTTTCAAGGGACGCGAGAAACGAGATTCATGGTTTACATCATCGATCACGAGCGGCTGCTGCTGTTGGAAGACCCACGCCGACGGTGACTCGGACATCGAGAACTCCATGCCAGCCCTGACCGCTTGTTCACCGCCAAACACTTCCCGCACCCGCATAACATCCTGAGCAGAGTCATACAGCAGAACGCTAAGGTAGCTGAATTCCACAAGCGAATGCAGTCTGTGGCTCAGATCATGAAAAAGTTCTTCCAGAGTCTTGTACGAGCTGATGATCTTGGAGATTTCCAGCAACTCTGCATAGCATCTGCATCGATCTTTGTTAATAAAAGTGCTGCGGTCGTTTTCTGCGGCAGTTAACATACCTTGCTGAACCCAGCTGTCCTTTGGAGATGTCAGGCAGTGTCGAAGCCTCGACTTCCCGTACTGATATGACGAGTGCAGGGCCCTCACGGATTCACTAATCGCAGCCATATCAATGCTTCTGGCGACACATCGTTTTCGTGAATTGGCCGCCAAAATGCTTTGACTGATACCACATTCATACGGAGGAATTATGGAAAAGCGACGTCTCGGCAACAGCGATCTCGAGATCACGCGGGCGGGAATCGGAGCATGGGCCATGGGCGGCGGTGGTTGGCAATTCAGTTGGGGGCCGCAAGATGATGCGGACTCAATCGCGGCCATCCACGAAGGATTGGATCGCGGCATCAACTGGATTGATACGGCTGCGGTTTATGGCCTGGGCCATTCCGAGGAGGTGGTCGCACGCGCTTTGAAGGGACGCAGCAGCCGTCCGTATGTGTTCACCAAATGCGAACGCGTGTGGGATGAAGACGGAAAAATTGGCGGTTCTCTTAAAGCCGAATCGATCCGCCGCGAGGTCGAAGACAGCTTGCGCCGACTGCAAGTCGATGTAATTGATCTTTACCAGATTCACTGGCCCGAACCGGACGCTGACATCGAAGAGGGCTGGACTGAGATGCTTCGCCTCAAAGAACAAGGAAAGGTGCGATACATAGGAGTTTCCAACTTCAACGTCGCGCAGATGCGGCGCGCGCAAATTATCGCCCCCATCACTTCGCTGCAGCCCAGATATTCCCTTCTCGCGCGTGAGATCGAGGACAGCATCCTGCCATTCGCGGAGAAAAATAACATCGGTGTAATCGTCTATTCTCCAATGTACTCCGGCCTCCTGAGCGGTGCTATGACGCGCGACCGCATCAACTCACTCGCTGCCGACGATTGGCGCCGCCGCAACCCCAACTTCCAGGAGCCTCTGCTCTCCCGCAATCTGCGGCTTGCCTGTCTATTACGTAATATCGGGAGTCGCCACGATCGTACTGCCGGAGAAGTTGCAATCACCTGGACTCTGCACAATCCCGCAGTAACGGGAGCGATTGTCGGCGTGCGCAATCGCTCGCAGGTCGACGGCATCATCGGCGCTGCCGACTTTCAACTGAGCGACGACGAACTAAGCGAGATTGAGAATGCGCTAGAGCAAGAGTTGGTCGGAGTATTTGAAAAATGTAA
>CAZBCQ010000309.1:0-3946 GCA_964490255.1 uncultured Terriglobales bacterium | reverse complement strand
AAAAAGGCCCAGGACTTTCATCCCGGGCCAAGGCAACAATCGCTTCGCATTTACTCCGAACTTTTCTTCCACGGGATCCGGCACACCAGCAACACCGCGCCAATCACAATCAGGATCACCGGCCAGAATCGGTCAAAATCCGGATGCCACACCGACATCGTTCTCAGCAGAAACAATCCGCCCACCGCAATCAGGATCACGGCCCCGGCCGGAAAACTCCTCTGCGGATCGGCTACTACGGCACCGGCACGCACATGCGTTTCGCCGAACAGACTCGCCAGCCCAAACGGATCGGGCACCGGCAGTCCATACTGACGCGCCTCCGCTGTCTTGTACGCATCCGCCACCATGTACAACACGGAGAACGCAATCATCAGCCCACCGAACAAGCCGTATCCTTCGGCCGCCAGCCATATGAAACTCGCGAATGCCAACATGTGAATGAGCGCTTTGGTGAATTGGCCGTTATAAAGCGCTCCCGCTCCGGGAATAAATCCCAGCAACGCCGCCACCGTCGGACTCGGCATTCTTGCCGGATACATCGGCATCGCCGGAGCCGCCGGAACATTTGCCTGAGGATAACCACCGTACTGATTCGCGTTGGGAAAATTGCCTTCGACTGTCATCGTCGTTCACCTATTGATAGATACGTGACCAGGCGCGACTCGGTTCCGTGGGATTTGCGAGTTGCAAAACGGGAACTAGCGCCTGGGGCTAGCAGGCGAACCTGGGTACCCAGCCCGCGCTCTCTCTTGGCGTGGCTCGGATTCCATGCAGTCTCCCGATCCGAGCGTAAGCGAGGATCTGTCATCCCGAGCGCAGCGAGGGAACTCTATTGCGCCGACAATCTCTCAAGCACCGGCATTAGTTCGCGAGACTGCTTCTCCGCCCCATAAACTTATCCGCCCACTTGATGAAGTACTTCATATTTGGCGCGTCGGTGTGTCCGCCATCATGCTGACGCCATGCCAGTTCACCATCGAGCAAGCCCACATTCACAGGCGGCATCTTGGCCGAGTGATAGTCATCCGACACTCCCAATCCTTTCGCACCGAGCAACCGAAACACCGCATCCGCCGACACCGTCGCCATAAAGCTTCCCTGGTGATCGAGCCACTTCGCGTCGCCCTTCTCCGGCACGCCATAGCTGATGAAAGTCAATCGCGGTGCGCACAGCGCGATCAACTCATTTGAATCGACTGGAAGATTGTTCGCGGTCTTGCTCCCGAAGCTGGCACTCGCAGCGTCATATTTCAGGAAGTTCCCTGCCATCCAGTAATACTCGCCGGTCGCCAGATTCGAAACGCCTTCGCCAAAATTGCGGCGCAACGGTGTCGCACCGCCTTTGCCCGAAGAGCCGACCAGCACCATCGCGAAGCGCGGATCGAACGCCATCGTCAGCAGCGCTGCCTTGCCATAGCGCGACACGCCTTCAATGCCAACATGTTTGGCGTCCACTGCCGCATCAGTCTGCAAAAAATCCAAGCCGCGCCCTGCTCCCCATGCCCATGCGCGCAACGCTCCCCAGTCCTCCGGCTTTCGCGGCTGCCCATGATTCACCAATCCAATAATGCCGCGTGTCAGACCGGCTCCATTGTCCGCTTGTATGCTCGCCGGATCGATCAGCGCGAATCCCCAGCCATCCGCGATGAGTTCATACGTTGAAGGTGGATCACCATCCGCGTTGAGCTCAGTACGCGCGAACGGCCTCGGGCGCACTGGATCGTACGCCGGATGCTGCGCAAAAACCTCTTTTAGCGATGGATCCTGCTGCACCATCAGCGCCTTCAACGCCGCATTGATCTTTGCAAACTCTTCCGGCGAAGGCTCGTTCGGCGCGGGAAAATCAGCAGGCCCG
The DNA here is from genome assembly GCA_964490255.1 of uncultured Terriglobales bacterium. Taxonomy (GTDB): domain Bacteria; phylum Acidobacteriota; class Terriglobia; order Terriglobales; family Acidobacteriaceae; genus JAJPJE01. The sequence continues at coordinate 2,088 of CAZBCQ010000309.1, read as the reverse complement.
AACATCATCAGCACCGGCACCGGCCCCTTCGGGTTGCCAGGCGTCACCAGCATCATTCGTATATCCACGCTTATCGCCGGGTACGACGAATTGTCCACGTGGCCCACAAGTTTCTTGGCCACCACCGGCATGAACCCAATCCACTCATGGTCGACCGCGGCCACCGTCCACGACACCTTGGGTACATTCGCCGGCACGCGCCCGTAGACCTCGCGCTCATATCCCTCTAGGATCTCAGGCCGCCGATGCTTCCACCACATCTCCGCAGTCGTGACCTTCTGTCCGTTATTCATCGTCAGCGGATCAGGCAGATTCGGAAATGGGTTCGCTTGCGACTCGTCGTAGTTGGCATGATCCGGTGCCTTCTCATCCCCACTCGCGCCGAGACGCAGCGCAGTAATCCCGAGCAGGTCCATCATCTTCTGACGATCCTGGTCCGCGGTCAGCGTCTCAGGTCGCGCAGTCGCGGTGGAAATCGTCTGGGCGCACAGGAGATTGGGTGTCAAAAAGAATGACACTCCCGTGCAAACGGCAAAAAGGCTTGATCTAAAACGAACCAGTGGCATGGTCGGGGTCCGCGAAAAATCGCTGCAAGTGTACAGCATCATGCGCGAACCCCCGACGAGTCTATTCAGACAATCTCTATCTGCAACGATACTCTCGTATCCGGCGACTCTCGCGTGCAGTGCCACTTGAAAATGGGTGCCCCATCCTAGCCCTCTTTTGGCTAGGGTGGGGTTCGATCATGTCCCCATTCCGAGCGTAGCGAGGATCCTGTCATCCCGCGCAGCGAGGGAGCTCTATGTCACCAGAATTGCCGGGTGCCCCACACATCCTGCCTTTGGATGTGTGGGACCTTCGTGAAACGCGAACGTGAAACGCCTAGATCGTCTCCAGCACCGCCACCAGATACCTCCAGAATCCCTCCACCGACGAAATCTCCACCTTCTCCTGCGGACTATGCGGACCCACAATAGTCGGCCCAAATGATGCCATCTGCATCCCCGGATATTTTTCACCGATGACGCCGCACTCGAGTCCCGCGTGCATGGCGATCAGCTTCGCCGGCTCGCCAAAAACTTTCTCATGCACCTTCTGCAGCTTTTGCACGATCTCGCTATGCGGCTCTGGCTTCCATCCCGGATAACCACCGCCGGACACCGCCTCGAATCCCGCCAGTTCGCATACGGTTCTGACCATCCTTGCAGCCGCTTGCTTGCTCGACTCGATCGCGCTCCTCTGGCTTGTCCCAATCTCAATTGCGCCATCCTTCTTCGCAATCGTCGCCAGGTTCGTCGACGTCTGCACCAGCCCTTCAATATCCGGACTCATCGCCAGCACCCCGTGCGGCATGCTCGCCAGCAAATCCGCCGTCCTTTTCGCATCTTCGCGATCCAGCACCTGCGCCGGCTTCTCCGTTTTCTCCACCGTGATCTTCACGCCCGGATCAAACTCGCCCAGATCCGTCTTCCACTCCGCCTCAGCCGCCTGCGCCAGCGACTTCATCTCACTCTCTTTCGCTGCGTCCAGCACGATAACCGCGAACGCCTCGCGTGGAATGGCATTGCGCGCGCTTCCGCCCGCCAGGTCCGCAACTTCCACCGGCAACTTCTCCAGAAGGCTCTGCAGAACCGTTCCCAGAATTCGTAGCGCATTCCCACGTCCCAGGTGAATCTGTATCCCTGAATGCCCGCCCTTCAGCCCCGCAACTTTGATCCGCCATCCTGCGTTCTGTGTCGTCGGCTTCAGTGCCACCTTGCGCCTCGCGGTCGTATTCAGGCCTCCCGAGCACCCAATGCAGATCGTTCCTTTCTCTTCGTTATCCAGGTTCAGAAAATATTTCGATCGCAGCAGTCCGCCGGGAAATTCCGCTGCGCCTGTCAGCCCCGTCTCCTCATCAATCGTGAACACAAATTCCAGTGGACCATGCTTGATGTCATCACTCTCCATCACCGCCAATGCCGCAGCCACGCCGACGCCATTATCCGCGCCGAGCGTCGTGTCCTTTGCCTTCAGCCAGTCGCCATCGCGCAGCACCTGTATCGCATCAGTATCGAAGTTGTGCACCGTGCCTTCATTCTTCTCGCA
>CAZBCQ010000308.1:0-3976 GCA_964490255.1 uncultured Terriglobales bacterium | reverse complement strand
TATCAGGATGAAGTCGCCGCTGCTACTCCCGGCCATCAGCCCCAGTTGCCTACTCTAAGCGCCGTAGCCAGCAACTTTCGCAACGGGGTGATCGGCAGTTGGACACTCGGCGTCGACCATGACTTCGGCGATTTCAAAGCCAGTGCAGCTTACGTCGGGACGGCTGGCATCCATCTTCCCTATCAGGCTTTTCCGAACAGCTATACGGGCGCCGATCCCGCGTTTGCTCCGTTCACCAAGTTCGACGCCGCCGGAAATCGCATTGGAGGGGCCAGCACCATCAACGTGATTGCCAGCGGATCGCATTCCTCCTATCACGCGTTGCAGACCAGCCTCTCCAAGAATTCGCCGCGTTGGGGTTTGGGCCTGCAGGCCAGCTATACGTATTCCAAATCGCTCGACGACACGAGTGCGGTTATGGGAGGTTCGATCGCAGGCGCGGGCGTGATCCTACAGAGCTTTCCTCAAGATCCGTGGAATCCCAGCGCAGAGAAAGGGCCCTCCACCTTCGACGTGACACACGTTTTCACGGTTAGTTGGATCCAGATGCTTCCGCTTCAACGAGTGAGCTTTTTGCAGCCCCTCGGGCGTACCGCAACCTCCGGTTGGCAGTTCCTGAACATCACCACGCTGATGACCGGCTCTCCCTTCACCGTCTATTCCGGAGTGCAGCAGACCGGAGCAGGCATCAGTGGGGCCGATCGCCCTGACTTAGTTTCAACACCAAAGCTTTCCACGAGCGGCGCTGCGCAGGCCGATTATTTTGGCCGCGGTTCCGACAACGCCTCCTTCTTTAGCATCCCGATCAACGTACCGAACGGTACAGGACCGAACCAGGGTCGCTTCGGCACCCTCGGTCGCAACACCTTTCGCGGACCGGCCTTCCACAACTTCGATGTAGCCCTGATCAAAGACACGCCATTTGGCCGCCGCGGCGCCGGTGAGTTTGGCACCCTGGAGTTCCGCGCCGAATTCTTTAACGTCTTCAACATCGTGAACTTGGGACTTCCGTCCAATGTCGTGCGCGGCAGCGGTTTCGGATACATTAGCAAGACCGCCGGCACATCACGACAGATCCAGTTCTCGTTGAAGCTGATTTTCTAAGTTTTTACTGAGGTATACAGGATTGAGCCGAGCACAGGTGAATCCGCGTCGTTTTTGGCTTGTCGCAGCCATGGCGATATTGCTCTTGGTGTTTGCCGTCCAACTGGTCCTGACCTCACGCGCGAACACCATCACCTGGGATGAACCCGATCATATCTATTCCGGTTATCGGTCGTGGAATGGCGATTTCGGATTGAACCCCGAGCATCCGCCGCTGATCAAGTTCGTTGCCACTTTGCCTCTGCGCTTGATGCAGCTGAATGTGCCCGAATTGCAGGGACGCCCGTACCGCATCGAGGCGGTTCTGGGCGGACGCGACTTCATCTTCCACAACGATGCCGACAAGCTTGTCTTTCGGGCGCAGATGACAGCTGCCATTTTTACTCTCTTGCTGGTGGTGATCGCGTTTCTCGCCGCCCGGGAAATGTTCGGCACGATCGCTGGATTCCTTGTACTCGGCCTACTTATCTTCGATCCGACGCTGCTTGCCCACGGAGCACTCGTTACTACAGACGTGGGACAAGCCTGTTTCTTGCTGGCGTCGATCTATGCGTTCTATCGCTACGTGAAAGCTCCAACGATGGGCCGGCTTGCGCTCGCAGGCCTTGCCGTAGGGTTGGCTTTAGCCTCCAAACACAGCGCTGTGCTCGTTTTCGGAATGCTGTTGACTCTGGGCCTCGTAGAGATTATCCGCAAGCCGAAGTCGGCAGAAGGAGGACCGCCGTCTTCTATAGGCAAGCGTGCTCTTCATTACGCAATTGCTCTTGTTACGATCTGCGCAATCAGCCTGACCATCCTTTGGGCCACCTATGCATTTCGCTACACCGCACGTGAGAACGGGCTGAAATTGAACCCGCCCATGGCAGAGCAACTCGCTAAGATCCCGAGTCCGATCGACGCCAAAGTGCTGGGCGAGTTCGCAAGGCTGCATGTGCTACCCGAGTCCTATATCTATGGCTTCGCACACGTTTTGTTCAGCGCCAAGAGTTTCAACAGCTACGTCTTCGGCAAGGCCTATCCGCACGCGGTTTGGTTCTATTTTCCGGTCGCAATGCTGGTGAAATCGAGTCTCGCCTTCCTTATTCTATTGGCGCTCAGCGTTTGGGTGATCACCACCGGTCGGCTAAAGAAAACGCGTGAACTCCTATTTCTGACCATCCCACCACTGCTCTATATGGCTGTGTCGATGCTCGGCGGAATGAACATCGGTATTCGCCACGTCCTGCCGGTCTACATTTTTCTCGCCATCATGATCGCGGGCGCCGCGTCTGTCCTCGTGAAGAGCAGTCGTCGCTGGGTGTATGCAATCATCTTTCTGCTCGTCTTCCAGGCCATATCAGTAACCCGGGCTTTTCCCGCCTACATCGGCTATGCGAACGAAGCCTTCGGCGGCCCGAAGAACACTTGGAGGTATCTGAGCGATTCCAGTGCGGACTGGGCGCAGCAACTGCACGCAGTAAAGCGCTATACCGTCGAGCATCATATTCAAAACTGCTGGTTCGTTTACTTCGGAACCGGTGTAATCGACTACGACTACTACCACATTCCATGCAAGCTGCTTCCAACGGTAGAATCAATCTGGCTGGGAACGCTTTCGGATGCAACTCCGGCGATTGATGGTCCGGTGTTTATCAGCGCTGTGAATCTAACGGGATTCGAATTCGGGCCGCCTCCGCTGAACCCCTATGAGCAGTTCAAACAGCTAAAGCCGTCTGCAGTGATTGATTCCAGTGTGTTCGTGTACGAAGGCAAATTCAAGATTCCACTTGCGTCGGCATTGGCTCACGCACAAAGAGCTGACGCCTTTCTTGCTCAGAAGAATTTCACCGAAGCGCTGCAACAAGCGCAGCAAGCTGTGTCTCTAGCTCCTGACTCAGCCCGCGTGAACGCCACGATGGGTCGGGTGTTGGACGCCATAGGCAAACGAGAAGAGGCTCGACTGTACTACGCAACTGCTCTGCATGTTGCCCGCAGTACCCAGCCGGAGTTCCAGCATTTCCTAGTCGCGCCACTGGAGCAACGCCTTGCAGCACAAGCTGACACAGCACGGAACGAACGTCGATGAGTCCTCTCCGTTGTGGGAGATCTCCGAGTTCTCGGGCAAAGAACGTTAGTGACCAGTTTGCCCGACTCGTCAATTCGGTGGGTCTTGTATGTAATCACTTCCGAATTGGCCGTCAGCCGCCCGTGGACTGTCTCATTCGCTAAAATGGACTTCATGACAGTCTCGCGTTCTGCAGCGGTGTTCGATCTCGGCGGCGTACTAATCGATTGGAACCCGCGCCATCTCTATCGCAAATTGTTCCAACATGAAGCCGACATGGAACATTTTCTGGCGAACATCTGCACGACAGAATGGAATCTACAGCAGGATGCCGGGCGAACTTTTGCGGAAGCCTGCGCAGCGCTGAAACTCAAGCATGCCAGTAATGGCGAAATGATCGACGCGTGGTTCGAGCGTTTCGACGAGATGATGGCAGGACCGATCGTGGGTACGGTCGATATTCTGGCTGAGCTGCGGGAGCGGGAAGTTCCCATTTACGCCCTGAGCAACTGGTCAGCGGAAACCTTTCCTTTTGCTCAGAGAAGATTCGAATTTCTGCAGTGGTTCCGTGCAGTTTTCCTCTCTGCCGAAGTCCGCCTGGTCAAACCCGATCCACGAATCTTTCAATGCTTCTGTGAAAGATTTGCTCTGATCCCGGAGCAAATAATCTACATTGATGACCTACAGCACAACGTGGAAGCGGCCAGCAGGATTGGCATGCACGCGATTCGATTTAGCGATCCTGCTTCGCTGCGTGAGGAACTAGTGCAGCTTGGGTTTTTAGATCAAGAGCACGCGTCGAACATGTTGCAGCCGTGAGGGATTCCC
>CAZBCQ010000307.1:0-4000 GCA_964490255.1 uncultured Terriglobales bacterium | reverse complement strand
TGACCTCTACCGTGTCAAGGTAGCGCTCTAACCAACTGAGCTACGCGCCTACAATGATTCCATTTTAACATTCGGCGTCCACGCCGCAAATTCCGTCCAACGAATACCCCCCCAATATAGAAATAGCCGCCCTCTATTAAGAAATATTAAGCCCTCACTATCAGCGACCCTGCCACTTACAAAACCAATTTTGCACTGTATATTGGCCAGATACTCTAGCTGCCGAGGTTATGCACATGCTGCAGCACCGCTTTAGTGGTGTTCGATATGTTGGCATTATGTCTTTGTTTCTGCTTTCATTGGTTCTGAGTGCCCAGGCTCAATCAGGAAGTTCCACGTTGAACGACCCCAAACTCGATGCGCGCGTAAATGCTCTCCTGCAGCAGATGACGCTGGAAGAAAAAATCGGGCAGCTCGTACAGTACTCAGCCGGGTCTCCAACGGGTCCGGGTACGGGGCGTGGCGACTATCCTGACATGATCGCCAAGGGCGGCATCGGTTCGCTCTTCAATCTGACGGGCGCGCGCGAAGTGAACGCGATGCAGAAGATCGCGGTCGAAAAATCCCGGCTTCATATTCCGCTGATCTTCGGGCTCGATGTTATCCACGGTTATCGCACCACATTCCCGGTTCCGCTTGGCATGTCTGCCACATGGAATCCCGCGCTGGTCGAGAAAGCCGCCCGTATCGCCGCGATAGAGGCCAGCAGTGAAGGTGTGCGCTGGACGTTCTCCCCCATGGTCGATATCGCGCGGGATGCGCGCTGGGGGCGCATTGTCGAAGGCAACGGAGAGGATACTTATCTCGGCGAAGCCATGGCACGCGCGTATGTGCGCGGATATCAGGGTACGAATCTTCAAGATTCATCGTCCATCCTTGCTTGCGTGAAGCATTACGTTGCGTATGGCGCAGCGGAAGGCGGTCGCGACTACAACACGGTTGACATCTCAGATCGCGGTCTGCGCCAAGTCTATCTTCCGCCATTCAAGGCCGCCGTTGATACCGGCGCCGCCACCGTCATGAGCGCCTTCGACGATCTGCAAGGTGTTCCTGCGAGTGCCAATCACTACACGCTTACGCAAATTCTGCGTGGCGAATGGGGCTTCCGCGGCTTTGTCGTCAGCGACTGGAACTCCGTTGGCGAATTGATTCCCCAAGGTATTGCAAATGATCCAGCGACGGCAGCGCGCAAGGCGCTTACGGCTGGCGTCGACATGGACATGGAGAGCAACTCGTACGCGACCACATTGCTGCAAGAGGTGCAGTCCGGTCAGATTCCTCAGTCTGTCGTCGACGAAGCTGTTCGCCGCATCCTGCGCGTCAAGTTTGCTATGGGACTCTTCGAGCATCCATATTCGGACGAGTCGAAGAGCGCCATCAGCACGCTCGATCCCACGCATGTCGCTGCCTCTCGTGCCGTTGCCGAGGAGTCGTTCGTGCTGCTGAAGAATGATGGCGTCAATGGCGCGCCGGTGCTTCCGCTGTCGAGCACAGTGAAAAACATTGCTCTGGTCGGACCTCTTGCTGACGACGCCGCCAACATGCTGGGTTCATGGTCGACTAAAGGCGACGCTAAGGACGTTGTCACGTTGCGGAAGGCTCTGTCCGATCGTCTCGCTCAATCGCAAGGCAAGCTCATGTACGCGAAGGGAACTGACATTCTGACCACGTCCGACAGCGGCTTTGGGGAAGCAGTTTCCGCAGCGCGGCAAGCTGACGTCGTGATCGCAGCCGTTGGCGAAGATGCAGCGTTGATGACCGGAGAAGCCGGCTCGCGCGCGCATCTCGAGCTGCCCGGCAATCAGCAGCAGCTTCTGCAGGCGATTGCCGCCGCGGGCAAACCAATCGTGCTGGTCGTCTTCAGCGGACGTCCGCTGATCTTGAACTGGGAAGCCGCACACGTTCCTGCAGTCCTCGAAGCCTGGTTCCCTGGACTCCAAGCTGGACCGGCACTGGTTAGCACGCTATTCGGCGACGTGAACCCCAACGGTCGTCTCACGACGTCTTTCCCGCGAGCGGTCGGTCAGGAACCTCTTTACTACAACGCCATGAATACTGGCCGGCCGGCTGACGGGGTCGATCTTTCCCGGCCACCCGCCAATTCCAATGAGAAGTACCGGTCGCGCTACATCGACGAGCAGAACTCTGCGCTGTTCCCGTTTGGTTATGGACTGTCCTATACGAGGTTCCAGTACTCGTCCCCTTCGTTGAGCGCTCAGTCGTTGACAGCAGCATCGATAAACAACGGGTCGTCTTCGCTGACGGTTTCCGCCGAGGTGAAAAACACTGGCTCCCGGGCGGGAAGCGAAGTTGTGCAACTCTACATCCGCCAGACAGGAACCAGTGTGACTCGTCCTGTTCGGGAATTGAAGGGCTTTCAGAAAGTGACGCTCGCGCCGGGCGAGTCAAAGAAGGTTGAATTCAAACTTGGCAAAGACGAATTCGCGTTCTGGAATATCGATATGAAGAATGTGGCCGAACCAGCCAAGGTCACCATCTGGGTAGCGCCCAACTCGACGGAGGGCACAGAGGCGCAGTTCACGATCGAGTAAATACTTGGGGACGGGTGCCCGAGGCTTTTCCAAACAGGAGGGCTGGATATCCGTCGCTGCCTTACCGAATTGCCGGTGCGAAGTTCTGTTGACAGCTATCCGAGGCGAGCCGCAGCACTTGATATTCGGGTTCGGTTCGAATGTTTTTCAGTAACGGATCCTCTTGTAGTGCCTGCGCGGCACAGTACTTGCCGTCTATTGCGCTCTTGATCAGTTGCACGGCGGCTTTGTTGGCCCCGCAATAGGCCAGCAACGATCCCTCGTAGTACCTCATCTCCGGATCGCGCTGCCCCAGCAGGGTCGGCAACAGCGGAGCGACGGATTGGTCGAAACCCCCGGTCCTGCCCGGCGCCAGGCACGACTCCAGCGTGCTTCGCAGCCACATCGGATTCGGTGAAACATCGCCCGCGGCGCGTCTCGCTTCCGCCAAGTTGTTCTCGCGAAGCAGAACGGCCGGAAGCACACTGCGCGACCACTCCGAAGTCGCGTCAAGCCGCACATAGTCCATTGCACGTTCCACCTTTCCGGCCTCGAAGAATGCGAAGCTGCAGGATCGGAAACCATAGTTCCCTGGATCGAGTCCGAGCGCCACTTCGCATTCCTTCTGTGCTCGATCCAGCAGCCCCGCATATCGCAGCACATAAGAGAGAGTAAAGTGCGCCTGCGCGCTATCAGGCCTGCGCCGTAATAAATCTGTCGCTTCACGATATCCGGTTGCAAGATCGCCGCTCTCCACGCGGTTGCGCACTAGTTTGGCCGCAGCCGCGATGAAGTTCGGATCCAGCGCCACTGCCTTCGCGTATGCCTCGCCCGCTTTGCGGAACATGGCATCCCCGCCATTCGAGTACGCCGCGTCATAGTAGTAGCGCATTCCAAGCGCATCCCATGCGGGGGCATAGGTCGGGTCAAGCGCGACCGAGGGTTCCAAAGTCGCAATCGCCTGCCGATTCGGTCCAGGATCATGAGGAATTGCCGCGCTCCTCAAATAAAGGTCGTAAGCCTCACGATTCTTCGGTTGCGTCGCCGTCTCCAGTCCCGCAGCAGCCCCCGACGTCAATGCCGGCAGCAGGCCCTGCCGTATGCGAGTGGCCAGTTGTCGTTGCATGGCAATCAGGTCGCCCGCCGGAACACTCGTTGTGCCCTGCCAGAGCATGCGGTTGGAGAGCACCTCAATGGCTTGCAACGTGACAATGAGGTTGTCGGCCTGCTGCACGAAATGCCCGGTCACAACCATCCCTGCGTGCAGCGCCTTGCCTGCTTTCTGAGGATCGACATTCGCGCCCGCATATTGCGCTGTCGACGACCCTGGCCTTACCTCCAGCGAAGGGGCATAGGTCAGTGCAGTCGCTACTTCGTCGGCGATCGCAAAACGCAAGTAGTCGTTAGCAGGATCTCCGCTGACATTCTGAAACGGAAGAACGGCGACGGCGCGGCTTGAGACGGAACCA
>CAZBCQ010000306.1:0-4009 GCA_964490255.1 uncultured Terriglobales bacterium | reverse complement strand
GCACGGTTTTGCTCCTGCGGATATTCAGGCGATATGTACCGCCGCCAAGCGAATGGCTTTTAATCGGTCGCCCCAATCAGATCAAGTTCCACCTTTGAACTGGTCTGATTTCGACAAGGCGATCGATCGTATTCGCGGAGGAATGGTGCAGGCCGATGGAGCCGGTTCCCGCTAAACCAAACTCACATACGTTTTCCTGAAGCGATCCGTATTCCCTCAGTTTCACTCTTCCGCCCATTTCATGCTCGTTTGACAGCTTTTCAGTTCCAGCTTACCTTCCCTCCCTCGCCGATGGCTTTTCTGACCCGCTTCGGTGAGCAGAGAAGCCATTGGTCGCTGTTGCGAAAGGAGAAAGTGCGCGAAATGAAATTCCAAGCAGATCTCGGATGGAAGAAGTCTCTGGTCATGCTCGCGGTCATGATGCTGGCCATCGGGCAGTTTTTGTTAGCGCAGAACCTCGGCGCGGCGCCAGCAACGAACGTGGCCGTGCAAGGACAGACTGCGGCACAACCGGAAGGCGCCTTCCTCAACTTCATCAACTGGATCGGCAACGTGATCGCGCCCGTAGGTGCCGGCGGCGCAGTTGTGGGCGCAGTTGTTTCCTGGCTGACGGGCAGAGGCTTTGGGCGTTGGTTATTCGCGGCTGCGGCGTTACTGGCCGTCTCCGGCGTGACCCGACTCGTGGAGTTCTGGATCACGAACGGAACCGGCGGAGTGACTTAAACGGAACAGCGAGCCGCATTCGTGAAGGCAGTCCGTAGCGGTGATACAGACTGTGCGGACTGCCGGATCGACAGGAACGTTCTTTGCTGAAAACAGTCACCGGTGAGGATCACACAGATGGGGACTCCGCAACTGCTCAATGACATTATCTCGGTTCTGCTGCTGCTAGCGCCTTCGGCCGCAATGCTCTCCCTTGTGCTGGCGGGCATCAATCTTCGCCGCGAAGGCACGATGACGTTTGCCATTGGCGGAGGCTTCACAAAGTGGATGTTCTGGGCAGTGATCTTCTTGACCTTGCAACCGTTGCTCAGTTGGTTCCCTTCCTTTGGAGTGGCGGCGCCGCTTCCATCGGGAGGAATCGCCACCGGATGGTTGTCCGACATTCAGGCCGACGTGGCACAGTTCGTCACGAATTTCGTAATCGGTCGAATCGTGCCCACGCTGGCCGCATTCTTCGTCTTGCGCGCGGTGCTGGATGCTGCATCGAGCCAACACCCCCTGCCGTCGGTTCTCGCAGCGATGTTCTTGTTGGGGATACAGACTACTTACAGTCTCCTTGAGAGTTACAACACCGGAACTCAATACGCCACGGCCGATGTGCTGGACAGTGTTTGGAACCACTTGGTGGGAACCATCATGCCCATCGCTGCGGTCCTCGCGCTCGTCGGCGCGATCCTCAACTTTGCAACCAAGAAACCCTTCATGCGCCTGGTGGCTGTGTCGCTTGCGATGCTCACGGTCTCGGCCATTTGGAAACTTCTGACATCGATGATGTAGGAGCTCGAATGAATCTGGGGAACATGTCATTCGATCACGGCATGCTGAATCTGGCGAACTGGCTCGGCAATGTAATCATGCCGACCCTGGCAGCAGCTTTCATCGTTATCGCAATTCTGCAGTTCTCCAAGGGACGCGAGTTTTCGCACAGCATGTACGGTGCGGTCGGGTGCCTGATGGTGTCAGGTTTGACACGTGCGTTTGAGACGTTCGCTTCGCAGGCCGCATGGAACAACCCCGACCTTTATTGGCTGTCGATCGTGACCCTGATCAACTGGGTCGCCAACGCGATTCTCCCGGTTTACGCCGCCGCTCAAATCGCCTTGATGGCCTTGCGACTTGAAACCTCCTCCCTCGTTCACCCAACCAGCGGCTGGTTGCGTCACTTCGTTGCAGCGGCGCTTTGCTTGATGGTGTCCGGCGTACTTCGACTGGCAGAGTTCTTCGTGGCTCAAGGAACGGGAGGCATTCGCTAGGAGCACGATATGGCACTCGACGTTACTCCGATCTATCGCAACTTGCGCACCAGGGTTACGTTTCTCGGCCTTGAGGCGGAGGACCTGTTCGCGATTCTGGCAGTAGCCGTGGTCATGAACATCTGCGGCCGATTCCTGAACCGCGAGATGTTCGGACTTCCCATGAACATGGTGCTGCAGTATTTCGTGCCCATCCTGAGCGTACCGGCGCTGATGCTTTTCAAATATGGCAAGCAGCGTGGGTACCTGCTCGATTGGGTACTCTTTCACACCAAGCCTCACGTGTACTCCGGGCTGGAACGAGATCGTGAGCTCGATCACGAATACATCAAGGACTGAGGACCAGACGCATGCCCATCACGACGAACCAGTATCAGAGATCGTTGGCACAGCCGCCATTATGCGAGCAGTTGAAAGTGCGCGATCTGACCGACAATCTGCTGGTCCAACTCAACGGATCGTTCGTGGCCGGTTATCGCGTTAGTGGCATTGGTTCCTACTACGCGAGCGACGAGGACCGGAACCGCACGAAACTGCTGCTCGAAGCCTTGATCCGTTCCCTGCCTGAACGGTCGATGCGGCTGCAGGCACGCTTCGAGATCGGCGAAGGGGTTGGAGACCTCATCGCGCGCTACAACTGCGAACAACACAATCCCAGCGCCGTCCTGCAGACACTCGACCGCGAACAATCAGAGGCCTGGCTGAAAAAGAACTCCGAGGGCTTCTACCTGCAGCATTCCCTGCACTTCTACTTCATCTGGGATCCGCGCATTCATCATCAGTCGCCCGAATTCGAGTGGAAAAAGAAGATGCGTGGCTCGAGTTTCAGCATGTCCGCCAGCAAGTGCATAGAGCGCAACCGGCGGGAGCATGAGGATTTAGTTGCAGAGTTCAACAGCCTCATGTCCGGCGTGGAGGCCTCGCTACAGGCAACGGGCATGAAGATTGAGCGAATGAGCCACCGGGATCTCTTCCTGGAGCTTAAGCACGCGCTCAATCCCCTGGCGAACGACACGCGCCCCTACCGCTCCCCGGAGGAGTCTCTCGTTTACGAGAGTGCGCGAAGTCAGATGGCCAACGTCAACATAGAGGACGAGCTCGATGACCACCTTAAGGTCGGAGGCTTGCTTTACTCGTTTATTAGCGTGAAGGACCTTCCCGACGCCACATTCCCAGGAGTGCTGCGGGAGTTGGTGGTGATGGATTTTCCCATCATCATCAACGCGGAAGTGGTGCTGCCTGATCAGGCAAAGGCAGTGAAGCAATACAAGAGTCGCCTACGCAAGATGACCGCAGCGCAGAAGGACATTCACGGCGGCTTCCGTCTCAACGTCGATGCGCAGGTTGCGGAACATCAGCTCATCAAGGTTCTGCAGGAGTTGATCTCAAGTTCGCTCAAATCCTGTCAGCTGAGTTTAACGATTGCTGTCCGCACGTCGCGGCCAGCGCGAAACCGATTCGAGGCGGAGGAAGCAGAACGAATCTTGGCGGACCGCCGCCAGCGTGTGTTGCATGCCATCGCACGCATGAATGGTGCGCGCGGCATTCCTGAAACACTGGCACAGAAGCGCTTCTTCTTTTCGAGCTTGCCTGGCCTTGGAGAGATTAATAAGCGTGAAACAGACGTGCTCACACTTCATGCAGCGGATCTGTTGCCGGTGGAGATGCCATGGAAGGGGACGCCGAATTCTCCGCTCATGTTGTTTGAAACGCCTTATCGGCAACTCATCCCGTTCTCGCCTTTCGACTCGGGTCTTGGGGACGCCAACATGCTGATCATGGCGAAGAGTGGCGGAGGAAAGACGTTTCTCGCGCAACTGAAGCTGCTGATGATGGCGCGGGCGCGTCCGTTGGTTTCGATTCTTGAGCGCGGCGACTCGTACGAACCGCTCATTGACCTGATGGGCGGGCGCGTCATCAACGTCGACCTTGACGGCAGAGAGACGCTGAATCCTTGGGATCTGCCCGAAGGTGAAACGACACCCAGCAACGAGAAGACAGCTTTTCTCAAGAACCTGACGCGCCACATGCTC
>CAZBCQ010000305.1:0-4088 GCA_964490255.1 uncultured Terriglobales bacterium | reverse complement strand
TCCATAGACGGCGAGAGCACGCCCTGCGTCATGCTGTAAGGAACAGTGGGGCCATTTCCAGCTGCGCCCGCACACGCGCCGCACCAGGTCCAACCACTCATGCGATGGATGTCGGTGAACGTTTCGGCGGAGACGGACAAAAAAGCGGACAGAAGAAATATGGTCACGAACGAGAGGCCTCGTTTGGAAGCGATCGGCATTCAGTAAGCACTCCTGGTTAGTTTCTGTCCCGCCGAGCTGCTTCTTGCCGGCGGAAGGGCGAGCCTATTGGCGCATCAACTCGCGCTCAAGCAAGAAATGCACAAATCGCGTTTCATTTGAGGCAGGCCTAAGTCCATTACCGTAACCGTTTCATTGTGGAAATCGAGTTCTGGTGTGGATTCTCTCACCCGTCGATGTGACATGGAGCACACCGAAATCTGCTGAAAAAGACGACACTGCTAACAAAGGAATTGCGGAGGCTGGGCCAGCAAGCGCAATCGGCTAGTGGCCCTATGAAAATTGAGTTTTAGATCAACCCGACCTCTGGAAGGGTGAGGTCAAGAACTGCCCCGCTTCTTCCTTTCGCTCGAAAGGAGACCTGATGCCGGCGTATCCAGCGACAGTTTTGCCGCCTTCAGACGATAAGCGCTGGCGGATCGTGGAAGGCACCATGCGCCGCCACGGACGCGAACCGAATGCCTTGATCGAAGTACTGCATACGGTTCAAGAGAGCTTTGGGTATCTCGATGACACCGCGCTGCGCTTCGTGGCCCAGAGTCTGCGGCTTCCTTACAGCAAAGTCTTCGGGGTGGCGACCTTTTATCACTTCTTCACGCTGAAGCCCAAGGGAAAGCACACCTGCGTGGTTTGCACGGGCACCGCCTGTTACATCAAGGGATCTCCGGCGCTACTGAAGGCAGTGGAGGAATCGGCGCACATTCAGCCAGGGGAGACGACCGAGAACAACCAGGTGTCGCTGCTAACGGCACGTTGCGTCGGGTCGTGTGGCCTGGCGCCGGCAGTGGTATTCGATGGAGACGTGGCCGGGAAAGTCGCTCCCGAGCAGATCTCAAAACGGATTCTGAGGTGGCTGCATCATGACGATTGAGGAACTTCGCGAGATTGCGCGGACCGAGCGGGAAAAACAGCAGGAGTTCCCGCAGAAAATTCACGTCTGTACCGCAGCCGCCTGCCTGTCGCAACGCAGCGACAAGGTGAAAGCCGGGATCGAGCAGCGGATCAAAGAAAAGGGACTCGACAAGAGCTGCCATGTAAAGGGCGTGGGCTGCATGGGACTGTGCGCCGCTGGTCCACTGGTTTCCGTGGAACCCGAAGGCAAGCTCTACCAGGGGGTTCGTTCTCCAGAGGAAAGCTCTGACACAGCAGACATCGTGGACTCGCTCGAGGGCAAGAACAAAGCCGTCGAGCGGCTGAAACTCGATCCGACACTTCCCTTCTTCAAAGAGCAAGTCAAGGTCGTGCTGGAGAATTCCGGCAACATCGACCCAGAGCGGATCGAAGACTACATCTCTGCAGACGGTTACGAAGCGCTGCTAACGGCGCTTACGTCGATGACGCCGCTGGAGGTGATCGAGCAGGTCACAAAGAGCGGATTACGCGGACGCGGCGGTGCGGGTTATCCGACGGGCTTGAAATGGAGCACCGTAGCCAAAGCACGCAGCCAGAACAACACCAAGTTCGTGATCTGCAACGCGGACGAAGGCGATCCTGGGGCGTTCATGGATCGCAGCGTGCTGGAAAGCGATCCGCAACGCGTGCTCGAAGGCATGGCCATTGCCGCCTACGCCGTCGGAGCGAGCCACGGCTACATCTATGTGCGCGCTGAGTACCCGCTGGCTATCAAGCGACTGAAGACGGCGATCAAGCAGGCGGAGAACCTGGGCCTGCTGGGAAACAACATCTGTGAAACGCGATTCAGCTTCCGCATCGACATACGTCTCGGAGCGGGAGCGTTCGTCTGCGGAGAAGAGACAGCTCTGATCAATTCGGTCGAAGGCAAGCGCGGCACGCCACGGCCGAGGCCGCCTTACCCAGCGCAAGAAGGACTGTGGGGCGCACCCACGCTGATTAATAACGTGGAGACGTACGCGAATATCGCGCCGATCGTGCGCAAAGGCGGAGCCTGGTACGCGGGGATCGGTACCGAGAAGAGCAAAGGCACGAAGGTGTTTGCGCTCGCTGGCCGCGTGCAGAACACGGGACTGATCGAAGTGCCGATGGGAATCAAGCTGCGTGACATCATTTTCCGCCTGGGCGGCGGCATTCCGGATGGACGCAACTTCAAAGCGGCGCAGACCGGAGGTCCTTCAGGCGGATGCGTGCCCGAGCAATATCTCGACATGCCGGTCGACTACGAATCGCTCGCCAAAGTTGGATCGATTATGGGATCAGGCGGACTGATCGTGATGGACGACACCTCCTGCATGCCTGATGTGGCTAAGTACTTCATGGATTTCTGCCGGACTGAGTCGTGCGGTAAGTGCGCGCCCTGCCGGGTAGGCACCACGCACATGCACCATCTGCTCGAGAAGATCACGTCGGGCGCAGCGGGAGAGAAAGAACTCAGCCTGCTGGAAGAATTGTGCGGGGTAGTGAGCCAGACTAGCCTTTGCGGACTGGGCCAGACGGCACCAAATCCGGTAGTGAGCACCTTGCGTTATTTCCGAAACGAATATATGGCCCATATCGGCGACAAGCAGTGTCCCGCAGGAGTGTGCAAGACCAAGCCTGCAGCCAAAACGGCGGAGGTGGGTAAATGAGCCCCGCGGCAGTGGAAATCAAAACACTACAGATCGATGGGCGCGACATTGGTGCGCGCGCCGATCAGACCATCCTCGAAGTCGCACGCGAAAATGGGATCGACATTCCCACACTCTGCCACCTCGATGGCCTGAGCGACGTCGGCGCGTGCCGGCTGTGCCTGGTGGAAATAAAAGGCAGCAACAAACTGCTTCCGGCGTGTGTAACGCGCGTGCAAGAAGGCATGGAAGTAACGGCGCATTCTCCGCGGCTGCAAGCGCTGCGCAAGATGATCGTCGAGATGCTGCTCTCTGAACGCAATCACGTGTGCTCGGTCTGCGTTTCCAACGGACACTGCGAACTGCAGGGCCTCGCCGAGAGCCTGGGAATCACGCATGTGCGGGTTCCCTATCTCAATCCCAAGCTACAAGTGGATGCCACTAACCGCCGGTTCGTGGTTGATCACAACCGCTGCATTCTGTGCTCGCGCTGCCTACGAGTTTGCGACGAAATTGAAGGCGCCCACACCTGGGATCTCTTTGGACGTGGTATCGATTGCCGCGTCATCACCGACCTGAATCAGCCGTGGGGCGAATCCGATAGCTGCACCAGTTGCGGTAAGTGCGTCCATGTCTGTCCGACGGGCGCCCTGGTCGAGAAGGGCCGGGCAGCGGGAGAAATGAGAAAGCGGCAGCAGTTCCTGCCGTATCTGACCTTGATGCGGGAGGGGCGGCAATGAGCAAAGTGCGAATCGCAACCGTGTGGATGGATGGGTGCTCGGGATGCCACATGTCGTTTCTCGACATGGACGAGCGACTACTCGCATTGGCCGAGCATATCGACCTGGTCTACAGCCCGCTGGTTGATCTGAAGGACTTCCCGCAGGAAGTGGACGTGACATTGATCGAAGGCGCCATCAGTTCGGACGAAGACCTGGAGAAACTGGAGAAAGTCCGGGCACATTCGAAGCTGCTGGTTTCACTAGGCGACTGCGCGGTCACGGCCAACGTGCCGGGAATGCGGAATTCCTTCCCCGTCGACTCGGTGCTGAAGCGCGGATACATCGAGAACGCGACACTGAATCAGGAGATCCCGATACAGGTGATCCCACGACTGCTGCCGCGATCGCTTCCGCTGCACGAGGCGGTGAAGGTGGACCTGTTTATCCCAGGATGCCCGCCGCATCGCGACGTGATTCATTACGCGTTATCGGAGTTGATCCAGGGACGCATGCCGGACCTGAGTACGCGCAGCCATTTCGGAGCCTAGGAGAGCGAGATGCAAACAGTCGTTATCGATCCCGTTACTCGCATCGAAGGGCATTCCAAGATCACGATTCAGCTCGA
>CAZBCQ010000304.1:0-4092 GCA_964490255.1 uncultured Terriglobales bacterium | reverse complement strand
CCGTACGCAACCGCAGCCGCCACGATTGCCAATCCAACCACTCGGAATGCGAGCGTCGCCGGACCACCAACTTTCTGCCGCGACTGCAACCATAACGCCAGCAACAGAACGCCGCCCGCCAGCGAAGCCAGAATATGTATGTGCAGTAACCGCAATTCCGGACGCGAGGTGCCGGTGTAAATCAGCGCCGTGCCAACGATCGCACCGACCCCGAGCACCAGCCAAGCACCAACCGCTAGCCAGTTGCGGATTTTGAAACTCCGCAACACCTGCCAACAAATTCCAATCGCAGCCAGCACACCCAAACCGGCGTGCGCCAGAACTACCGCGGGATATACCAGGTTTGCCTGCGGAAACGCGTACAGATAAATGGCAGAAACGAATAGGAAGATAAGGACGGCAGGTCCTAGTTTTGCGCGCAGGCTAATACGTTTCTCCACTTTCGACTCCAATCGAGTCAATCTGCGGGATATGCGACTTCAAGAACAGAACAGCTGATTTGACCGATGCGAGCGAGAGTTCCCCACATCACTCTCTTCAGGATCAGCTAGTTTGTTGCAGACACTTACGCGGGAACAATAATAGAAAAATACTAGGTACTTCCAAACAGCGCGCTAAGGCCGGCAATTCAGGGCTTCGGCGCAACCACATCATAAGGACGCATCATCTCGTTGTCCTCGTGCTCGAGAATATGGCAGTGCCACACATAGCGACCCACGTATCCCTCGAACTTCACGATGATTCTCGTCACCATCCCCGGATGCGCCTGTACAGTATCTTTCCATCCAGCTTCGTTCGCGCCTGGCGTTACCACCGGTCCGATGTACTGGATCTGTCCGCCGTGATAGTACGCTTCGGGCTCGAAGCTCCTGCGATCCAG
This sequence comes from uncultured Terriglobales bacterium, assembly GCA_964490255.1. Classification (GTDB taxonomy): domain Bacteria; phylum Acidobacteriota; class Terriglobia; order Terriglobales; family Acidobacteriaceae; genus JAJPJE01. The sequence goes on along the minus strand of CAZBCQ010000304.1, from coordinate 3,212 downwards.
AATCTGGAAACGCACCATGTGCAGATGGATCGGATGCGAGTCGTCGGTGAAATTCAATAGCTCCCATATTTCTACCGAGTCCAGCACCGGATCCTCGGTGATCGGCATGTCCCAGTGCGCGTTGTTCAGCAGCATCATCTTCGGCATGCCTGTTTTGTCGTCCATCTCTCCCACAGTAAGGATGCGAGTCTTCACGGCGCTCGCCTCGGCGATTCGCGGAACCGGTCGCAATGAGGAAGGGAGTGCACTGGTGTCGGGCGCTCCCGATTTCGCGACCCGGAATTGCATCACCGTGATTGCATCGTTGGTAACAATGATCTTTTCCCCAGCCAGTCCGCTGAAATCCACGATCAAATCTGCCCGCTCGGCCGGCGCAACCTGCAAGGCATCAACCGGCACTGGTGCCGGAAGCAGGCCCAGATCAGTTCCGATCTGATGCACCGGCAGGCGACCCGAAAAAGTCAGGTGTAGAAACCGGCTGTTGGAAACATTCAACAGGCGCAATCGGTATTTTCGCGGCTCCACTTCGACATAAGGAAACAGCTTCCCATTCACCAGAATCGCATCGCCGAATACTTCCGGCACCCACGGCGATTGCGGATCCCCCGACACCGGATAGAAAAGCTGCCCATCAGCGTCGAAGGAACGGTCGTACATCGTGAGAGGGATTTCGTATTTTCCTTTGGGAAGATTCAGCCCATCTTCGAAATCGTCCCGCACGACGAAGCACCCAAACAATCCCGCATAAACGTTGAGCCGCGTGATTCCAAGCGCGTGATCGTGATACCAGAGCATCGACGCGTCCTGATGGTTCGGATAGAAGTACACAGCCGACTTCCCCGGTTCGTACCAGTCTTCCGGATAACCATCGCTCTTCGCCGGCGCCTTCGCACCATGCAGATGCGTGACCGCGCGCACGCCTGGCTTACTGGCTTCTGCCCCATGAATGCTGTGATCGATTGGCAAGAAGTGCCGCTTCGGCAGCTGGTTCACCCATTCCACCAGCACCCCTTGTCCACTGCGCGTTTCAAAAGTCGGCCCTGGAGAACTGTTGCCAAAGCCCCAGCACCGAGTGGCCTTCAGATCTCGATGGACCTTCTTCTCAAACTCGCGCATCGCAACTTTGTAATAGGGGACCTGTGTTTTGGCGTCTTCGGGACTGGGCCGCATTCCACTGGGAGAAATCACCGCAGGAATTGGAAGGGGATCAACGAATTTCGCCAGCGAGTTGGGATCAAGCGGATGCGGAGCTACAGTTTCCGTCCGCTTTACTGTGCCACGTGCCATCAGGCCAACAGCCATGAATCCGGATGTTTGCAGGAATGTCCTTCGGGTAAGAAGACGAGTTGGTTTACTCATCAATTTCGAATCGGATTACAGAGGTCTGCCACAAATATAAGGCACGCGGAGGGCTTCCGCGTGCCCGTTCTTCCGTTCAGTCCTTAAAGCGAACTATTCCCAGCCGTGCTGAGCAACAGGTTGTCCGGTTGTCGGATCCAGGAACAGCCTGCCGTAATCGTCACGATGATGTTTGAAGTCGAACATCTGCGTGAGTGAATTGGCAAGCGAGTCGAATGAACCCTGCCCAATCCGCTCGCCACCTAGCCAGTTATCCTCGACAAAACGCAACACCGAGGTCTGGTCCGTGATGGTGTGATCGACGAAGTTCTCTCTCGCCCAGGGAGAGACGATCACTAGAGGTTGACGCGGGCCATAACCGCAACGACCCTGCGCATGCGGATTCGAGGGATCAATTCCCGGCAGCGCCGTGCTGCCGTCACCGCAAGCTCCAGGTGCCGTGAGGTTATCAGCCGGACTGGTCGACTGGTTCACGATTGGGCTCATGACGTGGTCATACCAGCCGTCCGAATCGTCGTACAGAATCACAACGGCTGTGCTGTCCCAATCCTCTGTTTTCTGGAGGAAGTTGATCACATTGACCATGAACGTCTGCTCGTCCAGCGGATCCGAATATCCAGCGTGACCATCCTGGTAAGCCGGAGCCTTCAGGAAGTTGACGGCTGGATAGTTCCCCGCTTTCACCGCCGTGTAGAAGTCGTTGATGTCATAGTTGTGATTCGCCGCACCATCATGTCCGATCTCGGAGATCGAAGCTGGCCTGGTGTGGTTCGGATTTGCAGTGGAACTCCAGTAGTTGAAAAACGAATGGTGCGGAATGTAATCAGTGGTGGTCGGAACAATGGCAGAACTGGAGGAGCGCAAGCATCCGGTTGTCCCGTTTGCATTCTTAATGGTCAAATCGAAGCCGCCCATGAACGAGCCCCAAGTTACGCCGGCTGCGCTCAGCATGTCCCCGATGTTCTTGCCACCCATCTGCACCTGGTTGCGGGTCGAAGCAGAACAGATATCGCCAATCGGATCAGGATCACCCACCACGGTCAGCGTTCCATTGCCGCCGTCGGTTTCGTTGCCTGTGCCGTTGAGCGTCTTGATGGCACCATTTGTCTGTCCCGAAACAAGGTTCATCAAGCCGGGCGTTGATGGGCCGAACGTCGTGTCAAAAGAATTGTCGCTCATTGCGAAGTTCTGAGCATAATTCCAAAGCGCCGTCACCGTGTTCCCGTCGTAGTAGCCGAGGTTCAGACCTTTTGTGGTCACAATGGACGGAGGCGCATTGGGCGGAGGCCCCGCGGTTCCGACCGCCTTCGGGAACAAATCCATCAAACCGAAGTGCGTGGCAGCCTGCTCAGGACCATAGGCATGGTTCTGATCGTTGGTCCATGCTTGCGAGCGATCCAAACGGAACGGATTCGTAGCTCCAGTGCCATTTGCCGTGTTTAAAAGGTTGGGATTGTTTATGAGCAGGGCGCCGCTCAATCCATTCACGGTCGGTGTGTTTTTGCGCGCGTGAAACACCGGTTCCCCGGAGGGGTTCAGGGCGTTCGGGTAGGTGCCAAAGTAGTGGTCGAAAGAGATATTCTCCCCGAAAATAATCACGAGGTGCTTAATCGGAGTGGCAGTCTTCTCACCATCAGAGTGAGCAAAAGCTGGTGTCGATCCCAGTACAAGAGCGCAGGCCACAACGCAAGCCAGCAGCTTCCTGGGGGCTTCGAACGCAGGGTAACGATCGAACATTCAGTGCTCCTTAACAACAAGTTGTGCTGTGTCGGGTGGCTGACACGTGCGACGCCCACAAACCATCGCAGGGTCATTCAGAGACAATGTAGGAAGGAATACTCAGTTGCCGTTAA
>CAZBCQ010000303.1:0-4094 GCA_964490255.1 uncultured Terriglobales bacterium | reverse complement strand
GGCACAATTACAAGGTCCGCATCACCTTGCACGGCGAGCAGTTGGACAATATCGGCCTGCTCTTCGATTTCAAGGATCTGAAAGCCGCAATGAACCAGGTAATCGATCGCCTCGACCACCAGTACCTGAACGACATTGCTCCCTTCAAGGAACTCAATCCCTCGGCCGAGAACATGGCGAAGTACTTCTACGAGGAGTGCAATTCGCTCTTGCGCGAAAAGACCAACGGTCGCGTCCAAGTGAAGCTGGTCAAGATCTGGGAAACGGACACGACGACCGCGACGTATTTCGAATAGGTAATTTGCAATCACTAATAGGTAATTGAGAACCTGCTAGTGCTGGTTCTTCTTGGCAGTGTGATAGGTTGCCGTGAAGATGGCAGTCAGTTCCTTGGCTTCTTGCATCAGGTCGGAAAGGCGTTCGGGATTGATCAGTCCTGATTCGGCCAGTAGTTCCAGCCAGAAGAGCGTTTCGTCAGCTTCTTCGACCACAATACCAATCTTGGCTGCAAATTCCTGGTGTGAACGTCCTCGGCACGCGGCACGATGATTCGCGGCAACCGAAGTACCACTACGAATCAACTGCTTACCAATCGCCTGAGCGTCAGCCGTTCTGGGCAACACACGGTAGAGCCTCAGAATCCGCAGCGCGAATAACTTAGTACGGTCTCGGAATTCTTGCTCCTGCCGCGGCATGTAAGCACGATACTGTGTAACGCGGGCGCGCAATGTGACCCTGCTCACGTAGGTTTCTCGGTTTTCAATTACCTATTACCATTTACCTATTACCTATGCTCTCGATTATCGAAATCTACCGTTCCATTCAAGGCGAATCCTCTTTCGCTGGGCTGCCATGCACGTTTGTTCGGCTCGCCGGATGTAATCTGCGCTGCACGTGGTGCGACAGCGAATACACCTTCTCGGGCGGTAAGAAGATGAGCGCTGAGGAAGTCGAGGCCGAGGTGAAGCGCCTCGCGCCAGCCGGCTTGGTCGAGATCACTGGCGGAGAACCCATGCTGCAGGAACGCGAATTGTTGCCGCTAATCGAAAAGCTGCTCGCGGATGGATACCAATTATTGCTGGAAACAAGCGGCGAGCGTTCGCTCGACCTAGTTCCGAAACGCGTTCACAAGATCGTTGATGTGAAGTGTCCCCAGTCGGGTGAGGGCGGAACCTTTCGCCTCGAAAATCTACATGCCCTAACGCCCCATGATGAGATCAAGTTCGTAATTGCCGGTCGTGAAGATTACGACTTTGCCCGCGACTTCACGCGTCATCATCGTCTCGAAGACAAAGTCGCCTCGGTGATTTTTTCGCCCGCTTTCCGCAAGGATGCGACCGGAAGCCGCGATGCTTCGCACTGTCTTGTCGATCCGCGAGAAGTGGCTGATTGGATCGTCGAAGACGGCCTGAACGTTAGGTTGGGGCTGCAGATTCACAAGTTCATTTGGGACCCCGCGACCAAGGGGGTCTGAAGCTGTCCGCGCCAACCCACTCGCATTTCCCTGATCCAGCGGCTTAAAATGGAAGGTTGGCCAGATCTGAAGCAGCGTTTCTGGTCTCCAAAGTCATCCCAAGCACCGATACATCGATCATGTCTGCCCATCGCCAACGCGCTGTTGTCCTGCTCAGTGGAGGCATGGATTCGTGTGTCTGCGCTGCGCTTGCCGCGCGCGACTATGACGCGGCCGCGCTGCACATCAGTTACGGACAGCGCACGGAGGGTCGAGAGCAGCGTTCGTTTCATGCGATCTGCGATCGGCTTGGCTTCAGTAACCGGCTGATTGTGCGTAATCCGGTGTTTGCGGCGATTGGAGGCTCGGCTCTTACGGATCCGAACATTGCCGTGCCGGATGCTCCGCCCGAATTCGCCGGAGTCGATCCCACCGGGCATGGTGCGCAGATCCCGGTCACATATGTGCCGTTTCGCAACGCGCATTTTCTTGCGGCGGCTGTGAGCTGGGCCGAAGTGTTGGGGGCAGAGAAGATTCTGATTGGCGCCGTCGAGCAGGATAGTTCCGGATATCCGGATTGCCGCCCGGCGTTTTATCGCGCGTATAACGAGGCGATCAGGGCGGGGACGAAAGAGGGGACAATCGAAGTCATTACGCCGCTGATTGGGCTGCGCAAATCGCAGATTGTGACGCTCGGCCTTGAACTCGGCGCTCCCTTCGATTTAACGTGGTCGTGCTACAGCCGCGAGGATCGCGCCTGTGGCGTTTGCGATAGTTGCGTGCTGCGGCTACGTGCTTTTGAAAGTGCTGGCGCGCGCGATCCGATTTCGTACGTCGAGAGCGGCGCATCGGAGTTGCGACGCGCCTGATTTCTGGCGCGCAAGCGCCGTTTTGTTGCAATCATTCCTGGTTTAGAAATGAGCCGGAGGGCTGAAATGAAGAGATTCACGATGATGTTGCTGGCGCTGGTGGCAGCGGCCGTAATCGCCCCGGCGGCGTGGGGCACCGAAGTTTGTACGGTAAAGGGCACTGTGAAAGATGAAAACGGCAAGCCGGTGCCGAATGCCGTGATTCACATTACCAGCAAGGATACCGGACGGGATTACGACCTCAAGACCAACAAAAATGGCGACTACTTTTCTATGGGCGTGGTATGCGGCAGCTACACTTTTTCGCTCATGGATAGCAGCGGCAAGGTTGCCGTTCTGAGCTTCAACAATGTCCCGCTCAAATCGACAGCCGAAACTCCGGTAGATTTCGATTTGAAGGCGGAGAAGGCTCGCGGAGGCAATGTACAGTCTGAGGAGCAGCGCAAGCAGAACGAAGAGAATCAGAAACAAAATGCCAAGATCAAGGGCCTGAATCAGAGCCTCGCCGACGCAAAAGCAGCTGCGGATGCGAAAGACTACGCCAAAGCCGTTCAGATTATGACCCAGGCTACACAGGCAGACCAGACTCATCACCTTCTTTTCTTCAAACTAGGTGATTACCAGCGGCTGGAAGCTGCGAATAATCCCGACAAAGCAGCGGCGAAGCCTGAATTTCAGCAAGCGGTCGATAATTACAAAAAAGCGATCGACATGGCGAAGGCCGAGACCAATCCTCCGGTGAAGCCGGAGATGTTGGGCGCTTATTACAACAACCTTGCAGACGCGCAGTTGAAGTCTGGGCAGACCGACGACGCCATTCAGAGCTATCAGGCGGCAGCTACGGCTGACCCGACCAAGGCCGCAACGTATCAGTTCAACGAAGGCGCTGTTCTCACGAACAGCGGAAAGATCGATCAGGCCATCGCTATTTTCGACAAGGTTATTGCGGCCGATCCGAACAAGGCCGATGCATATTATTGGAAGGGCGTGAACCTGATGGGCAAGGCCACTCTCAAGGGCAACAAAATGGAAGCGCCTCCCGGAACCGAGGAAGCTTTCAATAAATACCTTGAGTTGGCTCCGACCGGACCGTTCGCCGATCCTGCCAAGCAGATGCTGGCCAGCATGGGCGCCACGGTGGAGACGACATTCGGTAAGGGCAAGAAGAAGTAGCTTCGCTCAGAACGAATGAAAAAGCCCAGTCCGCGAGTGACTGGGCTTTTTTGTTGGCCTGTCGCAGCTGAGGTTGAAAGCCTAATCGCCGAGTGCCTGTGCCTGCTGCATCTGGCGCGCCTGAATCTCGATGTAGACATTCACTAGGGAAACAGCAGCAGGGGTAACTCCAGGAATGCGGCTGGCCTGCCCTAGGGTCTGCGGACGGACGTGCTGTAGCTTTTCTTTCATCTCGCGCGACAGGCCACTTACGCGCGCGTAATCGAACCAATCGGGAATGTTGCGCTGCTCAGCTTTCTTCAGCCGCTCAATCGCCTTCTGCTGCTGATCGAGGTAGCCGGCGTACTTGATTTCGGTCTCGACGGACTTCAACTCGTTGCGAACAGCGGAGGAAATCTTCACCGCAGACGATCGTGAGGACCCAGACACTTCAAAGGATGACGGCAGGAGTTCCTGGAGCACCGGCGCCAGGCTCTCGATGATGATTTCCGGCCGCCGCAAGGCCTGGGCGAGTGGCGCGCCAATCAGAGAGGTGAGGGACTGTGGATCGAATGGCTTTGCTGAGCCCTTGCAGGCTTCGCCCTCGGAGTCCTCTTCAG
>CAZBCQ010000302.1:0-4094 GCA_964490255.1 uncultured Terriglobales bacterium | reverse complement strand
TTCTTCTCACATTAACAATCGGATGAAGAAGGGTGTTGCCGAGGTGCGAAGTGGATGGCGATAGCAATGCATCGAATTCTCTGGGAACTCATTGCCAATGACCGTGTTGTTCGTATTCGCAGCCACGCTGTTCGTTGCGGTGCTTCTTTCAGGAATCGCGGAAGAGAGTATTCTCTCCGTCTCGGTCTTATTTCTTGCTTCGGGATTCCTGGCCGGATCCGGCCTGCTGTTTCACATTCCGCGCCCAAACCAAGACCTGCTCAGGCGATTAGCGGAGATCGCCTTGTTCAGTGTTCTTTTCACAGATGGCACTCGCACCGGCGGATTGAACGAGATCCGGCGGTTCTGGCACTTACCAGGCCGTGCGCTATTAATCGGAATGCCGCTGACCATTGGCGGAATTGCCTTGATCGGTCACTATCTCGTACAACTCACTTGGAGGCACTCTCTGCTCCTTGGCGCGGCTCTGAGTCCAACCGACCCCGTGTTCGTCTCCGCAATCTTTCGTTTTCGTGCAGTTCCTGACCGCGTCAAGCGTTTGTTGAACATCGAAAGCGGGCTCAACGACGGCCTGGCTCTCCCCTTCGTGATCTTGCTTCTCCCTGAACTCTCTCGGACTCCGAGCAGCACTGCCCTGCTGGTCGGAGATCTCGCGCTCGGGCTGGCTATCGGCACGGCTATTGCATGGGTGGGGGTGAGACTGGAAGAGAGTCGGTTCTTTGGCGCTTCCGGATTGTTTCAGCCGCTAAACGCGTTTGCGCTTGGACTGCTTGTACTTGCCGTCTGCTATCGGACCGGCGCCAATCTATTTCTAGGCGCGTTTGCCGCTGGTATCGGTGTTGCCACGTTTAGCGCGCCAGTGACGAAGTCTTTCCAACGATTCGGTGAGCTTGTAACCGAATTGCTCAAGCTGGCGGCGGTCCTCATTTTCGGAATGATGATCGCGCCGCGCTTCTTCACTCCCCTGCCAGGACGCGAGTACGTGTTCATCCTGCTTGCAGTGTTTGCGGTGCGACCGGTAGCTATCGTCCTTTCGCTGCTCGGCACAGGAATGCGCCGGGAAGAAATGCTTGCGGCGGGGTGGTTCGGTCCGAAGGGATTCGCCTCGGTGGTGTACGGATTGATGATCCTGCAGGCAGGACTGCCCCACCTTGCACACCTTATCGGCTTGGCCGTCACGGCATCGATCGTGATCTTTTCCTCCACCGACATTCTCGTCGGCCGATGGTTCGAGCGCCGCGATGGTCGTGCTAAGGACACCAACGAAACCTTGGGCCGCGCTGCATAGCCGTGCGCCTCTGCATCGGACGGATTCGTGCGGAGGGGGCTGTGCTAAAACTTGTATCGCAGCCCGAGACTGTAGGAGCGAGTTGGCGCTAGTGCCGTACCTGAGAACAATCCCGCGAAATTTACCAAGTTCAGGTGATCGGTAAGATTATCCATGCTCGCTTGGAGTTCCGCCGCTTGTGTCTCGTGACTCCAAAGAAGCGCTCCACCGGCAATTCCTAGAGCATAGGAGGGCTTCAATCGGTTGCGAGTGAAATCCACTCGCTCCAGGATTCTTGCATCCGTGGTTTGTGCCGAGCCCTCATCGACTTCCGCCGGCAATCCGCTTCCGTACCAGCCACTCAGTCCAAGCCAGACACGCGTCGTTGCTTGATACCGGGAGTTGAAGGTCGCCGTGCTGCGCTGGTCTTGGGAGATTCGAAACACCGCGTTGCTGCTCAGCAGATCTGGTCCTCCGCTCAGGAACAGTCCCCCTACGACCGGCAATTGTGCTTTTCCCGAAAGATTCGAGAAGTTTGCGTTCACCAGCAGCTTCGACGCAATCTGAAACCCAAGTACAGCCTCGATACCATCGATGAGCGCCGAGGAAAATGAAATGGGGAAGCTGACGCCGGTGTTGAGGAAAACATCATCATCGGCAAAGTTGCGGTAGTCACGCCGGAATGCACGGATATCAATACTGGTCCTTTGCCCAAACCTCTTTGAGGCGTCGACCTCATAGAAGTTGGCGTGCGCTGGTCGCACTGGCAAGCCGAGATCAGCTGGCGTGACCTGCCGAGCTGCTTCCGAGCTGGCCAGCAGCAGGTTCTCCGTTGCTGGTGTTTGAAATACGCGATCGAACGATGCGTGCAACACCACCCCAAGCGGCTTCACATCGTAAGCGGCAGCAACTCGTGGACTGAATGCGGTTTCAGTGACCAGAAGCTTGTAGTAGTCCCATCGAAGGCCCGCATTAACCACGAACGATCCCGCCGAGATACGGTCTTGCACATACCACGACGCCTCGTTCCCGGCCGCATCTTGAGCGAAGGAAAACGTCGACAGAACTCCCGGATCGAAAGCCGAAGAGTCCGTAATTGCATATTGGAAATTCTCTCTTAACGCAGTTCGGACGTAATCCACACCGGCGCTAACGTCGTGTCGGTTCCTATGACCCGTGATCGAGGTCGACGCATAGACTTCATTCAGCCCTCTACTTTGTAAAGGAACGATCGGAGTGGACAGCGCATTCGAGTTGAGGCTGGCACTAAGATCGTGCGCTGCGCCATGGACATCCAGCACCCAATTCGGTGAGAGCACTTGCTGATACCAGGCCTGCCCGGAAGTCTCACCAAGGGACCTGTTCTGCATTTGCCCGGCGTACTCTTGCTGAATCTCATTCGGAACATCGAACCCGGAGTGAGCTTTACGGAACGTCAGGCGAATTCGTTTGTTTTGGCTTATGTCGTGGGACGCGCCAAGCCCAAGCCCCTCGGTATGACCTCGATTGGTGAAGTTTTCGATCGCCGGCGGATCGAGAAAGCGATCGGTCCGAGCCCCACTAAGGTCCGCCTGGAACGAATTTTTGTCCGTCGTAACACCAGTTTCGAATGCCACCCGCTGTGAGTCGAAGCTGCCGCCCTCTGCTTCTGCTGAACCATGCAAGCCTCGTGCCAGCTGGTTTGTGGTGTGTACTTCCACCACTCCGCCCAGCTTTCTTCCAACTGAGGCGGGATAGCCGCCCGTTTGCACGTCGAGCGTGTCGATCATCGATAGATCTAAAGGCGGAGCAAACGCCGGCGATCGGTTTTCGTACACCGGTGCGCCATCCACGATGTATTGCGTCTCGTATTCCGAGCCGCGCGGATGGAGTACTGCGTTCGATTCCAGCAGCCACCCCGGTTGCTGACGAACAATGTCGATGAGTTGGCGTCCCGGATGCGTGGACGGCCGTTGTTGCAATTGCCACTGGGGTACCTGTTCTGAATTTCCCGGCTGACTCTCTTCCCCCGCCGCTGCAACCTGGACCGTTGTGCTCACGCCATAAAGTTGCAATACGATCTTTTGCTCAGTCGGGGAGGAAGTAGAAATGTTCATGATGACCTCGGCGGGACGGAATCCCACGCTTACGACCCGCGCGTGGTAAGCACCCGGCGGAACGAATTCAAACACGCAGAGACCGTCTCCAGTTGCATCAGCACGCCGCGACTTCGATCCGCCATCTGCGACTAGTTCACAAACAGCAGCGCGCGGTCTTCCAGTCTCATCCGACACACGTATTCGAAACGAAACCTTGTCCTGCGCGGCAGTCAGAGTCGCCAGCGAGAGCAGCAGGTAAACGCCCCAAACACGTCCGCCGATTTTCCCTTCATCATGCATCGACAACATAGGATGCGCCGCTCTGAATCTAGAGCCGTCAATAAGCGCCAAAATCAAAGATGTTGCTATAGCAATGCAACGCAGGTACATCCTTAGCTGCTCTGGGCCACATCTTCTGCAACCTAAGTTACTTCGAGGTGTGGATGAGCACCGCGGTTGAGCAGCGTCTGGTTCAGCTTTGGAAAAGTCCTCGCACGCTCATGGATTCCTGGGGACGGTCGACCACAAGGAAATTGGCCATCGCTACATTGCAACCGCTCGTACTTTTCTTGTGATTGGCGGACTGGAAGCCCCGTTATGCGCCCCCAGCTGGCCGGCCCCAACAATTCCCTGCTTACCCCCGAAATGTACGACCAGATCTTCCATGGTTTGCAGGGGATTGCACATATGCGCAACGCGTAGCGGGCGCCAAAATAAGCGTGTGCTCTGCACAGCTCAACCCGAAGCAG
>CAZBCQ010000301.1:1176-4096 GCA_964490255.1 uncultured Terriglobales bacterium | reverse complement strand
GAACCACACCTGCCACGTTGTTCTCTTCGCCGAACTGAGGCAACATGCCAATGAATTCCGCAGAGGAGATCTCACGATGCATCGGATTAAATCTGTTGGCGTGATGTCGGTGGCAAAGGTAATGGGACTTATCTACGGCGCGCTTGGTGTTCTGATTGTGCCCATTTTTTTGGTCATCGGTCTGGCGTCTTCAATGGCGGTCAAGCAGGCACAGTCCGCTGGGGCAAATATTCCGGCGGCGATGGGTCCGGTGTTCGCCGTCATGATGGCGATTGCGGCGCCGATCATGTATGGCCTGATTGGATTTATTACCGGAGCTATCAGCGCGCTCATCTACAACTTAATTGCCGGATGGGTTGGCGGGATTGAAATGGAACTGGAGATCGCGCCGATACAGGCGGTGCTACCTGTTGTGCCGCCACAGCCGCCGCTGCCACAAGCTCCTCCGGTGTGAGCGTGCTAGAATCGCAGGTTTGCCTCGCCACAGTTTTTTCGTGAGGACACGTGAATTTGTGCTGTCCGGGTTGGGCAACTAAGGATTCGTATGGCTGACACAATGCTGGCGGTGGTAAAGCCGAACCCGGCGCCCGGAGCTGAGATCCGCCAGGTGAAGGTTCCTGATATCGGCCTCACCGATGTGCTGGTGAAGGTCGACGTGGCTTCGGTCTGCGGCACCGATCTTCATATTTATAACTGGGATCCGTGGGCGCAGAACCGCATTCATCCGCCGCTGATTCCTGGACACGAATTTTGCGGTCACGTAGCCGCCGTGGGAAAAGAAGTGACCACGGTGAAGGAAGGCGACTTCGTCTCCGCCGAAATGCACGTGGCCTGCGGCAAATGCCTGCAATGCCGGACCGGCGAAGCCCACATTTGTCAGAACGTGAAAATCATCGGCGTGGATGCGAATGGCGCGTTCGCGGAGTATGTGGTCATTCCGGAATCGAATATATGGAAGCTCGATCCTTCGATTCCGAAGGAATACGCGTCCATTCTTGATCCGCTGGGCAATGCGGTGCACACGGTGTTGGCGGGTGACATTGCGGCCAAGACGGTGGCGATCACCGGAACCGGACCGATTGGACTCTTCTCGATCGCCGTCGCGCGGGCCTGCGGAGCGACGCAGATTTTTGCGATTGAAACCAATAAGTACCGGCGTGCGATTGCGCAACAGATGAAGGCCGACTTCGTGATCGATCCGACGGTCGAAGACGCGAAGCAGATTGTGATGGATGCGACGGAAGGAATCGGCGTCGACGTGGTGTTGGAGATGGCGGGGCATCCAAGCGCGATTCGAACCGGGTTCGACATACTGCGGCGCGGTGGACGCATTTCACTGCTGGGAATTCCGTCGCGGCCGATCTCGCTCGACTTTGCCGACGACATCATCTTTAAGGGCGCCACAATTCAGGGCATCAACGGCCGGAAGATGTACCAGACGTGGTATCAGATGACTGCGCTGCTGAAGGCCGGAAAGCTGGATTTGCATGCGGTGATCACGGATCGGCTCGCGATGAAGGACTTCAACAAAGGCATGGAGCGGCTGAGGACAGGCGAGGCGAGCAAGATCCTGCTTTATCCGAACGGGAATAAATAGTCAGCCGCAGATCAAGGCTGATAGGCGCTGTTTTTTCAGTATGCTGGAAAACCGCCTGCCTGCGCGTGTTTTAGAATTTCATCTGTGTTCATCCGCGTGAATCTGCGGCGGAGGTTTTGATGGCAACCGCTACTCGCACCAACCCTCTTTCTTATCTCCACGACCAACTGGAAGACCTGAAGGCCAAAGGCACGTACTTCCGTCTGCGCGTGCTTGAGGACGAACAGGCGGCCGAGTGCACGTTTGATGGCAAGAAGGTGATCAATCTGGCGTCGAACAATTACCTGGGGCTGACGACGCATCCCAAGCTGCGCGAGGCAGCGCTGGAGGCGACGAAGAAGTACGGCGTGGGATCAGGCGCGGTGCGCACGATCGCCGGGACGATGTCGCTGCACATGGAACTGGAAGAGAAGATTGCGCGCTTCAAGAATGTAGAAGCGTGCGTGGTATTCCAGTCGGGATTCACGGCGAATGCGGGAACGGTCTCGGCGCTGCTGGGCAAAGAAGATTTCATCATCTCCGACGAGCTGAATCATGCCTCCATCATCGATGGCGCACGGTTGTCGCGCGCGAAGATTCTGGTATTCCGCCACAAAGATGTATCGCACGCGGAAGAGCAACTCGCCAGCGTGAAGGATCAGCCGGGCCGGAAGCTGATGATCACTGACGGAGTGTTCTCGATGGATGGCGACATTGGCCCGCTGCCCGGCTTGTGTGACGTTGCCGAGAAGTACGGTGCCATCATGATGGTGGACGACGCGCATGCGTCGGGGGTATTGGGGCGAAACGGGCGCGGAACCATCGACCATTTCAACGTGCATGGGCGCGTGGATGTGCAGGTGGGAACGCTCTCGAAGGCGATCGGCGCGCTGGGCGGTTACGTTTGCGGGTCACGCGATCTGATCGAGTTTCTTTATCACCGCGGACGGCCGTTCTTGTTCTCGACTTCCCATCCGCCGTCAGTCGCGGCGACGTGCATCGCCGCTTTCGACGTACTGGAGCAGGAGCCGGAACGAATCGAGAAGCTGTGGGAGAATACGCGCTTCTTCAAGAAGGAACTGGGGCAGCTGGGCTTCAATATTGGCGGGAAGAACACGCCAGCCAGCGAGACGCCGATCACCCCGATCATCGTCGGCGAAGGACGTCTGGCAATGGAGTTCTCACGCGAGTTGTTCAAAGAGGGCGTGATGGCAACCGGGATTGCGTTCCCCACCGTGCCGGAGGGAAAAGCTCGCATACGGACGATCATGACCGCGACGCATACGCGGGAAGAACTGGACCAGGCGCTCGAGGTGCTGAAGCGGGTCGGCAAGCGGCTGGGGA
>CAZBCQ010000301.1:0-1076 GCA_964490255.1 uncultured Terriglobales bacterium | reverse complement strand
CTGCGCACCAGTTCTGATATCAGCACGGATTCATTGCGCGCGTGCGCGCCTTCGCCGACTGCGCCCAGGCCGTCGAGCGTGGGGATTCCGAGTCCGGCGGTGAAGTTGCCGTCCGAGCCACCGCCAACGGAGGCTTCGTCGAGGTGCCAGCCGATTTCTGCGGCGATCTTCTGCGCGGTACGGAACAATCCCACGACTTTCTCGGTGCGTTCGAGTGGAGGCCGATTGATCCCGCCGCTGACTTCTAATTGGCAGCGTGAATCGAACGGCTTCAATGATCTGAACTTGCGATCGACGATCTTCGCCTGCCCAGCAGCGGCGATGCGCAAATCGATTTCGGCTTCGGCCTCATCCGGGATGACGTTGCCACGTGTGCCGCCGCGAATCACTCCGGCGTTCACGGTGATGCCTTGTTTCAGGTCAGTGAACTTGGCGATTTCGAGCAGTTGCCTGGAAAGTTCGAGAACGGCGCTGGCGCCTTTTTCGAAGTCGAGCCCCGCATGAGCGGCGCGTCCCTTCACCTTGAGCGTATAGTCGCCCACGCCCTTGCGCGCCGTTTTTAGCGCGCCTTCCAATCCGTACGAAGGCTCAACAACGAGCACCGCTCCGCATTTCTTCGCAATCGATTCGGTGATGGGCCGCGAGCTTTCGCTGCCGACTTCTTCATCCGTCACCAGCAGCACGGTTAACGGGCGCGACAGTTTACCTCGCACGGTGCGCAGGGCCTCGATTGCGAAGATCATCTGCGCGATGCCGGATTTCATGTCGAGTACGCCCGGTCCCCAAAGACGTCCATCGGCTTCGCGAAAAGGCATGCTGGCCAGCGTTCCGAGATCCCACACCGTGTCGAAGTGGCCGAGCAGCAGGACCGAGGGACGTTTCGTATCAGCAGCGAAATCGACTTGCAGATGCGCACCGAACTTGTCAGCTCTGTGAAAGCGAACCTCTCCATCAATCTCGCGAAAAGCTTGCGCGAGCCGCTCGCCGAGCAGATCGACGGATTTTTTGTGATGACTCGGAGATTCCATCTCCACCATGTGGCGAATGCTCTGAATGATGGCGGCCTGGCGAGTTTC
>CAZBCQ010000300.1:0-4170 GCA_964490255.1 uncultured Terriglobales bacterium | reverse complement strand
GCCGCGATTGAGCGCGCCTGATCACTGATCTTGTCCTGCTTGCCTTCGCGCTCAGCCCATTCGAGAACGTGCTTCACCTTCACGGCATCGTCATCGTTCATCACCGCAAAAATCGAATCGAACTTCTGGAGTGCTTTCTGTAGCGGCTCAACATCGCCCTTCTTCAACTGGCCTGCATCGGCTGCGGCGTTCGCATCACGCACCATGTCAAAGATCGCAGCCAGCGCCTGTGCGGTATTCAGATCATCCGCCAGCGCCGATTCCATTCCCTGCATCGCCGTCTCGGCGAGCTTCGTCAGTGCCTCCGACTTGCCTTCTGGCAACTGCGCTTTCTGCAGACGCAGCGCGAATGTCCGCAAACGCTCCACCGAGTTCGCCGCCTGCGTCAGCCCATCAAAAGTGAAGTTCAGCTGTTTACGAAACGGAACTGAAGTGAGGAGAAACCGAATCGATGATGGCTTGTGTCCCATCAGCACCAGATCGCGAACCGTATAGAAATTGCCGAGCGATTTCGACATCTTCTCGCCTTCGACCAGCAGGAAACGCGCATGCATCCAGAAATGCGCGAACCTCTTCCCGGTCAGCGACTCCGATTGCGCGATTTCGTTCTCATGATGCGGGAAGATCAAATCTTCGCCGCCGCAGTGTATATCGAAGCTTTCGCCCAGGTACTTCATCGACATCGTCGAGCACTCGATGTGCCAGCCCGGACGTCCAGGCCCAATCACCGTATCCCATGATGCCTCGCCCGGCTTCGGAGCCTTCCACAGCGCAAAGTCGCGGGCACTGTCTTTCTCGTATTCGTCGACATCAACGCGCGCCCCATCTTCCATGCCGCTGAAGTCCTTCTTCGACAGCTTGCCGTACTCGGGAAACTTAGCAATTCGGAAGTAGTACGATCCATCTTCGGTGCGGTACGCGTACCCCTTCTCGACCAGTTTGGCGATGAACTCCGCCATGAGCTGGATGTGATCGGTGGCGCGCACAATCTGCGGCTCTTCGATGCTGAGCGCTGCCGAATCTTCCAGAAAAGCTTGCGTGTACTTCCTTGTGTACTCGCCAATGCTCACGCCCGCTTTGGCCGCGTTGTGGATGATCTTGTCGTCCACGTCGGTAATGTTGACGACGTGATGCAGCTTGTAATGCTGCTTCAGATAGCGCCGGAGAATGTCTACGAAGATGAATGTCCGAAAGTTGCCGATGTGGCCGTAGTCGTAAACTGTCGGCCCGCAGGCATACATGCGGACTTCGTCATCTTCCACCGGGCGGAATTCTTCGACTTTTCCCGAGAGCGTATTAAAGAAAGAAGGCGCCATGATTTCGGCAGTAATAAGCAGTCCTTGCTCGCGCCCATGAAGATGCCGTCCTACAGGTCAGGCCGCGGCGATGTAATGAACTATCGATTGTAGGGGTGAGTCTCAGCGAGGGTCAACGACGCGCGAGTTCGTCGCAAAAAATAGGGCAGCGGATTTCCAATTTCCGCTGCCCTTCAGGTAATGGAACAAGCTTGTTTACTAGCTTTGAGGCGCAGCTTGTGGAGCATTCTGTTGCTGCTGATGCCGCTGCTGCCACTGCGCTCGACGCTGCTCCTGCAATTGTTTTAGCTGCGTCTGCTGTTCAGGTGTGAGGATTTCGTTCAGTTGCGCCATTGTCGTCTGGTGAAGTTCCTTGAACTTCGTGCGCTTCTGATCCTGAGTCAGGGACGTATCCTGCCGGATTGTTTTAGCCTGCGCTCTTGCCTGCTGGAAAATAGGCTTGATCTTTGTCTGCTGATCAGGAGTCAGGTTCAACTCCTTCGTCAGCTTCTGCATGCGCTCACCATGATGATGTCCGTTCGGCGCTGCCTGTGTTGTCGAATTCTGCTGGCCGGAATCTGCGGCGTTCTGTGCGAACACGGGCACGCCAATCGCTAACGCTGCTCCGAGGACTCCTGCCATCCACTTGGTTTTCATATCACCTCTCCGATCCGATGCGTGCTGGTTTGGCACCTGGCACGCGGAATTCTTAAATTACTAGTTGAAACGCGACTCCCCGCCTGAAGTTGCGGTTGGTCTGTCCCTCGGATAGACGGAATATCGTGAAGAAGTGTTAAGTGCAGCAATTCGGTTATGTAAACGACAGTAAACACACATGGCATGTCCGAATAGCTTCCGGCCAACGACTTCCGTTCCTGCCAATAACTTCTTAAGTTGACGCGTGACTAATCCCGGTACGCGATATCGACGATGAGTTTCCTTGGCACCCCTCCTGTGGGTGCAAATAAGCATCCCTCTGACTTCAAGGAGTGGTCTTATGAAATTCGCTCCTGTTTGCGTCCTTTCATGTCTACTGCTTGCGACGCTCGCTTCTGCTCAAAATACTGCGGAAATTTGTGAACGCAAACAGGTTGAGCCCGTCCTGCTGTGTTATTCGAGTTCGCTGGTCACACCTATGCTCAACTTGCAATTGCCGGCCAATGGACATAGCGCCATCGACCAACGATTTTCACCACTGCCGGAGCTGCCTGCGTTCATTGCCCTCCAGCAACCGGAACACAAATTCTTTTGGGATCGGGCGAACGTGAGCCTATTCGCCGCCCTTTCCGCAGCTCGAGCCATGGATATGCACTCTACGTGGAGATTTCGTGCTCGCGGTTCGAATGAGGCCCAATTAAGCAATGCTTTAGTGGACAATAAGCCGCTATTTGTGACCTTCAGCGCCGGTATGGTGGGCGCCCAGATACTAAGCAGCTACATGCTGCACCGGACCGGGCATCACAAACTCGAGCGGATCTCTGCTTTGATTGATATTGGTCTGGTCACAGGAACAGCAGCGTGGAACTATATTGGCGTCCAGCCCGCACGTCATTGGAGTCAATGATCAGGGCCACCGTAAAACAAAAACCGCACCCCAAAGGAGTGCGGTTTGAAATTTCGTAAAACGACGACGGACTACTCTTTGGCCTCGCCGCCTTCGCCCTCTGCGGGCGTTTCGCCACCCTGCTGGGCCTGAGCTTCTTCCATGGCCTTGCGGGCTTCTTCTGCACGCTTGGCGCGAGCTTCGGCACGCTTCTGGCGCTTTTCATCGATGATCTGCTCTGCGCCGACCAGTTCGATGAACGCCTTTTCCGCTCCATCGCCCTTCTGGAATCCCGTACGAACGATGCGAAGGTATCCACCATTGCGGTCTCCCAGACGGGGAGCAACGGTGTCGAACAGCCGGCTGACAGCCTCTGCGGTCGTGAGATATCCCGCAGCCAGCCTGCGCGCGCTGACGTCGCCACGCTTGCCGAGCGTAATCATCTTCTCCACCTCGGGCCGCATTGCCTTGGCCTTGGTGACGGTGGTTTCGACGCGTTCTTCCAGAATCAGCGAGGTCACCAGGTTGCGCAGCAACGCGCGGCGATGACTCGTGTTACGTCCCAGCTTCCATCCTGCTTTAAGATGACGCATGATCTAGTCCTTCAAACCTTCTGGGCGGCGTTTCGACCGCCTCGATCTTTTCGGGTCTGGGTGACTGATCGCATCACGATCAGTCACCCAATTACCCAATCACTAAATTACCCAATCCTTAGTGGGTTCCGTCGCCGAAACCACCGAATCCCGAGCTCAGGCTGGGAGCCGGCGGAGCGCCGGGAACGGCATTGCCGTGCTCGTCGATCTTCATGCCCAGGCTGAGTCCCATCGAGGCCAGGATTTCCTTGATTTCGTTCAGCGACTTGCGCCCGAAGTTCTTGGTCTTCAGCATTTCGGCTTCGGTCTTCTGGACCAGCTCGCCGATGGTCTGAATATTCGCATTCTTCAGGCAGTTATAGCTGCGAACCGAAAGCTCCAGCTCTTCCACGGAGCGGTTCAGGTTCTCGTTCTTGATCTGCGGACGTCCGCTACGATCTTCGCTCGGAGTGGCGCGATCTTCGATCTCTTCCTCGAAGTTGATGAAGATGCTCATGTGATCCTTCACCAGCTTCGCCGCCAGTCCAACCGCATCCGCCGGACTCACCGAACCATTAGTCCAGGCTTCCAGTGTGAGCTTGTCGTAGTCTGTGATCTGACCGAGACGAGCAGCTTCCACCGTGTAGTTCACCTTGCGAACCGGGGAGTGCACGGAATCGATCGGAATGAATCCAAGCCCGAGATCCTCGTCGAAGTTCTTGTCCGCTGAAACGTATCCGCGGCCGCGCTTCAGGCGCAT
>CAZBCQ010000299.1:0-4228 GCA_964490255.1 uncultured Terriglobales bacterium | reverse complement strand
GTCCGAAGATGGAGTTCTTGCTGTTGAATTCGTGATCGATACGCACGATTTCTTCACGCACGTCTGTCGGTGTGACGGGAGTTCCCTGGTATTTGGTGCCGTTGGTTGGCGCCGGGAAAATTCCCGCTGCAAGGAGCGCCTGCGCGTTCGAGTTCAACATGCAGGTAGGTATGGTGTTGTTGGGGAATGCTGCACCCTGTGTGATTCCCGCTGGAGCCACTCCGCCTGGACAGTTGGCGAATAGAACCGATGGGGCAACCTGAGTAGTAGTCGGAACAGTGATAGCGGTCGTCCCGAAATTCCCGCCGTAGGTGCTCGGCAACGGAACCGTCTGGTTGTAGTTGCCACCCTGCCGCAGTTTGCGCCATTCCATGTTGTAGAAGAAGAACGTCGGATGGCTCTTCGCAAATGGAAGCTGCCCGCCCACGTTGAAGCCATACGTATTGAACCGCAACTCGGCGACTTTCGCCGGAGCTGGATTGAAATAGTTTCGGGCATCCAAAGCGTCGTTTCGGACATATTCCCAACCGGACGCATGGAACGTCTTCGTCCCCGATTTAAGGACCGTTGTCAGGGTCGCAGCAGACGACAGACCGTATTCAGCGCTGTAGTTGGACGTAAGGGCACGGAACTCAGCGATCGACTCCAAGGAAGGCATCACGCTGAAGTTGCCGGATCCGCCGCGATCCAAGTCTTCGCCGCCGTCAAGGATGTACAAGTTGTGTCCCTGGCGCTGTCCGTTGAAGCTCACATTGGCGTCGCCGCCCACGGGAGTTGGTGTCTGGAAATCTCCCTGCAAGCTTGAGGCGCCCGTCGTCAGATTGACGAGCGTGTAAATACTGCGGCCATTGGTAGCAAGGTTTGCGACCTGCTTGCCGGTGATCACGTTGCTGACTTCGCCTGAATCGGTTTGAACGCCAACGGCGGCCGCTTCGACAGTTACCTGTTCCTGCGTGCTTCCGATTTCTAGTTTGAAGTCTAAACGGGATCGATCGCCGACTTGCAAGACAATATTGTTCTGTTCAATTCGCTTGAAGCCGGTGGCATCAACGCGAATGTTGTAGTGTCCAATGTGCAGATTGGGGGCGGTGTATTGCCCATCAGAGTTGGTGACAATCTGGCGAGCAACGCCAGTATCGGTGTCAGTAATGGTGACAGAAACGTTCGGTACAGCGGCTCCTGATGGATCGGTTACGGTGCCGAGTATCGTTGCTTCTTGTGCGAATGCCTGGGTAGCGAAAAGTCCCAGGAACAGAAATAGAATTGAAAAGTGAAACAACTTGCGGCGTTTTACAGCCAAGACAATACTTTCGACAGTCGTGGGCGAAAGTTGCATTGCCAGCCTCCGGACATGATTTTTTCTCAAGCAGAGTTTTTGACGTAGTTGCCCCTACGGAATCGTTAACGTTAACGGCCGGGTTCGTGAACGTTAACGCGCAACAGCTTGAACTCAGACTCCCGCCCCTGTCAAGGGAAAGTTCGTGGAGGTACTGGATGTCCGTGAAAACCCTACGGTTTACAAATCCGTGAAACGGTTACACCGAGTCGCCCAACCCGTTAATTCTGCAGTACAGTGGAAAGCCTACCAACCCGGAGAATCACGTTTGAAGCGATCGTTATTGGGCTGTATTACCCTTGGTTTTGCGGTGTTTTTAGCTTTTGCTACGCCGCTTGCGAGCCAGGATCAGGTCACTAAGTCTGTAGTGGGGATCAAGCCGGAAACGCAGGCGCCGTCACCAGCTGCCGGTCCGATCCGCTTTTCTTACCGTCCCATTGATTTTCGGCTTGATAGCGATGAAACGCCGCAATACCACGCCCCTGAAACCATGGCGGGAGGGGTGGCTGTGTTCGACTATAACAACGACGGAAAACTGGACATCTTCTTCGCAAATGGCGCAAATATCAACACCCTTCTTAAGGATTCCCCGAAGTATTACAACCGGCTATTCCAGAATGACGGCAAGGGGCACTTCACCGACGTCACCGAAAAAGCGGGCCTGAAAGGCACTGGGTACGACACCGGCGTAGCTATTGGCGATTACGACAATGATGGCTTTGAGGACATCTTCGTCGCCGGAGTGCATCGCAACACGCTTTATCACAACAACGGCGACGGAACCTTTACCGATGTGACCGCCAAGGCCGGACTCAACAAACCAGATTCTGAATATGGTCCGCTGTGGTCCGTCGGTGGTGTCTGGGTAGATGTAAACAACGATGGTCTGCTCGACCTTGTGGTTATCAACTATCTGAAGTGGGATGCAGAACACGAGCCTGTATGCGAGGCATATGGTCATCGCGACTACTGCCATCCGAAAATGTACAAGCCCACTCCCAACCAACTCTTTCTCAACAATGGCGACGGGACCTTCCGCGACGCAACCGTTGAGTCAGGACTACGCTCTTATCCCGGCAAAGGAATGGGCGGAGCTGTGGCTGACTTCGGTCCGGGTGGCAAGATGGATTTATTTGTAACCAACGACAAGCTGGTGAACTGGTTATTCCGCAGCCAAGGTGGCGGCAAATTCTCAGAAATGGGCTTCGACGCGAATGTTGCGTTGCGGGAGGATGGCGTTTTCATTTCGGGTATGGGAGTCGATTTTCGCGATATCGATAACGACGGTTATCCCGATATATTCCTGGTCGGGCTCGATAACGAAACGTTCCCGATTTATCGCAACACCGGTCATGGCGGATTCGTCGAAGTAACGGAATCGAGCGGAATGACGAAGCTGAGTTCGCCGATGGCGGGATATTCTCCCAACATCGCGGATTTCGACAACGACGGCTGGAAGGACCTGTTTGTCAGCCGCGGGCATGTGCAGTCGCTCGCATCGGCCCCGCGCCTGATGATCGAACAGCCCAACACCGTGTTCCGCAACTTGGGAGGGATGAAATTCGCTGCCCTCACTGCTGAAGCTGGGTTCACGTCGCAACCACCGTCACGTCACCGAGGCTCCGCAGTTGGCGACTTAGACGGAGATGGACGTCTCGATGTAGTGGTAAGCGCGCTCAGCGCGCCTGCTGAGATCTGGATGAACGAAAGTCCAGGCGATCATCATTGGCTGGAAATCAAACTGGAAGGCACGAAAAGCAACCGCGATGGAATCGGAACTCGGATCAAGGTCGTGACCGCGGATGGCGCCCAGTACAACCACATGACGACAGCCTGCGGCTATGCATCGTCGAGTGCTGGACCGGTACACTTCGGCCTGGGAAAGAATGCTTCGGCGGACCTCGTCGAAATCACATGGCCTTCCGGAACGGTGCAGCAGCTCAAGAATGTCGCCGGCAATCGCGTACTCCAGGTGAAAGAGCCGGCCGCATCGACGCATTAACAGGCCGTAAAGCCCTATAACTAGCACAAATCTCCGGCGAAATCCTCAGAGCCACACGGAGGTTCACTGTATTTCGGGAACCTTCAGTACCCCTTACGTTGTGTGTGAGACTTTTTCTCGCGGTAACAATTCAAAGGTGGAATGGGGTGGATTTCAAGATGAAGAAAGCGATTGCCGCTGCAACTCTCTGTGTCTCATTTGTAGCTGGTGCCGCGTTTGCTGAGAAGGTTCACGACTGGCACGATCTCGATGCAGTTCATAACCACGTTAGACAAGCCATTCAAGAAATGGAACGCGCGCGTGCTGCCAATCACTACGACATGGCCGGACATGGGGCGAAAGCCGAAGAATTGTTGCGTTCAGCCGAGCACGAACTCCACGAAGCAGTTGAAGCCTCTAGAGCCGCCCGATAACGCGCAAAACGCGAACCTTCACGTAGTTGAAACACGGGCGGTTTCAGGCCGCCCGGTTGTTCATGAACCTGCAGATCATTTGGATCGCGCATTTAACTGGTCGAGAGCGTGCTTTAGTTGCTCAAGCTTTTGACCGGCCTCGCCCAGCTTGCCTTCCGAGGTCAACCGCTGATAGTCGGCAAGATCTCTCCCAGCCTCCGCAACCAGAGCCTTGAGATCCTCCGAAGGCTGGCCTGGGGCGCTGGGGGTCGCGGCTTGGCCTGGAACTAACGAAGCTACTGCCTCGCTCGGTGCTGCCGTCCCAAAAAGCATTGCCATCGCCGATTCGAAGGTTGGGCCGTACGCCAGGCGATCTTGCAGCGCGAGCACCACGAGACGCAGCTCCGGCATCGGGCTTCGCTCGGCCTGCAAATAGATTGGCTCCGCATAGAGCAGCGCTCGCCCGGAGGGAATCACCAGCATGCTTCCACGCCGTAC
>CAZBCQ010000298.1:0-4236 GCA_964490255.1 uncultured Terriglobales bacterium | reverse complement strand
GGTGTCAATGCCAATCCATTCGGGAATCCTTACTCCACTTATTACGCGTATGACGCGCTGAATAACCTGCTCCGTGTCGACCAGAAAGGCACTGCTCCGGGCGACTCTACGCAATGGCGCACGCGCACCTTTACTTATAACTCGCTCTCTCAACTTCTCACCGCAAACAATCCGGAGACCAGCAACATCACCTATACCTATGATAATGATGGCAACCTCCTGACCAAAAAGGACGGGCGCGCAATCACAATCACCTATGGGTATGACATGAACCGGCTCGTTTCAAAAAGCTACACGAACAGCTCCAACGTTCAAATCGAGCCAACAGTCACATATTCATACGACAGCAACAACTCCTGTACCGCAGGTTCCAACAATGGGATCGGCCGGCGCAGCAGCATGGCGGACGCTTCGGGGAGCGCCTCCTGGTGCTTCGATGCTATGGGACGTCCTGTCTCTGAGCAGCGGACGATCGGCGCGGTCACGAAGCCAATTCAATATTCCTACAATAAAGACGGTTCGCTTTTGACCGTGACCTATCCCAGCGGACGGACCATCACATACGGCTACAGCAATGCCGGGAATGCTACCACCGCTACAGACGTTGCCAACAACATCAACTACGTCTCTAATGCGACACACTTGCCCTCGGGAGGCCTCTCTGGGGCGCTCTATGGTCACACGGGCAGCTTCGCGGGAATTACGCTCAACAACCAGTTCAGCTTGCGCTTGCAGCCCTCCCTGATCTCAGCGTCGTCACCCGCGATGACGCTGTTCAGCCTTTCCTACAGTTTCAACCAGGGCTCTGCGCAAAGCCCGGTCAACAACGGCAACGTCGTCCAAATCCAGAACAATCGCGACAACTCGCGCACCCAAACCTTTGCCTACGATCTGCTGAACCGGGTCGCCAGCGGGAAAAGCCAGGCCACCTCAGGCGCGAACTGCTGGGGGGAGAACTTCACCTATGATTCGTGGGGCAACCTGCTTCAGCGCGCGGCCAACCAGACCGGCTCGGGCTGCCAGTACGAGTCTCTCAGCGTGAGCGCAGACGGCAACAACCATGTCGGCGGGTGGAATTATGATGCCGCCGGCAATATTCTGGTCGATGGCACATATTCCTACAACTCCGAGAACCACCTGGCGACCGCGGAAGGAGTGACCTATACTTACGACGGCGACGGCCAACGTGTCCAGAAGTCCGGAGGCAAGATGTATTGGAGAGGGACCGATGGCGAGCCGCTGGAGGAGAGTGATTTGAGCGGCAACATCAATGAGGAGTACATCTTCTTAGGCGGACGTCCTATCGCCCGCACCGACCTGCCCTCGGGAAGCGTGCACTTCTACTTCTCCGACCATCTGGGTTCGGCTTCCGTCATCGCCAATGCAACCGGGACCACCATAGAGCAGGAGTCGGATTACTATCCCTTCGGCGGTGAACGCACCGTCGCTGGCGGCCCCAACACATACAAGTTTACCGGCAAGGAGCGGGACAGCGAAACCGGGTTGGACAACTTTGAGGCCCGGATGTACGGCTCGACATTCGGGCGGTTTACTTCGCCCGACGAACCTTTTGCCGATCAGGAGCCCGGCGATCCTCAGAGCTGGAATCTGTTCGTATATGTTCGCAACAATCCATTGTCAAATGTGGACGACGATGGACATGACTGCATTTACCCAGATGGCTACGGCGGCGGATATGTCGTTCGAGGTGATTGCAGCAATCCTGGTGGCAAGGATGACGACGGCATTTACGTGGACGGAACCATCGACGTAAATTCATTTCAGTACAACGCGGCCAATAACAGCTCGTCCTTTAGCTACACAACTGACAGTGGGCTTATCGGCATGGGAGTTCTCCAAGGCCCGGCTTTATCTGACGGCTTTGCGCCTGGCAGCTTGGCGTACAACACCTTCGGTCCTCCGAGTGCGGCGTATTGGAGGAATTCAGCCGGTTTCGTGAATGCCATAGGAAATCTGGAAGCGAATGTGATGGCTCCTTCGGCTGTGGCAATAGCTGGCTGCGCTTCCGGCGGAAGCAAAGCAAGCTGTGGGGCAAATATGGCCCTTTCGCTTCTTCCAGAAGTGAAGGCGCTTAGGGAGGGGGCGACGCTGTTAAAAGAGGCGTCTGCCGTGGGTAAAGGTGCTGAAATCCTCAAAAAGGGAGGCGGCTCAGCGCAGGCCATCAAGGATTTCGAGAGCCTCAGTGGAACAGAAAAAATTTATGGAAAAGTGAGAGTCAAAACGCTCTCAGATGGATCGACCAAGGCAGTGCTGTACAACAGCACCGGGGGTTCAGGTAAAGTAACAATTGCGATTCAGAGAGCGGGCTCTGTTACTAAAATAAGGTATTAACATGAATGCGATTACCAATCCGATTGAACTCGGGCGCTATACGGACATGTTTTCCGAGATGATGCTCAAAGAGTCACAAAAGGAGAATGAATTTAGTCCTGAATGGGTCCGGAAGCGAGGGTGGAGGGTGGTTCCAGTCGAAGATAGTGCGCACTTTGCCTCTGTAGAAATAGCAGTACTCGTTCCAGCCTTACGAAAGGCTGGCTATGATCACTGCCTTGCGATTGCTATGCAATCTGTGGAACCAGACGGAGTGCCATGCTATTCTCTGTCGATCTCTGAGGAGGAATTCAGAACTTTCAATGCAGAGTGTGGGCTTCTCCGTTATCTCTTAACAGAAGAGAATCGAAATTGGGCGATTTCCTGTAGTGAGTGGTACAACTTGTTTGCCGGACCGCCGGGATTGCTGGAGGGCATGCTTGGTAAATCCATTGAAGAAGCACGAGAGGAGTATCTGACCTTCGCGGCTGCTATTGCGGAGCATTCAGACGAACCGCTGCTTGAGGTGGCAAGGCACTACGCCGCGTTGTAAGTTGGTTTTTTCAATGTCAACGGCGGATGAGTTGCTGGAACGATGCTCAAAATACTATGGAATAATCCTTTCCCTAGATGATCTGAAGCAGCCCTTGATGTATAGGAAAAACAAGAAGCGCCTCTGGGAACCTAGGACAAGAAACGCTATACAATGGAGACATCAGGCCGGCCCAGAAAGCGGTAGAAGGCTGGACGATAGAGAGCGCTCGCGAGGCAATGCACGATGAGCTGGATCGATTACACCAAAAAGGCAAAGTCCCAGAAGCGATCTACCGAGCCGCCGAGCAGCCAGACGCCCACGATACCTCCCGTCGAGGTGAGGAAGCAGCACGCCAAGGAAGCGGGAGAAGCGGCGGTGGCGAGCGCTCGGCAGATGGCGGGCAAGCAGGTAGAGTATTAAAGGCGGAGGACGACACTTGAGTAGTCCTCTCCGCCAACCCCATCTTTAACCCACGCAACTGGAAGCGAGTGGAAGAAGTGCAGGGATGTAGTGGGATCTGAAAACTGGGGGTGTGGCCCTGGCGGGCTGGTTTTATGGCCGAATCAGAGGGGGAGCCACTGCTGACCGATGCGGCGGTATCAGCGGTTCCAATCGGCGAATCCACCGCATTTCTTTACCACAGCTGTCGATTAATGGATTTACTCCAAAGTATCTGCGAAGCGAATTAGCCCAATTTAACCGTTTGGGAGCAAGAAGTCAACATAGGAAATCATAGATTCCTTGGCTCCGAGCGCAAAGGAGCCACTCACTGTTTATTCGGACGGTAAAATTGCTGATGGCAATACGCGAATAATGATTCTTCAGGAGCGAGGGGTGGACGTTAATAGCCTTCCGCAAGTTAAATATACCCCAGAACCGATTGATCCGATTGATCCGATCCCCTAAAGGAGACTCATGAACGCGCAACAATTATCTGAGTGGCTGTCATCTATATCTATCGCAGACAGAATCAGAGCGCTCGCTCTGGTGTATTCGAGGTTGACTGTTTGCTCACGTGAACTCTTTCTGCCCGAGCGTATTGCCGGCAGAGAAGCTACTGTCGTAGCAAAATTGAAGGGTCTAAACGAGCTGCATCACAAAATCGCTGGACAATTAATCGGCTATGCCGAAGATCCAGAAAAAACTTACCCAGTAGAAGTCTTCAGTCGAATCGTTTTTGAGACGTCCGATAAGTTTGAGATTCGCGCATACTTGAATTCAGCAATTGAATTTGCCCGAAGCCGCAATGGGGCTGGGGCAGGGCAATCGAATATGTGAGCGCCAGTGGAATGTTTGTGGTAGTGGACAATGTAACAAAAGAAGTAATCCAGGTATTTAAATCTGGGTTCAATCCGAACCACTTATTACTA
>CAZBCQ010000297.1:0-4280 GCA_964490255.1 uncultured Terriglobales bacterium | reverse complement strand
TGACCTGCATTGCCAATCTTTCCAACGACGAGGTGTTCACGCCGCCCGAGTTCGCGAACCGGATGCTGGACACGGTTGCCGAAGCCTGGGCGGCAAACAAAGACGGAGCGGACATCTGGTCGGATAGTTCAGTTCGGTTCCTTGATCCATGTACAAAGTCCGGCGTTTTTCTACGGGAGATCACCAGCCGTCTCACCGAAGGGTTGGCGGACGAGCTTCCGAATCTGGAAGAGCGCGTTGATCACATCCTCACGAAACAGGTATTTGGCATTGGCATCACCTATCTCACGAGTCTGCTTGCGCGACGCAGCATCTATTGCTCGAAGGAAGCAAATGGCAAGCATTCCATCGCCCGAAGCTTTGCCACCGACGATGGCAACATCTGGTTTGAACGGATGGAACACACGTGGGTTGACGGCCAATGCAAGTTTTGCCGCGTAGGACAAAAGATATTCGACCGAGGCGAGGGGTTTGAAACCCACGCGTATGCGTTTATCCATACAGACGACATAAAGACCCGAATTGCCCAGTTATTTGGAGGCGACATGCAGTTTGACGTGATCATCGGCAATCCACCGTATCAAATGAAGGGCGGAGCAGGCGGTTCGAGTGACTCCTCGATCTACCATCTCTTCGTCGAGCAGGCGCTAAGGCTCGATCCGCGATTCCTAAGTATGGTGATCCCGTCGAGGTGGCTGGCGGGCGGACGTGGCATGGATGAATTTCGAAAGACTATGCTAACGGGGAAGCACATCAGTCATCTTGTTGACTACACCAAGATGTCAACTGCTTTTCCCGGCGTCGATTTTGAGGGCGGCGTTGGTTATTTTCTATGGAACAAGGACCATCAAGGCAATTGTGAGTACACGCTCTACCAAGGAGAGGAGCGTCAGCCGGTTGTTGTTCGGGAGTTGGGAAGCAATGACATATTCGTCCGAGACCAGCGCTCGCTGGCAATTCTCAATAAAATCCGGGCTCTCCAGGAACTCACGATGGACGCCATCGTCAGCTCCGACACCCCCTTTGGCTTGCCAACAAACTTAGAAGAATGGAAGACCAAACCCTTCAAGAATTCTGTAGAGGTCTATCTCACTGATCGAGGGAAACGAACCGTTGGATTTATACCGCGGTCGAGTATCCGGAAGAACACGCAACTAATTGATGCGTGGAAAGTCCTGCTTCCCGAGGCCTACGGCGAACGCGGCGCTATTCCGGCAATGGTCCTGGGGCCGCCAATCGTTGCTTCGCCCGGTTCCGTCTGTACTCAGACTTACCTTGTCGCAGGTCCGTTCAAGAAGCGGATACAGGCGCAAAGCGTGCACTCTTATGTGGCTACGCGATTGTTCAGGTTTCTTGTATCGCTGCGGAAGATCACGCAACACGCATTACGCTCAACATACTCATGGGTCCCTCAGCAGCCCTGGGAGCGATTGTGGACAGACGAAGATCTTTATAAAAAGTACCGCATCACAAGAGACGAGATCGCATTCATCAACAGCATGATCCGGCCTATGGGAGAGGCTGATGAGTAAAACCATCGAGGAGATCCTCGCGCCGAAGCCAGAGGCTCAGCCGCGCATCTACGCCTATTCGATCGCCGATGAGGCCCACAAGGGTCTTCTCAAGATTGGCCAAACAACTCGCAACGTGAAGCAGCGCATCGCCGAGCAGCTCAAGACTGCCGCCATCAAGAACTTCAAGATCGAACTGGACGAATCCGCAGAGCGCGACGACGGAACCATTTTCAGCGACCATGAAGTGCGCGCAGCACTCATCAGGAAGAAGTTCGCGAACACCGAACTGGAATGGATGCGCTGCACCCTCAAAGACCTCAAGACCGTGCTCACGGAACTGCGCAAGGGACAGCGATTCAGCGGCACTCACCACGAAACATTCGCGATGCGGCGTGAACAGATAGAAGCGGTCAAAATGACGCACGCATACTTTCTTTCGCGATGGGCGGAGGACAAGGATGCCGTTCCGCGCTTCCTCTGGAACGCGAAGATGCGTTTCGGCAAGACCTTCACTACTTATCAGCTAGCAAAGAAGCTTGGCGCGAAGCGTGTCCTGGTGGTCACTTTTAAGCCCGCAGTAGAAGATGCATGGCAGACCGATCTGGAATCTCATATTGATTTTGATGGGTGGCAATACCTCTCCCGAAGTTCCAACAGCGACCCCACAAAGATCGACCGCAAGAAGCCGGTTGTCTACTTCGGCTCCTTTCAGGATTTGCTGGGCCGCGACGCGGCGGGAAATATCAAAGCGAGAAACGAATGGCTGCACGAGGTGAATTGGGATCTGGTGGTGTTTGACGAATACCACTTTGGAGCGTGGCGCGAGACCGCTAAAGAACTGTTCGAGGGCGAAGAAGAGGTCGTAGCGAAAAAAGAAGCTAGCCTCGAATATGCCGCTGGACTAGAAAGTGTGAACGAAGACCTGAGCGTTCTTTCCGAGAAGGAAGCCGAATTTCTGCCGATCACAACCAAGGCTTACCTCTACCTCTCTGGAACACCGTTTAAAGCGCTGGCAACAGGCGAGTTCATTGAAGAACAGATCTTCAACTGGACCTATACCGACGAACAGCGCGCTAAAGCAGATTTCGCCGCCAAGAACCCCAACAAGTGGAATCCTTATGGTGCGCTTCCGCAGATGCGCCTGTTGACATACCAAATGCCGGACGAACTGCTGACGGTCGCGAGCGGTGGAGAGTTTGACGAGTTTGATCTCAACGAGTTCTTTGCGGCGACAGGCGCGGGAAAAACGGCGCAGTTTAATCACAAGAGCGACGTGCAAAAGTGGCTTGACATTATTCGAGGCCAATATGCGCCGAAGATCGTTGAGGCCCTCAAGACGGGCTCGCGACCACCGTTCCCTTATTCGGATGTGCGGCTCCTGCCGTACCTCCAACACTCCTTCTGGTTCCTGCCAAATGTCGCCGCCTGCCACGCGATGGCAAATCTGCTGGCGGAAAAGCACAACGTCTTCTGGCATGAATATGACGTCGTCGTCGCCGCCGGAGCAGCGGCAGGAATCGGACTCGAAGCACTACCACCGGTGCGCAAGGCGATAGGCGGCGGGTTCACCACGAAGACAGTCACGCTGTCATGCGGGAAGCTCACCACTGGAGTGACGGTACCGCAATGGTCTTCGATTCTGATGTTGCGCAATCTGAAGAGTCCTGAAACCTACTTTCAGGCGGCTTTCCGCGTACAGTCTCCGTGGTCTATCAAGAACCCGAATGGTGACAATCCTAACGAGGAAGAAATCCTCAAGCCGGTCTGCTTTGTATTCGACTTTGCTCCGACGCGCGCCCTTCGTCAGCTCTCTGACTACGGCATCAAACTCTCGCCCAACGAATTGAATCCGGAAAACGCGGTTAGGGACCTCGTCTCATTCCTGCCGGTGCTGGCTTACGACGGCGCGAATATGACTCAGATCGATGCTGGAGGCATTCTCGACATCGCGATGGCAGGCACCTCGGCAACTCTGCTGGCGCGCAAATGGGAGAGTGCACTGCTGGTGAACGTGGACAATGACACGTTGCGCCGAGTTCTTGATAACGCCGAAGCCATGGCCGCTGTAGAACGTATCGAGGGCTGGCGGGCGCTGGGCGACAACATCATCGAGACGATCATTAACAAGAGCGAGAAGGTCAAGGAACTCAAAAACAAAGCTAAAGAAAAGGAACTGACCGAGAAGCAGGAAAAACAGCTCACCGAGGCGGAGAAGGAATACAAGTCCAAGCGCAAGCTCATTCAAGAGAAGCTGATCAAATTCGCGACTCGCATTCCGGCGTTCATGTACCTGACGGATTTTCGCGAGAATACGCTGCAAGACGTGATCACTAAACTGGAGCCGGAGCTATTCCTGGCAGTCACCGGGCTGACGGTGAAAGATTTTCATCTGCTCGTACAACTAAAGGTATTCAACACTGAGCAGATGAACCAGGCAGTGTTCGCGTTCCGCCGCTACGAGGACGCATCGCTCATGTATACGGGCATTAAGAGCCATGAGGGACTCACACATTACGGGCTTTACGACACAGTG
Source organism: uncultured Terriglobales bacterium (assembly GCA_964490255.1). Classification (GTDB taxonomy): domain Bacteria; phylum Acidobacteriota; class Terriglobia; order Terriglobales; family Acidobacteriaceae; genus JAJPJE01. The sequence goes on along the minus strand of CAZBCQ010000297.1, from coordinate 233 downwards.
GTAGGGAGAGACTGAGGCGGCAGAGCTAAGCGTTGAGTCAAAATCACGCAAGCGGGAAATTTCACCACATCGGTAACGTTAAAATGCCCATGTGGTCATTGACGGGCCGACTTTCGGTCCGTAGCTCATCCGGGAAGCGTTCCCGGACTGCCCCTTCAGATTGCCCCACTACATAAGATTCGATATCCGGTAGAGCACGCTGGCGTGTGGACCAAGCTGGACTTTTACGCCCG
>CAZBCQ010000296.1:0-4291 GCA_964490255.1 uncultured Terriglobales bacterium | reverse complement strand
AGCAGGATTCAATCCGCGACCGCGGATTAGTTGAGCGATCCTCAACCGGCTTTCGAATCGGGGATTTGTTCACCGGATCGGAACAGGGGAATATCGGCGAGTTCGGCGTCCTGCTGGGCACGGTCGGTTATCTGTTCCAGGTCCTTGCGCGACCAGCCCACAGAGGAGATTTCGATGGTGCCGTCCTGATCTATGTAGAAGAGAGTAGGCACGTTTGTGATGCCGTAGGCATTCGAGACGGGATATCCCTTCGAATTGTCGAGGAGCACGGGAAAGGTCACACCGAACTGTTTCAGGAACACGTTTGTATCCGCTTGATTATTCTGGGAGATACCGACGATTGCGGGCACGGCCTTGCCTTTCAAGCCACGGTACAGTCGCTCCAAATACGGAAAGGTAAATTGGCACGTGGGGCAGGAAATCTTAAAGAAAGCGAGCAAAACAGGCCCATGGTTCAGAGCCTCTTCTAACGAGAACTGGCCACCTTTCGTGTCGTGTAGCTTGAATTCAGGCGCCGGAACCCCGGCATCCAGTGCAGGCATGAAATTCCTCCTTCAATCATTGATTCCTGATGAGTGCTGCTCGTCGCAGGATCTTACGGGCTAATCCGGTCAGTGGAATATCGGGAAGCTCGGTCGCCGACCACCAGCGGCCACGGAGCGTTTGGCCGTTGCGCACGGTCCACACACGGACCCGGTAATCGGTATTCATGATGGAGTGCTTAAGATTCAAACTCGGGCTGGCCGGAGGATTTGGGATTTCGGCAAGCGTCGGCAGTTCCCACATACCCGTCATCACGGTCGCCGATTTGGGCCGGCGCACCAGCTTCACCCGGGTTCCATCGGTGAGGAGCGCCACGTGTAAGTCGCAGATTTGTCGCTTGTCCTGGACCCTTTTCGACCCGGCTCCACGCGTTTCACACCACTTGTGGACGGGACACAAAAGACAGCGTGGGTCTGTCGGCAAACACACCGTCGCGCCCAATTCCATCATCGCCTGATTGAAGTCGCCGGGGCGCTGGGGGCTCAACAGACCCTCGGCGAATTTCCACAACGCCGCTTTGGTGGCCGATTGCCCCGACAGTCGTTCCAATACTCGCTCTACGTTGCCATCGAGGACGGCGCACGTCTCTCCGAACGCAATGCTGGCGATAGCGGCGGCGGTGTAGCGTCCGATACCGGGCAGTTGGCGCAGATCTGCGGCCGTGCGAGGAATCTCTCCGCCCAATTTAGCAACGACTTCCTGCGCAGCGGCGTGAAGATTTCGTGCGCGACGGTAATAGCCCAGTCCGCTCCATGCGGCGAGAACTGCATCCAAGTCGGCCGACGCTAGTTCCTCGATCGTCGGGAAACGAGTGAGAAATTCGCGATAGTGCTCGAGAACGGCGGCGACGCGCGTCTGCTGGAGCATGATCTCTGAAAGCCAGATGCGGTATGGATTTTTATCCTTGCGCCAGGGCAGGTCCCGCTTCTGGAAGCCGTACCAGCGTAGTAATGCTAAGCGGAACAAACGTTTGTCACTGGAGGTTCGGAAAAGGGCACAATCCATGAAGGTTTTCCCGCATTGTAAGTGGCAGGCGAGAGTTCAGCAATTTCGGTCATGTCCATTGGGTACTAAGGTCATGCCCATTAGGTACATGATCCGATGATTCAAGTTGCGCTAATGTGCAACTCGTAACAATAGGCGGCATTCGAAAGAGACACAAGGAGCGGAGTTGTGCTTCGACTTACTTCCCTCATCTTGATTTGTGCACTTCTAGTTGCATGTGGCAGCGGTGCGCCGGGAAGTGCGACAAGCGGCATTAATCCCGGAGGACGAGGCGCTGGCGGCTCCGGCACAGGCGGAGGCACTTCTGGTGGAGGGGGTACCACCGGCACGGGAGGCAGTACTGGGACCGGAAGTAGTGGAGGTACCGGAGGAAGTGGAGGCACCGGAAGCAGTGGAGCCAGCGGCACGACCACTCCTGCTATTCCGACAGTGGTCTCGGTTTCCCCGAATCAAACGACGCCAAGTGTTGACATTGCTGTGGCGGCGCCGACCGGAACCAATCCGAATGCAATCGCGTTAGGCGCGGTCACTCCCGGCGCAAGCAGCGGTTCCGCATCGAATACCGGTGCAAGCATCGCGCAAGGTTCCACCATGACCGTGCTGATGTTCGGCACAGGATTATCTGCGTCGATGAAAATCGCCATCAGTGGGCCGAATGATCTTACGGTCAGCAATCCGATAACGATCAAGTCGACAGACAATCCTCCGATAACCGGCGTCGCTTTCACACTGGTAGCCACACCGAGCGCGTCATTGGGCGCCCGCACTGTCATCCTGCAGGATACGAATAACAACGTGACCACGTTCACGGGAGGGTTGCAGGTGATACCGTGAAACGCCTCTTCTTTGTCTTCATTTTCGCTATTGTTGTCCTCGTGATTACGCAGGGCCGCGCTACCACGATCCGGCCGATGACTGTGGAACAGATGACGCAGGTTGCGTCCACTGTAGTCGAAGGCCATGTCTTGAACTCGTGGTCAGCATGGAATACGCAGCACACGATCATCTACACCTATACCCGGGTGCAAGTGGTGAACACGCTAAAGGGATCGCCCGATTCGTACATCCTGGTGAAGCAGATTGGCGGTGCTGCGGAAGGATATGCGCAGCAGGTCGCGGGCGTTCGACATCTGCAACCAGGTGAAGACACAGTTCTCTTCCTGTATCAGAACAACTCTGAGCCAGGGACTCACGTCGTCGTCGGCCTGATGCAGGGACAATTTCGCGCTTCGCGCAACAAGTCGGGGCAAGTACTCGTGAGCAACGGCGTTCCGGGCGCAGATGCGATCCAATATGGATCGAAACAGGTGAACGTGTACCAGGGGTCGGCGATGACGCTGACTGAACTGGAGTCCCGTGTACGGAGGACGTTGCGGCAATGAAGATCGTTCAGCATCGACCCTGGCTCGTACTCGGAATTCTGGTCTGCCTTATCGGCGCAACCATCGCTCTTACGGTCCCGGCATTCTCGTATCTTCAGCAGTTGACGATGGTGAATGGGCAGAATCCGCTGGTCACCAGCGGCCAGCCCGGATTCGCCTGCGCCAGCGTTTACGGGCAGAACTGCAGTGTTTGGGACTTCAGCGCATTCCATGTGCATTGGAACCTGAATCCCTCGACCGGAACGAACATCACGGGCACCGGAAGCGTGCACGATGTGCTTGCACACTCGTTCATCACCTGGATGCAAGCTCCTAATTCGTCCTTGCAGGGGGTAGTCGGAGAAGGCCCGCCTTCCAGTGTCACGGATGCGGCTGCAACACCAGCCGGTGAGAACCTCATCTGTTTTGTCTGCAACGGCAACGATCAGACCATCTTTTCCGATACGTCTACGCTTGCCGTAACGCTGACGACAACTGCAACGGCGCCCGGAGAATCGGACCAGCACGGCGGGACCACCACGTTCGGCGGGCAAATCGTACAGGGCATCATCCTGTTCAATCCTGCGAATTCATTCGTGACGAGCGGAACCCCGACTGGAAATCAAAGTGACTTGCAGACCATCGCCACTCACGAGATTGGTCACTTCTTCGGACTGGATCACTCGGCCGTAGTTGAGGCCATCATGTACCCCTACGCAGCGGTAACAAAAACGCAGCTCAGCTACGACGATGTGGCCGCCATTTCACTCGGGTATCCTTCGAGTTCCGGTCAGACATTTCCCGCAGGATCGATTAGCGGCCACATAACCCTGTCAGGTGCCCCGGTATTTGGCGCTCACGTCTTTGCCGAATCAACCAGCACGCTACAACTGTTTCAATTCCCAAATATCGTGAAGAGCGCCGTGGGAACGATCTCTAGACCCGACGGCAGCTATACGATTACCGGGTTGCCGGCCGATAACTACGTTATCTACGCGGAACCACTGGACGGACCAGTACAGAACGGAAACATCGGTGCCTTCGCGCGGGTATACGGCGAGGCGAATGGAGTGCAGACTAATTTCACCACTCGCTGGCACTAAAGTAGTGGGTAGTGATTAGTGGTTAGTAAGAGGGGTAGCTGGCAGCTAGCTAGCTTAAGTCGCCACTGGGAGAGAAATCAGCGGGAGTCATTCTGAACTTCTGCCTTCTCATTTCTGACTACTTCCGCACCTTTACCTGACAAATCAAAACCCACCGCCCTGAAACTTCCTGCCATATGCTGACTACACGCTGCGGCTCAGACGGAAGCGCGCTGCCGTTCATGGTACCGTCCATGCTGATCAGGTATGTCAGGACGGCGTCGGCTCCCTGCGGGCGCA
>CAZBCQ010000295.1:0-4337 GCA_964490255.1 uncultured Terriglobales bacterium | reverse complement strand
TTGGAGGCGCGGGGCGGAATCGAACCGCCGAATAAAGGTTTTGCAGACCTCTGCCTTACCACTTGGCTACCGCGCCCCATTTTCAAACACGTCCTGTTCTGGTCAGGATCTCGGCAACCGGATTAGACCACCGCTGAACACCTCAACGGAAAGAAGGTCTTCGCGCGTCGGCGTTTTCGGACCAGCAAGCTTCAATCTGGGCCTAAACGCCTCAACATCAAAAAACCCTCACTCGGAGGGGTCGGGACCGTTTGAATTCTGGAGCGGGAGACGGGATTTGAACCCGCGACTTCGACCTTGGCAAGGTCGCACTCTACCACTGAGTTACTCCCGCTCAGTAAAGCTCATTATATCGATTCACCGGAAAAGAGGCAAAACAAAGGACCTACGCTGGTCTTAGCTTGCCGTCTTTCAATTCGAACTCGATCCCGCGCCACAGGATCTTATGTCCCGCGAAACTCGCAACCCAAACAGCCAGAGCCAACGCATCACGCAGCGGAATCAGCCGGAAGTCGCGCCTCAACTGTGCATCCTGCAGTATTGTCTCCGCCCCGAGCCACGCAACGGCCGCGCGCATCGCCACTGCAAATGCCAGCAGCACCCACGACCACGCTACCCCCGCCGAGAGCAACACAGCCAACATTGCCCACACCAGCGGGAACGTGATGATCAGCCCAGCGTAGCCCCATCGGCGTGAGTCGCGAATGGTCCGCGCCCAGCGTATCTGGTGATCCAGAAACTCGCGCATCGTATAGTTGGGAAGAAAGTGATCGACAACCACTTCCGACACGCGCACTTCGAAACCGGCGTGAGCGATGCGCGCGCCCAACTCGTAGTCGTCGGCGAGATAGTCGAGCAGCGGCTCGAATCCGCCGATCGCATCGAGCGCCTTGCGCGAAAATGCCAACGTCGATCCCAGCCCGAACCGAACGCCTTGCAGTTGCCGCGCAGCCAGCACCGCCGGACAAAAGTCCGTGCTCGTTCCGACGGATTCCAGCCGTGAGCCCAGCGTGCTCGCGGCGACACCTCGATAGAGGCACGTAACCATGCCAACTTTGAGATCGCTAAATGGCACAAGCACACGCCGCAGATAATCTACAGGCACGCGAATATCACTGTCATTCACAATGAAATGCTCGTATCTCGCGGCACGAGCCATCTGCAGCAGGTTGCTGACTTTCACATTGGTGCCGAGAATTTCAGGACAGATCAGCAGTCGAATGTTGCGGCTCGGAAACTCGGCAATTAGTTTCTGGACGAGTGCGACAGCCTCGTCCTTTGGATCGCTCACTCCGAAGATAATCTCGTACTCGGAATAATCCTGCAGACAATGACTACGAAAGCTCTCGTACATCTCCGGATCGGTTCCGCGCAGCGGTTTGAGAATCGAAACTGGTGGAGCGAAACCCGGTATCCGACGCTTTCGGCGGCAGTCGCGCAGGAATGTGAACATTCCGTACAGGCAAAGACAGTAGTAGCCAAGGCCGGCGGCTGCGAGTCCTGCACTCAGCACTGCAAGCGATTTCAGCAGAAGATGTATCAAGGATTGCGTTTCACTTGCGCGGGAACTCGATCACTCATAACGCAAGGCTTCAATTGGATCGAGGTTCGACGCCTTCCATGCGGGATAGATTCCAAACACGAGTCCGATGGCGCACGATGCGAAAAATCCCAGCCCGGCCCAGAAGAGCGACATGCTTGCCGGCAGCGACGACCAAATCAGCCGCACCATCAGCGTCAGTAGCGCTCCGATGAGTACGCCGATGACTCCCCCAATCGAAGTCAGCGTAATCGCCTCCAGCGTAAATTGCAGCAGCACATCTTTCTTGCGCGCACCAATGGCTTTGCGCACACCAATCTCGCGCGTGCGCTCGGTTACCGACACCAGCATGATGTTCATCACGCCGACGCCGCCAACGATCAGCGCCACACTCGACACCGCGAACATGAAGATGAAGACCGCGCCGGTAATCTGGTTCCAGAAGTCAGACAACGATTCCTGAGTGAATATAGAGAAATTGTCCGGCTTGTCTGGCGGAACTCTCCGGCGACGGCGCAACAATTCGCGCATTTCGTCCATTGCCTTCGGCATGTCGTCGTGACTGGTCGCCTTGACGGTGATCCAGTGCTGTTTCAGCTCGGGGTGCAACTTGCGGAATGTCGAGAGCGGGAACCGCACGATGTTGTCGTCGGGATTCTTCCCGCCTCCAAACGCGCTCTTGATCGGAGCGCTCACTCCCACCACGGTGAACAGCTTTCCCTCAATGTCGATTTCTTTCCCGAGCGACGACTCGTTCCCAAAAAGCTCCTCGGCGGTGTCGTGGCCCAGGATGATCACTGCCGACCGATTCTCGTTTTCACTTTCATCGAAGAATCGGCCTTCGCTCATCTGGAGATCGTAAACTTCTTTGGCCGATGGACTGTCGCCTTCAAGAATCGTGTTTTTTGCCCGGCGCCCGTTGTACTTCACTACGTAACTTCCCTCACCGAACTCCGGCAGGAAATAGCGTACTCCTGCAGTCACCGTCTGCACGTGCGGCAAATCTTTCATAGCTTCCGCATCTTCCCAGGTCAGTTCTTTGCGTGTGCGCATCTCCTCGCTGGGACGGCTGAAGCTGAACACATCGATGTGGAATGCCATAATCAGATTCGATCCCATCTCCTTGATCGAATCGGTCACGTTGGAATTCAGTCCATTCACCACCGACGAAATCGCAATCACCACGGCAACGCCGATCACCACGCCGAGCACAGTCAGCCCGGAGCGCATCTTGTTCTTGGCGATCGTGTCCATCGCCATGCGCACAATCTCGCCGTAATCGCGTTTCGTCATCGCCATTAGGTTTCCGCCCTGAGCGCAACAATCGGATCAAGCATCGCTGCCCGGCGGGCCGGATACACACCGAAGAAGATACCTACGCTCGCCGACACAACTAGCCCCGCCAAAATAGCCCAGCCCTTGATCTCCGAAGGCATGCCGATCAAACCAGTGACGGTTTTAGCTACGACAATGCCCCACAGGATTCCCAGTACGCCGCCGACCACGGCCATCGTGCTCGACTCAATAAGGAACTGCCGCATCACGTCGTTTCTTTTGGCGCCAAGCGCCTTACGAATTCCAATCTCGCGCGTCCGCTCGGTGACCGACACCAGCATGATGTTCATGATCACGATTCCGCCGACCACCAGCGAAATGCTGGCGATTGCGATCATGGCGATGAAGAAGCTGCTGCTGATGCTCGACCATATGCTCAGGAAGCTGTCGTTCGTGTCGATCGCGAAAGTATCCGGCTTGCCCGGTTGATCGTGCCGCCTCGCCCGCAAAATAACTCGCGCTTCGTCCATCGCGGTCTGCAGTTGCGAACCAACCCCGGCGGCCTTCCCGGAAATGCGGACGCTCTGGTGTTCCCCAAACTGCTTCATGTAGGCCGTGATGGGAATCAGGACATAGTTGTCGCGGCTCTGGCCGAGTGTCTTGCCCTCCTTCTTGCCCATGCCGATGATGCGATACTCCTGGCCATCGATGCGAATGAACTTCTCCAGAGGATCGACGCTGCCCAGCAACTTCTCCAGGATGTCCTGCCCGATTACCGCTACATGCGAGGAATTTTCCACGTCGTTTTCGTTGATTCCGCGCCCGGCCACGATCTCTTCGTCGTAGATGGTCATCATTGACGCGGTCATGCCCCGTACCATCGTGTCCGACGACGCCTGGTTCTCGTAACGTACGTGGCCGCTCTGATTCGTGATCGACGCGCCGACGTAGCTGCATTGTTGGCAGCCTTCGGCCACAGCGCGGTAGTCGTCCATGGTGAGGTTTTTGCGACGCTGGCCCTCGAGGTAGGTATCGATATCGGTGACCACGCCGGGCATCTTGCCGATGATGAACACGTCCGCGCCCAGACCGAAGACCTTGTTGGCCACGTAGCCGTTAATTCCCGCGACAAACGTCACGACAGCGATCACCGCCGAGACACCGATCACGACGCCGAGCAGCGTCAGCACCGAGCGTAACTTGTTCGCCCAGAGCGATTGCAACGCGATGCGGACGGCTTCCAGCGTGTTCATGGCGGATATTTAGAAGTCTATCAGGGGCCTGAGTGTTCTTCTCTACTTCGCTCTACTGAAAAGACGTTGGCGCAATGGCACAGATACACTGGCCCGATCAGAGATACGTGTCCGCTGGTGCCAAAGTTCCTTCCGAACCGGGATTCCCATCATCTATATAATGTTGCAGTTGGCAGCCGGATCGGACGGTCGCCGGTACCGGTTCGCCGGTGCGGGAGGAAAGTCCGAACTCCGCAGAGCAGTGTGCCGGATAACGTCCGGGAGGCTGG
>CAZBCQ010000294.1:2207-4465 GCA_964490255.1 uncultured Terriglobales bacterium | reverse complement strand
GTTGCTCGCACCTTTATCCATCGCTTGGGGTATATGCTGTCTGTGAGATGGGAAGGCAAAATGGGAAAGCTGAATCCTGCGCCCGATCCAGGGAATGATCGGCGAAGTTTTTACTCGGGTCGGAGATTCGCTTATCTCGGCTCGCTCTTCGCCCTGTCTCTGATTGCTCCGATTTCTCTGACTGCGCAAAGTGGATCGTCCGCGCAGCCAGCGGCGACACAATCGCAACCGCAAGGGCAGGGTGCGCCTCCTTGCTCCAACGCTCCTCCCACCCTGAAACGAGGCGCGCAGCCGGATCTACCTCCCTGTCCCGACCCGCCGCCGGACGCTTCTCCTTCTGCCTCCGCGGACTCCGTACACCCGCGTCTGCCGAATCCCAACGCACCCTTGATCGAAAGGGCCAGAGACGCGGCGCTTCAGTTTTCACAGAAGCTTCCCAACTTTATTTGCGAGGAGTACATGGCGCGGTATCAACAGCGCGGCCACGACAAAATGCCCTTGGATATCGTTTCGGCTGAAGTCATTTACAGCAACGGACACGAAAGTTATCGCAAAGTGAAGATCGATGACCACCCCACGAACAAAGACATGCAGGAAATCGGTGGTTCCTGGTCCGTTGGAGAATTTGCGTCCACACTGCTGGACCTCTTTTCTCCCAACACGGACGCGCAGTTCCGGTCCGGCGGTACGTCTCCCATCTCGGGTTCCATCGCCCATGTTTACGACTTTCAAGTGCAAAGTGAAAATTCACACTGGATCGTGCAGGCCGATTCTCAGACTATGCATCCGGCTTACCGAGGCTCCGTATGGGTGGATCCGGCAACCGCGCGCGTCTTGCGCATTGAGACGCAGGCCATCGACATACCGCCGGACTTTCCACTGGATAGGGTTGAATCGGCCGTGGATTATTCCGACGTGAGGATTGCTGGGGCCTCGTTTCTGCTTCCGGTCCACGCCGAGAGCTTGGGCTGTCGCCGGGGTAGCCCAGAGTGCAGCCACAACATCATTGATTTCCGCAATTATCACGAATTCAAAGTCGACGTCAGGATTGGTAATTGATCCTAAGTCGCATTCAAAGCATTACGTACAAGATGACGGACCGGCGTCGCTCGCACATCAATGCCGGCTGCGCCGAGTCGCCTTCTATTGGGCCGGGATTGGAAAGAGTGGCTGGGTCTTACTGACAAACGGACGTACTGTCGTACCGAAAAACCGAGAACTGAAGACCAGTCCCCGATCCAGAGCTGGTTTTGACGCAAATCCCAACCTGTATTAATCTGCACCTACACTGAGAAAGGAGGTGGTCCAGTGTCGACAAATTCAGACAGTCATAGTTACAGCCACAGTGAGGTGCTTGAGGTCTAGGGCGTTTCGCTCTAAATCCTCTCCTGGCTTCCGGTGTGACGGCCACCCGATCGGTGAGTGGCGCGACAGTGTCAGGCAGCATTCCAATGGCGATGCTGCTGGAATCGGAAGTACTTGGCGGGGGGTCAACGTTAGGGTGACCCGCCTCAGGCCAATTTAAACAGGCTACCGGACGGCCCACGATTGGTCACGATCGTGGGCCGTTGCATTTTGTACGCCCCTTATTCTGGCGTCACGCTGGCGCGTGCGACCACCGGTCCGGATGGCTGCGTCACCTGCAGATTGTCCTCCGCCGTTACAAAGACGTCGTATCGCGGGTACGCTGTCGTGGTCTGAAAGCTCCCTTTCTCTTTACTGTCGACCTTCAGTACGCCGTGGTTCTCTGGCGGATGGTCGGGCGGCTGGATCCAGACGACGTATCCCATCTTGGGTGGCGTCAGCGCGGAAGGCAGTGCAAGATGCTGGACATCTACCTTCACTTGCTCCGTTCCGTCTTTCTGTTTGTTGACGCTGAGCTTGCCTTGAGCTCCCGGGTCTACGGTGCCGGGTGTGAGCCGTATGTCACGAGCCAATGCGATGCCAAGCAGAATCAGCGTCGTTGCGAATAGGGCGAGTGTGCGTTTCATTCAGGGCCTCACCGTCTCTGGGATGTGGCCATGCATTCGGAATGTTGTAGATGAACCTTTAAATGCGCCCGGTTAAATGCGCCCCGGTGCGCGCAGCAAACGCGCCGGTAATGTCAGCAACGCCCACAGAAATTGCAGGACGCCGTCCACTGCAATGCCGACAATCCGGAATGGCAGCAGAAACAGCCACACGAACGGGTACAGCACCAGGATGACCAGCGCCAACGGCCAGCACAGCACGAAGAGAATGCACCACAGCAGGAAAGT
>CAZBCQ010000294.1:0-2107 GCA_964490255.1 uncultured Terriglobales bacterium | reverse complement strand
TGACCAGCGCCAACGGCCAGCACAGCACGAAGAGAATGCACCACAGCAGGAAAGTGAACATACCAGTAGCTCTGCTTCAGGATACGACTGAAGCGAGCTATAGGTTCCTGAATTCTGTGTTTGGAGCAGGAAGAATGGGCGAGAAGCCGCTCCCTACCTCGGAGCGGCTTCCACCGTTGGTCATCGTTTAAATCGCTTTCTGAAACGGAAGGCGATGCCAAGAACCGCTGTACCTAGCAATGTTAGAGACGAGGGCTCAGGCACACTGCTCGTGTGCTTCCTCCAGTATGAATCGTCTTCCCCTCTGGACTTGCCGAAATTCGGGTAATCACCACCTTCGTAGTGATTGAGCCATGAGATTTCGGTAGGGGTGAGGCGATCGCGTCTCAGTTGGAAGTCGCATGTGAAAGAGCAGAGTTCCGAAATGAATCTCCCATCGGCTCCCGCTGTTGTAAACAGCGTCTTGTCAGAAAAGCTGAGAGGAGGCAACTCGGTGATTCCACGGAGCCCGGTCATTGAAAAGTCAGGCTGGGCGTAAGCCAGATCAGCATTATCCGCCAGCGCTGGAATGGACAAACACACCAGCGCTATCAGGATCGTGCAGATCGGCAAGCAAACAGGGCACTTCGCCATATTCAACTCCTGAACAGGGAACGAAGTTGTGCGCGGACGAGTGGATTCCCCGCGCGAGCGTTCAGAGCCAACGAAGAATGCGGCTTTGCCTCAACTCCTTTCAGAGTTCCGGAAAGCGGCACACAATTGCGGAGATACGACGAAGCAGCCCGCAACGGGACTCTACTGTGCAATCACATGTCCGGGGCTTCAGGGCAAAACGCATTTCCACATACACAGGGATGTGCAGGATTTTTCATATGCGCAGAGAAAACAGCTCTCCTTACGAGAGATTCGGATCCACGGGCTGCGCTTACATCCCGTCGTAATTCGGGCCGCCACCGCCCTCAGGAGGAACCCACGTGATGATTTGATACGGGTCCATGATGTCGCAGGTCTTGCAGTGCACGCAGTTCGAAGGATTCAAATGGATCTCCTTCCCCTGCGGCGCATCGGCCGCTTCGACCATTTCGTACACATTGGCGGGGCAGAAGTGTTGGCAGGGACTGCCGTACTCCTGAATGCAACGTGTGTTGCAGATGTTGGTATCGTGAATGACCAGATGCGCCGGTTGATCCTCTTCGTGCTTCGTGCCCGAGTGATAGAGATCGGTGAGTTTGTCGAAGGTCAGTTTGCCATCACCCTTGGCGTTGTCGAGCAACTGTTTGCGGCCGTTGCCGTCCGCCGGAACTTCGCTCAATTTTTTCATGCGAGCGTAGCCAGGTTTCGATTCGTAACGGTCGCGTAATCCGGCGCCGCCCGTAAACTGCTGCAGTCCTGCGTGGAACATTCCGCGCCAGAAACCGCCCTCGAAACCCTGGTGAAAATTGCGTACTGGCCAGAGTTCTTCGCCAATCCAGCTCGTTTCGATTCGCTTCCCCAACGACCCGAGCGATGTCGTAGGCGAAGCCGTTTGCAGCGCTTCAAATGCGGTTTCGGCCGCAAGCATTCCGCTCTTAATGGCGAGATGAATTCCCTTCAAACGCTGCGAATTCAGGAACCCTGCCGAGTCGCCGATCACCATCCATCCGTCGCCCGAAACTGGAGGAATCGCCCACCATCCTCCATAGGGCAACGACTTCGCGCCGTAACGAATCAGCTTGCCGCCTTCGAGCAAATTCGCGATGAAGGGATGTCGCTTGAAGCTCTGCAACACCGTCTGCGGATCGAGCCGCGGATCGGGATAATCAAGCCCCGTAACAAATCCGAGCGAAACAATATTGTTCTTGAAGCCGTAAATCCACGAGCCCCCGTACTCCTGCGTGGTCAGCGGCCAGCCCATGGTGTAGATCACTTCACCTGGCGCGATCCGTCCAGCTGGGAGTTCCCAGAGTTCCTTCACGCCAACGCCATACGTTTGTGGATTGCGATCTTTGTCCAATTCAAAGCGCGACACGAGCTGCTTCGTAAGCGATCCGCGCGTTCCTTCGGACAGAACCGTGATCTTCGCTTTCAGATCGTATCCCGGTTCGAAGTTATCCTTCTTGTTGCCTTC
>CAZBCQ010000293.1:0-4488 GCA_964490255.1 uncultured Terriglobales bacterium | reverse complement strand
GGTGACGGTACGCCCTATCCCGCCGACGCGCCCTGCGGCGCCTGTAACCAGTATCAGGTCTGACATTGCTTTGCCCTTTCTAACGCAGCCAGTCTGAGAAGAAGGATCTCGCAACGCAACTGGCGGGTGGCCCTCCCTTTCCTCCTCTTTTGGCGAAGGGTGGGAATACGACAGATCACAGCCAGTGCAATTGCCATCGCTGTAGACTCCGTATTCGGGTCTGTGAGCCAGATGCCCGGTCCGAACGGTTGTCAAGAACCCGAATTCGCGAATTTCGCTCTAACTCTCTGATTCGAACTTGAATAAAAACTTCGCCGAAGTGTCTAGTAGGTGCCGGCAAAATTGCTACTCTGGAAATAGGAAGAGACCGAGATTTGTTCGAGGTCTCAGGTCCGTACCGCTCTGATTGCTGACCTAGGTTCGCTTTCCGACAACTAACAACCAACAACTAACAACTGTGTTTTCAAGATTTTGACTGTTAACTCCTTTGTTTTGCCGGAACTGGCAGAACCTTCGCGCTAAGTAATAGTTGCCTAACTACTTAGCTGGGGCACCCGGGGGGTACCCTCCCGCACAGCGAGAAAGAGATCGCATGATATCGATATGTACCCACATCAAATCCGACGGCATCCGTTGTGGCTCGCCCGCCATGCGAGGCCACTCCCGGTGTTACTTCCATCTCAAGCAGCACTACCGCGACAAGCCCCGCCGCCAGCCAACACGTACACCGCGAATGTCGTCAGGCGTGCTCTACACGTTCCAGATGTTGGAGCGTCACTCCACCGACGAGATTCTCTCAACGCAACAACTGATTCAGTTATACAAGCAGGCACAGAAGGCAATGCGCCGTCATCTCGAAAGAATGAGACGCCAGCAATAGTCGGTCGCGATTCTTCAGTTCCCACCCACGCCAACAGAAGGCGAGGGTGGAGCACCCACTTCCTTTGAAACGCGAAACGTGAAACGTGAAACTTGAAACCATATCGCCATTTCAACCCAAGCCCTGCATCATCCGTCACAGCATTCCAATTGCGCCCGACTTACGATGTAGCTAGTTCAGGGTCCCGCTCGCTACGGAGGTCTTCCGTGCCGACGTCAACCCGCACCTGCCGCAACTTCCGTCCTCCAAGGGAATTCTCAGTCTCCAAGTCTGCTGCAAAGGAGGATCCGTCATGAAGTCCTATAGTTTGATCCTCGGCCTGATCCTAGGAATGCTGGTGATCGGTTTTCTGGTAATCGGCTTCGGCGGATCACAGGATCCAGCGTCGATCCGCTACAACGCCGCCACCGAGACCACCGTCCAGGGCAAGATCCTGCACATGGACGAGTTCGCCTGCCCTGTGAACGATGGCGAAATGGGAGAACACCTCGTGCTTCAGACCGCCAGTGGACCCGTGCAGGTTCATCTGGCTGCGTCTCGGATCATGCGCAGCGTGAACTTCCCCTTTAAGGTCGTCGAAGATGTCGCTGTGGTGGGATCGAAAATCAAGTTCCGTGGTCACCAGGACGTGATCGCCCGCGAGATCATCGTCAATGACGAAATCTTTCGTCTACGTGATCCGTCCGGGCAATTGCTGCTCACCCAGCAGTGAGTGGCTCGAGCGCGTGTAAGTTCGGGGCCAAGTCCCTGTTTCAAGTCGCGCAGCCTATCGGCTTGGCTGCTCGCGACGACCGGATATCGTTTATCCTTGGGACTTGGCCTCGTTTGACAATCCGCAGGGTCTTGGGCCGGAAACTATCGAAGGCCAGGTTGCCGCTCCTCCTGAGTTACCGCAAAGTTCACGTTCTGCGCGTCTCCAGCGCGAAAATCCTCCCTGGACCTTAGCCGACGTTGTCCGCATTCTCCTCGTAGCGATGGTGGCGCTGGTCGTCCTTGGTGCGGTGATTGTTCCCGTCGCCGCGCGCCGCCTGGGAGTTCCTGCTACGAGCGCCCAGATTACCGAAAACCCGCGCGTCGCTCTGCCGGTCCAAACAGCCGCGTACCTGGTTGTGCTGATTTTCATGGTGATCACTCTGCGGGTTCGCCAACTGGCTTTCTGGAAATCGATCCAGTGGAATTGGCCCGGGCTGCGCTGGCCAGCGTACCTGCTGGCGGGCGCACTTCTGGGATTCCTGATTGAAGGCGCATCCGCATTTCTGCCGATCCCGAAGGAAGTGCCGTTCGACAAGTACTTCACCGATGCCACCGGTGCCTACTTAATGGCCATCTTTGGCGTGACCCTTGCGCCTTTGATGGAAGAACTTTTCTTTCGCGGATTTCTCTATCCATCGCTGAATCGCACTCTGGGCTTCGCGCTCTCGCTGTTCATCACTTCTCTGGCGTTTGCTCTTCTGCACGCTGCCCAACTGGCGCATGCGTGGGCGCCACTGTTCCTCATCTTTATTGTGGGACTGACGCTCACCTACACTCGCGCCAGAACTCGATCGGTCGCCAGGAGTTTCCTGATTCATGCAGGCTACAACAGCACTCTGTTTGCATTGATGTGGTTTGCCACCGATCACTTCCGGCATCTCGAAAAGCTAAGCTGAAGCTCGGCTGAGCCCGTTCTTCAAGTCTTCGTGTGGCATGTTATGTTTGTTCCGTGACGATTCCGGCCCGGCAACAACTTCTTTCTTTGCTCGCTCGCGATTCCTTCCGTCTGGGAGAGTTCAAGCTCTCGTCCGGCGGTACCAGCGACTATTACATTGACTGTCGCACCACAACTCTCAGCGGCGAAGGTGCTCGTCTGACCGGACGCGTTTTCCTAGACGAAATGTATCGCCACGGCTGGACGCCTGAGGCCATCGGCGGACTTACAATGGGCGCCGATCCAATTGTCGTATCAGTCGCCATGCTCAGTGCGCAGCAATCCACCGAGCGCCGTCCCATTCCCGACCTGAGCCCCGGAGCTGCCGACTACATCCGCATCAATGGATTCCTTGTTCGCAAGGCCGAAAAGCAGCACGGGACAGGACAGCGCATTGAAGGCTTCCATAAGAAGGGTGCCAAGGTGGTGATCGTCGACGATGTTTGCACCACCGGCAGCTCCACCATTCAGGCCATTGAAGCCTCCCGTGAATTTGGATTCGATGTCATCGGTGTGATCTGCCTGATTGAGCGCGAAGAAGCCGGCGGGCGTCCAAATGTAGAGAAGGCTGCGTCTCCGGCGCCGTTTATGTGCATCTTCACCGCCGACGACGTTCGCAAAGAGCACCTGCGGCAGAACGCTGAAAAGAGTCCGGCCTGAAATCAATTTGGATTCGTGAACTGTGATCAAAACACTGGAATGGACTGACGAAGGCGTTCGCTTCATCGATCAAACCAAGCTGCCGACCGAAGAAGTCTACGTCACCTGCACAACCTACGAAGAAGTGGCAGACGCCATCCGCACCATGATCGTGCGCGGCGCGCCCGCGATCGGCGTGGCTGCGGCGATGGGTGTCGCATTGGGCGTACGGGACGCGGAAGGCGATCACGTGTCAGAACTCCGCCGCGAGTTCCAACAGATCTGCGACACCATTGGCGAAACCCGTCCGACTGCCGTGAACCTGTTCTGGGCGATCCAGCGGATGAAAGACAAATTCGAGGCCGCGTCCGAACTTCCCGTCGCGCAGATCAAGCAAACGCTGGTCATGGAAGCCCAGCGCATGTACCTGGAAGACATCGCCGCGAACGAAGCCATGGGACGCCACGGCGCTGTTCTCCTTCCTTCCTCCGGCAGCGTTCTGACCCACTGCAATGCCGGCGCCCTGGCAACCTGTGGATACGGCACTGCTCTTGGAGTTGTTCGCGCGGCTGTGGAAAGCGGCAAGAAGCTGCATGTCTACGCCGACGAAACTCGGCCCTTCCTCCAGGGCGCTCGCCTCACTGCATGGGAACTGGTGAAGGACAACATTCCGACCACGCTCATCTCGGACAACATGGCCGGAGCCATGATGCGCCAGGGCAAAATCGGCGCGGTGATCGTGGGCGCAGACCGCATCGCCGCCAATGGCGACGTTGCTAACAAGATCGGCACCTACACGGTCGCCGTGCTGGCGAAGGAACACGGCATTCCGTTCTACGTAGCTGCGCCGTGGTCCACGATTGACATGGAAACTCCCGACGGCAGCAAAATCCCCATCGAACAGCGCTCTTCGCGGGAAGTGACACATTTCGGGGGAAAGCAGATCGCGCCCAACGGCGTAAAAGTCGAGAATCCCGCCTTCGACGTGACTCCCAATCAGTACGTCACGGCAATCATCACCGAGCGTGGCGTGGCCAAGGCGCCATACTCGGAATCGCTAAAGAATCTCGAGGAGGCAGTAGTGGTGTAGGACAGGCGATCTGGCCTGTCGATCACTGGGCGGGTTCGCACGCGACCTCGCCTGCTCTGCATTGCCCCACCTGCTCTGCATTGCCCCACCTGCGCTCCTCCTCACTCTAAGCGATAATTGAATGATGCCGTTGGGGATCTACATCTCCGTTCCTTTCTGCAAGACCAAGTGCAGTTACTGTAACTTCGCTTC
>CAZBCQ010000292.1:2724-4511 GCA_964490255.1 uncultured Terriglobales bacterium | reverse complement strand
TTTGTTGCCATTCTTCAGACTCCTTTCAGAACTGTGTCTTCAAGTTGAACATTGCAAACTGATGGATTGATCCGGTCTATACTGCTGGCTGGTTCTCGGATCGAGAGTCGCTGCTAGCACTCGATAACAGCGAGTGCTAATGTAGCGGACCGGAAAATGGTTTGTCAAGCACCGGAATGATAAAGTTGAGTGCCTTTCGCTAATACTAGCGTATGTGCATGACAAATCAAACAGTTAGGAACTGCAGTTTGTGTAGCGTCCCGCGTATCAGTCGTTCAACTCCGCTCCGTCTTGCTACCGTGTCTTTGCGATTGCGATTCTCCTGATCTGAAATTTCGCTGCACTGACCTCACTTCATGGCTGCGTGTAGACGGGAACTCTCATACAATCTTGCGCACGATTCAGGTCCGTCCCAGCTGTTCACTCGACTGAGATAACGAAGCAACGACGCCGTAATGTTTTAGCTCTAACGTGACGTTAGTTCAGCCGACGCCGATTGCCGCGATGGCGCTCCGGAGGCTTTATGAACCTTGGGCGTGCACTCTCGTTGCTGCTTCTGCTCTTCAACGGGATTGCGTTGCGCGCTCAAGTTCAGCGCACCTCGGCAAACGCTTCCTCTCCGCTTGATATTGTTTTCCATCGCTCGCCCGCCGATCTCCCGTCATTACCGCCGCTCGTGACGGCAGTGCGCTCTCCTCAGTCTGGCCAGAAAGTGGAGCTGAAATACGACTTGAGCCGGATCGGGAATCGAAACGTTGGCGCGGGGCTGGACTTCTATTCTCTCGACCGCGAAATCGAGATGGGGCGTCAACTCTCGCAGGAAATCGAAGCGAACGCACACGTCGTCCACGATCCAGTCATCACCGAATACATCAATCGCCTGGGACAACGCCTGGTGGCCAATTCCGATGCCCGGGTCCCGTTCCAGATCAAGGTTCTGGAAGACGACGAGGTCAATGCCTTTGCGCTCCCAGGCGGTTTCTTCTTCGTTAACACCGGCCTGATCGAGGCCGCCGACAATGAAGCCGGCCTCGCCGGCGTGATGGCGCACGAAATTGCCCATGTCGCGGCTCGCCACGCCACGAAAAACGCTACTCGTAGTCAGATCTTCAACATGGCTTCTATCCCGCTCCTTATGTTTGGAGGCCCCGCGGCATTTGCGGTGCGCGAGGTGATGGGATTCGCGGTCCCGATGGGCGTTCTGAAGTTCAGCCGTGATGCGGAGCGCGAGGCTGACCTCCTGGGCATCGAATACGACTACCAGACTGGATACGATCCTCAGGAATTCGTGAAGCTATTCGAGAAATTCAAAACGCAGGAAAAAGGGAAGCACAGTTTCATCGCCAAGGCATTCTCAACCCATCCCATGACTGAAGATCGCATCAAGCGTGCGCAGAATGAAATCGCGGAGCATCTTCCCCAGCGCTCGGAGTACATCGTGAATACCAGCGAGTTTGACGAGATCAAGGCTCGCGTCATCGCCCTGGACAACAAGCACAAGGTCGATGAAGGGAATATCGGTCGTCCGGTTCTGGTTCAGCGCGACCATGGGCAGACCGGTCAGACGTCTGGTGACGAGGATCCGAACCGTCCGACGCTGCACCGCAAGTAGCCAGTTTTCATCTCGTCTGGGAAGGTCCTCAATAATAGTCAGGCACAAGAGACAGACAAATTACATTTCCATGACAGCGCACTCGCGTGTGATCGCTAGCATGTTGTTTGACACCTATTACCCTCCTCTGTACGGTGAGCGGTTCCAGTAGCCGCTCACTTTTTTGTGTCTGAGA
>CAZBCQ010000292.1:0-2624 GCA_964490255.1 uncultured Terriglobales bacterium | reverse complement strand
CGGCATCGCGGGCTGTCAAATGCGCAGTCGGTCCGATGAATCGCGTCTCCACAAACTGGATCACCGCGGTGTGATCCATGGGCGTGTGGGATACGTAGTGCTTACGCACAAATGGCGAAACAATGAAGTTCGGCACCCGGAAACCCAGCTGCGCAGCGAACCCCTGTTTTGCAGGCGCGTCGGTCGAATTTGCGCCAGGATCGGTGCTGGCCAGGTCGCAGTGCACGCTGCCGTCGGTCACGCAGGGATTGAAACTGTCCGGATTCTTCGCAATGGTCCCGATATCCGTCGTCACGCCCAGGCTCGCATCCGTGTTGTCGTTCGTATGACCCGGAACCGGTGGCACGTGGTCGAACGGCCCGCCGCCTTCGTCATAGCTCAGGAAGAACACGGAATCGTTCCACGATGAACTTGCCATAAACGAATTGATAACTTTCGCCACCTGCGCCTGCCCCGCCAAGATGGACTGCCCGTTCCCTGGGTGTTCGTCGTTATTGCTGTAACCCGCTTCGATATACGCAAAGCTTGGGAGCGTGCCGTTCGTCAGGTCGGTAAAGTACTGCGTGAGCGGAGCCACGTGATTTGGGTCGATGCAGAAGGAGTTCGTGGTATCCCCTACTACACTCGACGGCTTTGTTGTTCCTGTGCAGGCGGCGCCTGTCGGATTCTTGTAGAGATAATTCTGCGAATAGGTGAAATATGTGAACGTTGTCGCAGGATATCTGTCTCGAGTGGTGGCAGTGCAGGTTGCGCTCGGGTCGGCGAGACACTGGTCCTCAGTCACGGTGTAGTAGATCTTCCAGGAAACCTTGGCTGAATCCAGTTCCTGGAAAATGCTCGGCAGCACGAGTTGAGGGAAGTGATCGTCATTGGCGGGATCGTGCACCAATCCCTGCGTAGTTCCGCCCGATATGGTGGCAATCCGGTTCGATACGCTCTTGCTCGACACCGGCGAGAACCACCTGTCTGATACGGCGAATTGCGACGCCATATAGTAGTAGTAGTTCAGGAAATTCTGATCGTAGTAGCCCATCGCGCGGCGGCCTTGCAGGTCAGTTGCCGGATCTGGGCCGCCAATCGTGTTCTTCGCGAAATTCTCGGCGGTATGAACGAAGCCGTCCATCAGGGTCTTGCGGGAAGAACTGAAGTCGAACCGGTTTACGTCACCGTAACTCTCCAGCCAGGCCGAACTCATGTCATCAATGCAGCTGGTGGCGAACTTGAACAGGCCGAAGGTAGCTCCCTCGTCGTCCTGGTTTGTAAACTTGGTCAGCTTATCGTCGATGCCGTCTACGTCGTACTCTTTGCCGTCGTCACCGATGTTCCAGTTGTTAGCTTTTCGATACGGATTCAACATCCCGAAGTAGGTGTCGAAGGTCCGGTTTTCCTGCAGCAACAAGATCACGTGATTGATGGAATTAATGCTGCCCGGCTGTTTCGGTGTGACGGTAACCGTCACCGCTGCTGTTGCGGGCGGACTCGTCGCACCTGTAGCGGTGGCCGTGTACGTGGTCGTCGTGCCGGGCGTGACGGTCTGTGTGCCGCCTGTACTCGCCAGCGGGTACGACGAACCGTCTGTTCCGGTAATGACAACCGTGGTTGCATTGGTAGCCACCACTGTTAACGTCGATGAAGTGCCCGCGGTGATCGTCGTCGGACTGGCACTAATAGTGACCGTTGGTGCCGTCGACGCGTTCACCGTGACCGTAGTCTTGGCTGTGGCAGTTCCTCCCGCGCCGGTTACGGTAATCGTATAGGTGGTAGTTTGCGTCGGTGAGACGTCGTGTGTGCCGTTCGGTTGCACCGTGCCGATGCTGTTATCAATCTGTGCCGAGGTCGCGTTCGTAGATGTCCATGTGAGGGTCGAACTCTGACCCGCGCTGACCGCGCTGGGGCTTGCGCTTAGCGTAACTGTAGGCGCCGGGGTGGTTGATGACTGAGAGATGGTGGAGTCGGCGCGCATGCCGCCACAACTGCAGAGGGCCAATGCCGCACAAAGCAGGCTCAGAACTACAAGTTTCTGCTTTGCAACCAGAGGGACACGACGAGACAAGATGCCGGAATACACATCTCTACAGAGTGTGAGTGTCTCTCCAGAGTTGCCCCTGGTAGGGTGACAAAGACTTCATCCACCGCGGCGCGCGCTTCTCCAATCGGCAGCGCAAAACTTTGCACTTGTCGAAATGTGTGATGTGGGAAGTCTTGCGCTGGTCCTTTTAATCCGGAATTTCGCTCTGCTTTTGTGCTGCTTTGATTTACGATGTTAGTCCTCCCCGGCGAAATCATTTACAGCACGAATAGCCAGGTTCGCCAAAAGGAAACCTCTGGATGGGTATGTCCAATCAACTGGTCGAACACGTTCGCGAATTGAAGGAAGATTTGGAACGCATCGAGCGGGAGTTGCCCGAAGTTGGGCTGCCCGCATTGCTACTCGACGATTTCCGCCGTGCCCTCGATCATCTTCGAAACACTCTGTGGGCAATCTCCACCGCCGCCGATAGGAAGGCTGCGGACGTGAATCGTGCGATCGTGCAGTTCCGTATTCAGCGCACGACAGAGATGTGCGAACGCATCATCGGCGACATTGCCTCCCAGCGCATCGCCGTCGACACACCCAATCTCAT
>CAZBCQ010000291.1:0-4514 GCA_964490255.1 uncultured Terriglobales bacterium | reverse complement strand
TACGCGAACATCAGCTCTTTCGCCCTCTGCGTCGCCTTCACTACCGCTTTGATCAGCGTCACGCGCAGCTTGCCCTCTTCCAGTTCCATGATGCCATCGATCGTGCATCCAGCGGGTGTGGTCACGGCGTCTTTCAGCAGCGCCGGATGATCTCCCGTCTCCAGCACCATGCGCGCAGCACCCAGTGTGGTCTGCGCCGCAAGCAGCGTGGCCAGATCTCGGGGCAATCCGACCTTCACGCCCGCTTCCGCCAACGATTCCAGGATGATGTAGATGTACGCCGGACCACTCGCTGAAAGCGCTGTGACGGCATCCATATGTTTCTCGTCGACGACGATCGTCTTCCCCACCGTCTCGAACAGCCTTCGCGCCACTTCCATTTGGGACGGCTTCACAGCTTGTCCCGCCGCCAGTCCCGTAATTCCCGCACCCAGGATCGACGGCGTGTTCGGCATGGCGCGAATCACCGGGACACGTGCAGCCAGTCGCGCCTCAATGAATGATGTGGGCACCGACGCCGCAATCGAGATCACCACCTTGTCTGGCGTAACCTCTTCCTTGATCTCGTCCAGCACGTCGCCCACGGTTTGTGGTTTCACGCACACTAGCACCACGTCCGCGTGCTTCACCGCCTCGCGATTATCCGTCCCGATTCTCACTCCCAGATCCGCGCTCCGGTTCGCTACCTTTTCCTTGTGCGACAGCGTTGCCCAGATCGCGCCCGGGCTGGCCAGCTTGTGCTTCAGGAATCCTTGTACCAGGATTCCCCCCATCTTCCCCGCACCCAGCACCGCCAGCTTATGTTTTGCAGATTTATCCGCCACGGAGTTCTCTCCCGTCTGCTTCACTTGTCAGAGTAGCTCCCAGTCTACATTTCCTGTGCTTCTGACGCGAGAAACTCGCGTGGTCGTGCGGATTTGAAACGCGCACGCCTGAGCTGACCGGTTCGATCGCGCTCAAGGTGTCAATATTTGGGCACGTGTCGGCGCGCCACCTCGCTCCTATTTGGGCACTACTCGGATCTTCGTTGCCGCATCGCCCTTGAATTCCCACAACATACGTTTCCCCTCCTGCGACGCGGTCCATTTTCAGTTGGCATAGCTATTGCAATATCCAAGGTAACGTTCGCAGGGATCAGAATCGCGAACCGAGGAGAAGAGCAATGGCAGCTCAAATACTTCAAATCGAGAGACGCCAGCATGTCAGAGAGGGCATTCTGGACGAACTGGAAAACATCACCTATGGCGTGCTGCGCAAGTATGACGTCGACCGCGGTACGGTCGTGAGCCGAACACCGAATACCGGTCAAGGCGAGTAATGACTGAAGAGAGAAGGAGAACTACAATGTTGTGCCGTCTGGTAATCACCGTCAGCAATCCTAATCCGAATCGCGAACCGGACTTCCCTGAAAAGTGGTTGGTCTACACGCCTGGCCAAGATCCGGATGAGCTTTATCTGGTGCGCGACAGCAACAATAGGCCCCGCGTTTTGGAGCATCGCGCCGCTTAAACCGGTCTGTCTCTGGGTTAACTGTCGGGTCCGTCGATCCAGCGACAGGAGACCGACCTACCGCAGAAAGTCCATCAAGCTTCCCTCGAAGGGGATCGGAATGAAGGTCAGAATAAGCAGCACGAAGGCAAGCAATGCGAGCCACTTACGTCCCGTGCTCAGTCCTGGCCATAACGGAACCTGCGGATGCCGCAAGCCGGTGAGCGCGAGAAGAATCGCCCACACCAGCCATCCCACCCACAAGCGCACCGCAAGCGGAATCAGAATGCCGATCGTAAGCCACGACACATACTTATGTGCCTTGGGAGAGATGGAATATACGATGTGGCCGCCATCCAACTGCCCGCCCGGGAGTAAATTGAGCGCAGTGGCGAACATGCCCACCCACGCCGCTATCGCCATGGGATGCATGTGCACCGCGTCCAGCGGAACGCGCGTCGTCGATCCAAAGTTCATCAGGTAGTGCACGACGTGAAAGATCAGCGGATATCCGTAGACAATATCATCCGGACGCGAAGTCGCCGCCGTCGCAGGTGAGATCAGCAGCGCCGAAAACAGCACAACCACCGCAACCACGAATCCTGCAATCGGGCCCGCAATTCCAATGTCGAACAACGCCTCTCGTGACCGGATCGGCGATCGTATCCGTATGAACGCTCCCAGTGTCCCGATCAGCGTGGGCGCCGGAATGAAATACGGCAAAGTAGCCTGTACTCCATAGCGCACACAATATAGGTAGTGTCCCAATTCGTGCGCCACCAGGATCAGCATCAGCGTGCCCGCAAACGGAACTCCCAGCAGGATTCGCGACGGATGTTCCGCAATCCACTTCACCGGAAACATCGCCGACCATGTTGCTTCTTCCGGCAACGAGAATGCCGGACGAGCTTCCAAGAAATTGTTCTGTAGTCTCGCGCCCACTACCAGGGTCGTGAAAATGGTCAGCAATAGCAGGACAATGTGCAGCCAATAACGCCTGCGAACTTGCGGAACCACGAACACGTCGACAGGGATCGGCCGTTCGTAGTAGCTGGGCACGGATGGGGTGGAGTCGGACATCTAACCAGATTCTTTTGATGCAACTGCGGGCAATTGCTGAATGTGGGGCCGGTCGAAAGGTGCGCAGCGGATCAAATTGGTTCCGATCGTCGCGCCATCGCACCCCACTGGCGCTCGCCGGAACCACCCTGCACAGAATTAGTCGATGGACTGCAACTCTTTCCCCGGTTTGAACCGTACCGCTTTTCCCGGCGGAATGCTGACTTCAGCCCCGGTCCGCGGATTCCGGCCGATGCCTGTCTTGCGAGGACGCACGTTGAACACGCCAAACCCGCGCAGCTCAATGCGATCGCCATTCGCCAGCGCTTTTTTCATGCTTTCGAAGACGGTTTCCACCGCCATCTCCGCCTTGGTTTTGGTGATCCCGGTTTTTGTCACCACTTCGTTGATGATATCCAGCTTGATCACAAGCGTCTCCAGCCGAAGAGTTTGGCCGCTTCTGCGAGTCTGAAAGTGTCCCGCTAATCACCGGTCGTTCGGACCAGTTTTTCACAGGGTACGCAGCTATACTGTAAGCTGCTGATAATAAAGGTCGCAAGTGCCATTGTCAATGCGGCCTTTCCTCCGTAAGATGACTCTCGACTCGCACTGCAATATTCCGCACCAATGCCCCAGCCGCAAGAAGGTGCTCCCGAGGCAGATCAGGGCCTCAGTCGTTGAGTTCTGCCGTTTTCGTTCCGGCAGTCAAAAGGAGAGCTATGGCTATTAAGAGTGACCGCTGGATTCGCAAAATGGCACTCGAGCACGACATGATTAACCCCTTCTCCGAGAAGCAGGTACGGAAACACGTGGTCTCCTACGGCCTGTCTTCCTACGGATATGATTTGCGGGTTGCGGACGAGTTCAAAATCTTCACAAACGTCAATAGCACCATTGTCGACCCAAAAAACTTCGACGAGCGCTCCTTCGTGACCGTTACCGCCGATTGCGCGATCGTGCCGCCAAATTCGTTCGCACTGGCGCGCTCGGTGGAGTATTTCAAGATCCCGCGGGACGTTCTCACGCTCTGCGTCGGGAAGTCCACGTACGCCCGTTGCGGAATCATCGTAAATGTCACTCCGTTCGAACCGGAATGGGAGGGCTTCGTCACTCTCGAGATCTCCAACACCACGCCTCTGCCTGCGAAGATTTACGCCAACGAAGGCCTTTGCCAGATCCTGTTCTTCCAGTCCGACGAAGTCTGTGAAGTCAGCTACAAAGACCGCGCGGGCAAATACCAGTCGCAGACGGGAATCGTGCTGCCCAAGGTGTAGGACGGGAATTTAGTCGTTGGTCGTTAGTCGTTAGCAACGCAGGAGTTGCACTCGTGCGAGCCTAACGACCAATGACTACCGACCAATGACCAGCTACCAGCTACCCAACTAAGCAACACCGTCGGTAGCGCTATCTGCTACTGTCCTCTCAATGACTCACGCGCAATTAGTCCAGGTCGCGATCGGATGGCTCCGCCGCTACGGATGCGGCATCGTGCTCAGCGAGCAGGCCTGCTGCACCGGAGAAATGCCCGACGCCATCGGCTGGAAAAAGCGCTGCCGGTCCGTCGTGGTCGAATGCAAAATTTCGCGTTCCGACTTCCACGCCGATAAACACAAGCTCTGGCGCGCCGATCCTAAGATCGCCTTGGGATGCGAGCGGTTCTATCTCGCGCCTCGCGGCGTTCTCGAACCCGCCGACCTTCCTGCAAGCTGGGGACTCCTTGAATACCACGCACGCAAAGTTCAGTTGCTCATTGCTCCCAACAAGCGGAGCCAGCGCACCCCCGAAGGCCTGATGAACGAGATGAACCTGCTGCTCTCGAGTCTGCGCCGCGTGGAAGTGCGCATTGAGCCGCAGTCAATTACCGATTTCTTGAAATGGAAGAACCGCCTGATCGAATACAACGGGGGCATCGCACCCGAACAACTGACAACCCCTGAAGCAGAAACCAATCACTACCTGGCGGATGT
>CAZBCQ010000290.1:0-4592 GCA_964490255.1 uncultured Terriglobales bacterium | reverse complement strand
GCGATCTCGCGCTGGAATTCGCCATCACTCAGATGAACCTCGAAGCGCTCGAGTCCGATCTGCGGATGCGGGAAGTTGATCTCGTAGGAAACTGAATAGCCCTCGCCAGGATAGACACCGATGAACTTATCGCCTTCCGACAGCTCGATCGGTTTGCGAATCCGGTAATACTTCCGCGCGCGGCGCTGCTGGCGCATGCCGGCCTTGAGGATCATGTCGACGAACGGTTGCGCGCTGCCGTCGAGGATCGGTGTCTCCAGGTTGTTAAGCTCGACGATCGCATTGTCGATGCCCACGCCGACGAAGGCGGCGAGAACGTGCTCGGTGGTCGAGATGAGCACGCCTTTCTTCATCAAACTCGTGGCGTAGCTCACCTTTGCGACGTTGCGGCTGGTCGCTTCGATCTCGAATCCGTCGAGATCGGTGCGCCGGAAAACGATGCCTGCTCCGGCGGGAGCGGGCATTATGTCCATCTGGACGGGGGCGCCGCTGTGAAGCCCGACACCACTACAGGAAACCGTGCGCCGGATTGTCTGTTCCAGGGTCAAGATCGCGAGGCCGGAGAACCACGCAGGCTCGAACACTAGACTACACCTGAAGTTGCGAACTTATGGTGTGGCGAAAAGTGGACACACCGTGGACGGAAAGGCGCAATGAGCCAGACCAGTAAACCCGTCCAGAGCCCCGTTTGAACTCGCACTTTGGAACTATTTAATAATTATTATCCTTTACGAATATCTGGCATCTACTGGTGTAACCACAGAAACATGAAGGCCGCATCCATTTCGCACTTCCGCGAACTATGTCACGAGCATGGTTGGGCGGTAACCCACCAGCGCCAGGTTATCTTTGAGGCGCTGATGGCCATGCCCGGGCACCCAAGTCCGGAGGAAGTTTTCGAGAGAGTACGGAAAAAGGTTCCGGCGATCTCGTTGGCTACGGTCTACAAGACAATTCACACATTTCTCAATTCGGGAATCTTTGGTGAAGTCAGCATTCACCACGGTTCACTTCGAGTTGATCGCAACATCCGCCCGCATCATCATCTGGTGTGCACCCGGTGTAAGTCGATCACCGACATCGATGAGGCAGATCTGGAACCGGTTCGGGTACGCGCATCTCTACCCGAGGGATTCCGGGTACAAAGATATGCAGTCGAAATTTTGGGCCTCTGCGCGAAATGCAGCGCTCAGCCCCAAGCTCATCCTGAAATCTAACGTTTTAAATGAAGAGGAGAAAGAAAGAATGCTAGGAGTTGGAGAGAAGTTCCCTGATTATTCGTTGACGGCCACCGTCTCCACCGACAAGAACCTGGAGAAGGCGTTCAAGACTATCACCAGCGATGACTATTCAGGAAAGTGGAAGATCTACTTTTTCTGGCCCAAGGACTTCACGTTTGTCTGCCCGACGGAGATCGCTGCCTTCGGCAAGATGAACAAGGAATTCCTGGATCGCGATGCGCAGATCCTTGGCGGCAGCATCGATTCCGAATTCGTGCATCATGCATGGCGGAACAACCACCCCGACCTGAAGGACCTGCCGTTCCCGATGCTTGCTGACATCAAGCGTGAACTCACCGAACAACTCGGAATTCTGGATCCGGCGGCCGGCGTTGCACAGCGCGCGACCTTCATCGTCGATCCGGAGAACATCATCCGGTTCGTGTACGTGACGGATCTTTCTGTTGGCCGCAGCCCGTCGGAAGTTTTGCGCGTGCTCGATGCGCTGCAGACGGACGAGCTCTGCCCCTGCAATTGGCAGAAGGGCGAAGCGACACTCACCGTTTAATTTCGGAACAATTGGTTGTGGTGGGGATCGCGGCGAGGCGGTCCCCCGCTTTTTCAGAAGGGCGGGACCTTATGAATCTTGATGAACTGATCGACCTGCTTCCAGCTTATGCCAAGGATCTGAAACTGAATTTCTCGTCACTGGTGCGCCAGCAGAGCGACCTCAGTGAACAGCAGGCGTGGGGAACGGTAGTCGCGAGCGTCATCGCAGCGGGAAATAACGATCTGACCCAAGCTGCCTTGACCGAAGCTGCGGCGCATCTTTCCCCCGAAGCTTTGGAAGCAGCGAAAAGCGCGGCCGCGGTGATGGGGATGAATAACATCTACTACCGCTTCCTGCACCTGAGCAGCAACGAGAAGTACAAGAGTATGCCGGCGCGCCTGCGCATGAACGCAATCCGGACACATGGGGTTGATCACGCTGATTTCGAACTGTGGTGTACTGCGGTGTCCGCGATCAACGGTTGCGGAGCATGTGTCGATTCGCACGAAAAAACTTTGCGCGACAAAGGTGTGACGGAAGAAAAAATTCTGGCAGCGGTTCGCATCGCGTCCATTCTGCATGCGATCGCTTCAGTTCTTCAGGCCGAGTCTGCTTTGGGAAATCTCACTGCGGCGCCGGCTCACGCCATGTGACTCTCTCGAAGCGGCGTGAATATTGATCGCGCCGCTTTGCTTTCCATTTTGTCCTTTTCTGCTCAGCTCATCGAGACTGCACATAACTCGCGACAGTTAGAAAACAGTCACTTGACAGAACGCACGATTAGATTTCTAAACGTGACTTCGCTCGCGAGATTTGTTGATTTCAAATTTCCCTAGCGGTTTTTTTTCGTGCTAGTATGCGATGCAGCTACACAAATACGCTCTGCTCTGAATTCAATCCGTGGCTGACCTTAAAAAAATCGGTGTGTTCATCAGCTGTTGCATCCGGTCTGGTTGAGCTGAGCGCCTTCTGCGTGTCACTCGAGCTTCGAAGCGAGGCAAGCAACAAGTTTCAAAAAGTTACTACCCGTTGTTAGGGTGAAATTGATTCAGGTTCGGATTGGCACGACTGCCGATTCGGGCAGGTTCGGCTTTTTTTGCCGGCTAAGGTTTTTTGTCGTGAGATTTTTTCCGCGTGCTCTGATACTGTGCGCAAACACATCAGGCGCCGGCAGGATTTAAAGAAAAATGTCAGTTACAAGCGCGACCGCTTCTATCGACCCTTGGGTGCAAATACTCGGCGCCCTGGAAAAGAAAATCAATCGTCATTCCTACGACACCTGGCTCAAGCCGACCCGCTTCAGTCACCTGCAGAATGGCATCATCTTCATTCGCGTCCCCACGGCTGAGTTTCGCGACATCGGCGACAAGTATGGTGATCTGATCCAGGAAGCCATCGACAATCTGGGTTTCGACTTCCGTGACGTCCAGTTCATCACCAGTGACGATGCACCGCAGAAAACTCCCGTACGCCACGATGGCGGCTTCTCTGCCGCTGCGGCCGGCGTGGCTCGGCAAGCCGGACAGGCTCGCCAGACCCGCTTCGACTGGGACAGCGCCGCGCAACTGAATCCGAAGTACACCTTCGACAACTTCATTATTGGCGCCGGGAACCAGTTCGCCGCCGCGGCCGCGAAGGCCGTAGCCGAGAATCCTTCCAAGGCCTACAACCCGCTGTTCCTGTATGGCGGCGTGGGAATGGGCAAGACCCACCTGATGCAGGCGATCGGCGCGTGCGTCAAGAAGCGCGATCCCCAGAAGTCGATCTGCTATTTGTCCAGCGAGCGTTTCACCAATGAGATGATCAACTCCCTGCGCTACGACAAGATGAGCAGCTTCCGCGACAAGTTCCGCAATGTGGACGTGCTGCTGGTGGATGACATCCAGTTCCTCGCGCAGAAGGAACGTACGCAGGAAGAGTTCTTCCATACGTTCAACGCTTTGCATGAAGGTATGAAGCAGATCGTGATCGCCAGCGATCGTCCGCCGAAAGAACTGGCGGAAATCGAAGATCGCCTTCGCAGCCGCTTCGAGTGGGGATTGATCGCGGACATTCAACCGCCCGATCTCGAAACCAAGGTCGCCATCCTGATGAAGAAAGGCGAGTCGGAGCGGGTGATCCTGCCGACCGAGGTCGCGCTCTTCATCGCTTCCAACATTCGCTCCAACGTTCGCGAACTTGAAGGGGCGCTGATCCGGTTGATTGCGCACTCCTCACTCATTGGTCAGGAGATCACGCTGCCATACGCGCAGCAGGTGCTCAAGAATTTCATCGACTCGCAGTCGCGGAAGGTTTCGATCGAAGCGATACAGAAGGCGGTAGCCGAGCAGTTCGGACTGCGTCCGCAGGAGATCAAGCAGAAAAACAATTCGCGCGCGATCGTGTATCCGCGGCAGATCGCCATGTACCTGGCGAAGCATCTGACCGATGCGTCACTGCCGGAAATCGGACGCCAGTTCGGCGGCAAGCATCACACCACGGTTCTGCACTCGATCGAGAAGATCGACGAGTCGCGCAAAACGGATAAGGATTTAAACCGACTGCTCAACAAGATGCTGGAGCAGTTAGGTGGATAGCGGGAGATCATAAGCAATCATTCAGCCCGGTCGATGACCGGGTTTTTTATTGGTGACCAGGGGACGCCTTAATAACGTCGAAGAGCTCAAGGTTCCTCGACTCGGCCGCAAATACTCGGCCTCGCTCGGAATGACATGCGTCCAGTGTTCGATGGAGAGAATAGAGTTTTGCAAGGTACGACCGCATCAGTTCGTCTTGCATGAAGGCGTCAATCGTAGTTTCGAGACTGTTTTCCACTCACTGCC
>CAZBCQ010000289.1:3411-4603 GCA_964490255.1 uncultured Terriglobales bacterium | reverse complement strand
GGCAAAGACGTCACCTACAAGAGCGGTGACGAAACCGTGAAAGGCATTCTCTACACGCCTTCCGGTAAAGGTCCGTTTCCGGCGCTGGTGGCCATCCACGAGTATTGGGGACTGAATGACTGGGTGAAGGAGCAGGCATCGAAGCTCGCCGATCAAGGATACGTGGTGCTGGCGGTCGATCTTTATCGTGGCCGTGTGGCCACTACGCCTGACGAAGGGCACGAATTGATGCGCGGAGTTCCGGAAGATCGCGCCACTCGCGACCTGCTGGCGGCGTCTGCGTATCTCCGATCGCTGAAGCAGGTGGATCCCGCGCGCGTGGGATCGATTGGCTGGTGCATGGGCGGCGGGTATGCGCTCGACCTTGCGATTCACGATCCGAAACTCGCGGCCACGGTGATCAACTACGGCCATCTGGCGACCGAGAACGCGACGCTGCAGCAGATCAATGCGCCCATTCTGGGAATCTTCGGCGGCCAGGATAAGGGCATCACTCCAGACGCGGTCCACAAGTTTGAACAGCAGATGAAAGCTCTGAATAAGAGTGTCGAAGTGGTAATCTTCCCTGATGCCGGCCATGCCTTCGAAAATCCGAACAACAAAACCGGTTATCGTGCTGAGGATGCCGCCAAAGCATGGAGCGACACGGTAAACTTTCTGTCGCAAAAATTGAAAAAAGGCGCGAGTTGACGCGCCTTTTCGCGACCTTGTCCCAGCCGCAACCTGATTTCACTGGTTACTTACTTTCGTTTTGCGAGGGAAAAATTACGCTTGCAACAAGGTTGTACTCTGGTTACTATTCAGCACCCCCAAAATGAATGCCGGCGAACCCACCACGATGAACATTGGCGAGACGATCCGAAACTTCCGCTTACAAAAAGCTCTATCGCAAGGCGACATTGAAAAGCGCACCGGACTGCTGCGCTGCTACCTCTCGCGCGTGGAGAACGGCCATACCATTCCATCGCTCGACACGTTGGCGAAGATCGCCAACGCGATGGATGTGCCTCTCGCCAGCTTCTTTTCCGATCACGAATCCGATGGGAACGGCAATCGCAACCTGCCGCAACTTAGCGACGACCAGGTACGCTTCCTGAATCAAGTGCGCCGCTATTCTTCCGGACTCAATGAGAGCGATCGCAAACTCGTTCTGCAGATGGTCAAGAAGATGGCCGCCAGCGCCGGCAAGTAA
>CAZBCQ010000289.1:0-3311 GCA_964490255.1 uncultured Terriglobales bacterium | reverse complement strand
TCGAAGATGCTCTGCAAGTGACGCTTCACCGTGTTCTCGCTGATCTTGAGTTGCTCGGCGATGTCGCGATTCCGCAATCCCGAAGCCACCAGGCTGGCAATCTGACGTTCGCGTTCCGAAAGTCGCTGGATCGAGCTCGGTTGCTGTGTGGTTTCCCCCGCCATTGCGGTCAGGACCTGTTGAGCGATTTCCGGCGGGAACCAAAGCTCGCCCGCTGCCACGGCCCGAATGGCAGAGAACAGATGCTCCAGATCGTCGCCCTTCAGCACCAGTCCACGAGCACCCAGCCGAACCACCTGTAGATAGTCGGAATGGCTGTCGGACCCAGTGAGCACGACCGCAGCCACCCGGCTGCCCTCGCGATCCAGAACCCGCAGCACATCGAACCCGTTCTCTTCGGGCATAAACAGATCGAGCAGCAGAACGTGCGGATGTTTTTCTTGCACAAGTCGTAACGCTTCGGTGCCGTTCGCCGCTTTGCCCGACACCTCGAACCCAGGTTGCGTAGTGAGCAGCGCTGCCAGGGATTCCCGCAGCACCGCGTGATCGTCGGCCACAACGATTTGGATATTTTCAGGCATCGGAAAAACCCCCGTTCGCGGGAGGGCCGGGAGCACTACTGTGAGATGTGACTAAAGTGCTACGGGGTTTGCAGTGATACATAGTAACCCGTGCTATAGTCCCGGCTATCGCCTTATAGCGACAAATCCGGAGTGCGTTTTGACGGCAGATGAAGAATTAAACCAGCTGGATGATGCACTTCGCCGGCTGAAGATCGAGTATGACATCTTCTTTGGCGGCGGATCGAAGCGTGCTCCCGCCGATCTCGAATGGCGAGTGCAATCTTTACTGAAAAAATTCAGCGACTCGCAGCGCCTCAGCGTTTCGCAGCGCTTCCGGTACAACTCCATTCAGCAGAAGTATGCCATCTTCAGCGACTTGTGGCGTCAGAAGTCCAAGATCAAGGAAGAAGGATACCGCCGGTCCCAGGATGCGCTGCTCGCAATCCAGGGACTCCGCACCGCCGAGGAACACCAGGCCGCCAAAGAGCTTAAGCACAGGGTCGCTACTCCCGACCACCCTTTCAAGATTGCCGTTTCCGATCCGACGAAAGAGCAGGAACACCTTAAGTCGCTGTTCTCGGCACTCACCACTGCTAAAAAGCACGCGTCTGAGGGGGGCGACTCGACCAACTACGAAGCTTTCCGCGACTTCGTAATGAAAAAGACCCAGCAGATCCGGAAACAGTACTCCTGCGAGGCGGTGGAGTACCAGGTAGAGCTGAAGAACGGCCGCGTAAAGCTGATGGCGAAGCCGAAGAAGTGAGAAGAAGTGAGAAGAAGTGTTTAGTGGCTAGCGGGTAGTGGTTAGCCAACACCAAATCAGTAGTCATCCCTCTCGACCGCAGGCTTGTCTTTTTCTGACTGGCTGCTGATTGCTCACTAACCACTAACCACTAATCACTAACCACTAATCACTAATCAGTCCCTTTGTAACCCTGCTCACATCTCTAAGCACACGATTGCTATAACCTGATCGCCACGGAGATCTGATGGAAACTCTCGAGCGCGCCATCATCTGGCGCAATCTGCTCACCGGCGGGACGGAATACTTCGAGCTGCGGCGCAACGGCGAGTGCCACATCCTTCGCGGCAAGGTGGTATCCATTCTCGAGCCTGCCCAGCCCCTGTTTATTTCTTATGAGATCGCCTGTGACGCCGACTGGCAGACGCGGCAGGCGCAAATCCTGCAAGTCAGCGCCGGGGAGCAGCGGGAGCTGAAGATCGAAGTCGCCGGTGCCGCCTGGACGGTGAACGGAAAGCCTGTGCCTGAACTTCATGGGTGCATTGATATCGATCTGAGTGTCAGTCCCTCAACCAACACGCTGCCTCTTCGGCGCTTGAAACTGCAGCGAGGCCAATCACAACCCGTCACCGCGGCATGGGTGCGCTTCCCAAGTCTGGAGGTCGCAACGCTGCAGCAAACCTACAAGCGGCTCGACGACACGCGTTACTTCTATGAGAGCGCCACCGGCTTCACCGCAGAGATACGCGTCGACGCCTGCTCCGTGGTCTTCGATTATCCGGGCGTTTGGACGCGAGTAGCGCAAAGCTAGTGGTTAGTGGCTAGTGCCTGGTGTCTAGTCCAAGTTGTCAGTTGTTAGTTCGCAGTTGTCAGAGGCAGTCAGCAGCATCAGTTTGCGACGGACGCATGAAACGCCAGGCCAAGCGCTTCGCGAAGAATCGGCTTGATATATTGGAAGGTTGCAGGTTGAGGGTTATTCGCACCAGTGGGCCCGCCTTTTCTGACAACTGACAACTAGCAACTAACAACTGGAGTTGGAGCATGGCGAAAGTTCAACGCGCAATCCTAAGCGTCACCGATAAAACTGGGCTGGTGGAGTTCGCCCGTGAACTGCAAAGCCTGGGTGTGGAACTGGTCTCCACCGGCGGGACCGCGAAGCTGCTGCGCGACGCGGGTATCCCGGTGAAAGATATCTCCGAGCTTACCGGTTTTCCGGAGATGCTCGATGGGCGCGTGAAGACGCTTCATCCCAAGGTGCACGGCGGCATCCTCCACCGGCGCGCCAGTTCAGAGCATCGCGCCACGGTGGCCCAACATGGCATTCCGCCCATCGACATGGTGGTAGTGAATCTTTATGCGTTCGAGAAGACCGCGGCCAAGCCGGGCGTTGCGTTCGAAGAGATCATCGAGAACATCGACATCGGCGGTCCTTCCATGATTCGCTCCGCAGCGAAGAATTTCGAAGACGTCGCCGTGGTCACGTCGCCTTCCGATTACACTGCCATTGCCGAAGAGCTGAAGACAAACGCGGGTGAGCTCTCGCGCGAAACCAAATGGAAGCTGGCGCAAAAGGCGTTTGCGACAACTGCCGCTTACGATTCCGCGATTGCCTCAACGTTAGGTCAGATTTCGCCAGATGGAACTCCATCCCAGACCGGTTTCCCGGCGGTGTTGCGCCTCAGCTACAAGAAAGTGATGGACCTGCGCTACGGCGAGAATCCCCATCAGAAGGCCGCTCTCTATGCCGACAATTCGAACGCGGGAATTGCGCACGGCCGGCAGCTTCAGGGTAAAGAGCTTTCTTACAACAACCTTGTCGACCTTCAAGCTTGCTGGGATCTGGCGCAGGAGTTCGACAAGCCCGCCGTCGCGATCATCAAGCACACCAATCCGGCTGGCTGCGCGATCGCCGAGAACCTGGCCGATGCCTACCGCAGGGCCTTGGAAACCGATCCAGTGTCCGCTTTCGGCGGCGTGATTGGCGTGAATCGTCCCATCGATGGCGA
>CAZBCQ010000288.1:0-4620 GCA_964490255.1 uncultured Terriglobales bacterium | reverse complement strand
CGCGCTTCCCTCACCAATGTCGTAGATGAAGGTCTTCAGCGGTGTTCCCAGCGGCATCTCGA
This sequence comes from uncultured Terriglobales bacterium, assembly GCA_964490255.1. Taxonomy (GTDB): domain Bacteria; phylum Acidobacteriota; class Terriglobia; order Terriglobales; family Acidobacteriaceae; genus JAJPJE01. Next base: position 4,558 of record CAZBCQ010000288.1, on the reverse strand, counting down.
CCAGGCCCGTGCTACGCACTTTGCCCACCAGCGAGAACACCTTCGTTCCCGAGCTCTTCGGACTGCCTGTCTCCGAAAACCACGCCGGGCCCTTCGTCACAATCGGCGCGATGTTGTACCAGGTCTCTACGTTATTAATGTTGGTGGGCTTGCCCCAAAGTCCCTTTTGCGCCGGGAACGGGGGTCTCGGTCGCGGCCTGCCCGCAAATCCTTCAAGGGACGCAATCAATGCCGTCTCTTCTCCGCAAACGAAGGCCCCTGCGCCCTCAACCAGATCAATGTTGAACTTGAATCCGCGCCCGAGAATGTTCTCGCCCAGCAGCCCGTACTCCCGCGCCTGCTCGATCGCTCGTGACAGCCGGTGCACCGCCAGCGGATACTCCGCGCGCACGTATACGATCCCTTCGCTCGCGCCTGTCACGTATCCGCCGATGATCATGCCTTCGAGCAGCGAATGCGGATCGCTTTCGATCTCGTTGCGGTTCATGTACGCGCCGGGGTCGCCTTCGTCCGCGTTGCAGATGATGTACTTCGTATCTGCTTTCGCCTTCGCCAGGAACTCCCACTTGTTTCCCGTCGGGAAACCGGCGCCGCCGCGACCGCGCAGTTTCGAGGCCTTTACCTGCTCAATCACCTTCTCCGGCCGGCCCTCGATAAGCACGCTATACAGCGCCTGGTATCCGCCGATGCCGATGTACTCCTCAATGTCGTCAGGATTGATGAATCCGCAATTGCGCAGAACGATCTTCTTCTGTCCCTTGAAGAACGGGACGTCGTTCCACCGCGGGATCTCGGGATATCCATGGCCGTACTTCAAATAGCCGGTCACGTGATCCCATTCTTCGATCTTGCAATAGATCAGGTCCGGCGTAATCTTCCCGGTCGTCGCATCATGCAGGATGCGCCCGGCGTCGTTGGCCTGCGCGCGATGCAAAACCACCATCGGCTGTCCCGGCAATCGAACCGTAACCAGCGGCTCCTGGAAACACGCTCCAAAACAACCCACTCCCGCCAGCACGACTTCGTCGCCCGAGCGCTCGATCAACTCAGCGAACGCATGAAACACGCCTTCGGCGCCATTGCCACGCCCGCACGTTCCCATTCCCACCGTGATCCGTGGGACCGATGGCATCAGCTTCGCAAGTCCGGTTTCGCGAACAGCGTTGAATGCGCCAATATCCAGGATTCGAGGCATCATTCACTCTCCCGCTCAAGGTTGCGAATCTCGCGCTGCAAGGTGCGCTCGTTGACGTGCCCACAGATCCGGTGATTGATCTCGACCACCGGCGCCAGCGCGCACTGCCCAAAGCACGCCACCGTACGCAGGGTAAACTTGCTGTCGGGCGTCGTCAGCGAGACCTTGTCGGCTTCGCTGGCATTCTCGGCTTCATCGTTCCCCAGCCCTAGATCCAGCCTCAGCGTTTGCAACAGACTGCGCGATCCGCGCGTATGGCACGCTGTTCCGCGGCATATGCAGATGGTGTTATCTCCCTGCGGACGCAGGTTGAAGAAGGCATAGAACGTCGCCACGCTATAGATCTGCGAGAGAGGAACATCGGCCTTGGCCGCCACATAACGCAGCGAATCCATCGGCAGGTAGTTGTGAGGGTTGTGGTTCTGTACCGCTTCCAGAATACTCAGCAGTGCTCCCGGACGGCCTGCGCGCGCAGCGACCACCTGATCGATGAACGCCTGCTCTCCGGCTTCCAGTCTTTCGTCCGCCAGTTTTGCATCCAATGCTGCGTGCATGCCGCGCTCCTTTCGACAGACACACCAGCCCTATTTGCGGCCATGCTATGTCGGCAACACACGGGCGAACTATGTTCCGCAGCACATCACCACGTGATAAGGACCACACCTGCCACTCACATCTGCTCTGGTCTTCGTGGCGCGGGCGCCCTCGCCCGCGTCTAACGAAAGATAACGCGGCGTGGTGCCCCAGGTTCGCGTCCCGCTTTTGGACGCTAACCTGGGATGAGGATCTCCCCTTCCGAGCGCAGCGACTGCCAATGGCGAGAGCGATTTTTGTCATCCGAAGTGAGGCGGAGGGATCTGCATCTGCCTGGCAAAGGCCCATAACCAGCTACTCGCAACCAGCTACCCCCACCGCGCCAATCCTCATCTCACCCGGTGAAGTGACCGCAGTCACCGCAGAACTAAACTTCCGGCACTTAAATGGCCCGTTCTAGCATCCGATAGAAAGACGCGCTGGCAGGTGATCTATGGTCCATGTGCTGATCAATCTGAAAGTTAACGATTTCACGGATTGGAAAAGTGGTTTCGACGACATGATCTGGAGCCGCCACGATGCGGGCGAAGCCGACTTCCACGTCTACCGCAACCTCGCCGACCCCACCGAGGTGACCGTTCTGCTCGAGTGGGAAACCATCGACCGCGCGCGCCGGTTCCTGGATCACGACAAGTCGAAAGAGTTTTTACAGGAAGGCGCCATCGGTCCCGTGCGGATTCGTTATCTGGCGGAAGCGGTCAGCCTTCGCCGCACCGCCGCAGACTGAGTGGTTGCGTGGGTGGTTTGCGTGGGGCAGCCGACCCCGGCTGACCATGTTGAGCGCTGCGAAACATCTATGTATTTGCTTTTGCTCGAGCCTTACTACCGTCCTTCACTGTACTGTTGCAGCATTTCCTTCAACTCTGTCGTATGCCGTTCGGTCAGCCTGGCGCGCAGCAGACTGGCTTCCATCAGATAGATCGAACCATACTCGACCTGCTTGTCCTTCGCCGGATACATCGCCTCCATGTACGCGTCTCGGTACGCGACCCAGGCTCTTTCAGCAGCTTTGATTTTCACAACCGCTTCCAACTGCTTGGCCGCCTTTGACAGAAGTTCGTGATAAACGTCATTCAGTCGGGCATCAGCGCGAGCCGCTTCTTCTCCGGCACACGTGTTCATTTCCATCTGCGTCGTCGCTTTGTCATTGCACGCGCGATACTCTGCCGACTCTTGCGCCACACTCGAAACTGAAACCAACAGAAAAACAATCAGCAGAGGTTTCATGATCACCGTCCCGCCAGCCGGCCTATGCTGCCCTTCGATTGAGTTCTGCCCTTTCGAGCGCAGCGAGGTATCCCTGCTCTTCACAGTACTGTTGTCCGGAGCGAGTGTCTGTGTTTTTCGCGATTCCGCGGTGTTGGGTCATGTGACCGCGACCCGAAGTCATGTCGAGCGCAGCGACACCGGTTTCACCAACACCCCCGCATTCGCCCGCCCATTCATCACCACTTCCAACGGCGTCTCGAATCGCAAATGCCTCACACAGTCCCGCTCCTCGCAAGGTGTTTGCGCCCCCAACCACTCCCAATCCACAAATCCCTCGCCTGCATCGGGATTCACCGTGAAGTACCCCACCTGGAACGCCGTCAGATTCTGAAAGAAGTGACTGCCCTGCGACGGCGTCACTCGAAAATCGCGGAAGCCTGCCTCCACGATCACTCGTGCTCCCGAGACCTGGTCCCATTCCACCGGAATCCCCAGCCACGGATCATTCGAGCCCCATCGTCCCACGCCGATCAGCAGATACGGCCTGCTCTCCTGGTTCAGCTTCGAGTTGAAGTACGACACCGTCTCTGCCACATCAAAACTCTTCGCCCGCTCGAATCGATGGAAATCAACCATCACCACGTCGCGAATATCGCTGATACGCCCATTCCCCAGTACGTTCGAACTCCGGCACACGACCTGCGTCGGGTCCACATCATCCAGTTTCAATTCCTCCGTCTCGCGCGACAACACCAGCGGACGCATCTGCAGGAAGCCGAACTCTGCCGGCTCGCCCGACGCCTGAGGCAATCGCACCGCAAACTCAATCTCCACTGGCTTAGCCAGCCCTTGCTCGCCAACTTTCATGAGCGTTTCCAGCACAGGCGCCAGCGGGAACCGGCCGTACTTCAGGATCGGCGCAAAGCTCACCACGCGGGCTCCCGCCCTGCTCATTCCGTCATAGATTGCATCGTTGTCTGCCGAATACGTCGACGCCACCGCATGCAGCGTCCCATCGCCCTCGGCATCGCGTAGCGTGAATTTCCGCTCTCGCGCCAGCGCGCCGTCCCCCACCGCGTCGCTCACGTCTTCCTCTTTGCTCACGTCAATCGCCCAGAATTCCGACTGCGAGTTCGTCAGCATATCGTGAACCGATGAGAACTGCACCAGGTTCTGCGGATACCGCGGCGAGAACATCAGGCAGTTGCCGCCATCCACCACTGCGCGCCCCAATCCCAGCGCCACCGTGGCAATGCCATCCTCCGAAGTCGAAGGCGCTATCGGATAAAAGTTCCTTGACCGCACCACGCCCGACACATCCGGATAGAATCGCTCGCCATGTGTGCTGCCCACCACGCGCTGGAGCAGCACCGCCATCTTCTCCTCTTCCAAACGATATGGCGTCGCCCGTATATATGCCTTGGCATGTTGACTGAACGTCGACGCGTACACGCGCTTGATCGCATCCATCAGTTGCTCCAACCGGACCGCAACATCCGCATCCTGATTCGGCAGCATGAATGTCTGATACACGCCCGTGAACGGCTGATATTGCGAATC
>CAZBCQ010000287.1:0-4652 GCA_964490255.1 uncultured Terriglobales bacterium | reverse complement strand
ATAGGCGAATTCTCTAGGTGAAATTGCCTCATTTCTGCTACTCTGCGCTTGCGTCGTATTGAACGGTTGTGAGGAAGTTGCTTTACCAAAGCGTTTCTGCCTCTGCAGTACCCTCCGGTTCATTCAACGTAAATTCAACAAAGAAGGTTTTAGCAACAAATGGAACAAGGAACTGTGAAGTGGTTTAACGATGCCAAGGGTTTTGGTTTCATCACGCGCCAGACGGGCGAGGATGTCTTCGTGCATTTCTCCGCCATCCAGGCGAACGGCTTCCGCAGCCTCCAAGAAGGCCAGGCGGTTCAGTTCAACGTGGTGAAGGGACCTAAGGGATTGCAGGCAGAAAACGTTCAGCCCCTTTAATTAGCGGGCGCAACGGTTTCGGAGAGGGCAGCCTTCGGGCTGCCTTTTCTATTTGTGTCGTTTTGCTATTCCGAGCGCAACTGTCATCCCGAACGAAGTGGGGGAACCCCATCGCTTGGGTAGTTCTTCGGGATGCTAACTTAGTCCCCATGGAACTAGATTTAGAAAACCAGTTTGCCGACCGTGCCTATCCCATCCTGGCCAGCCTGGTCACGCCGCGTCCCATCGCACTGGTGACGACCATGAGCCCGCAGGGCCACGTGAATGCGGCCCCATTCAGTTTCTTCAATGTGCTGGGCGCGCACCCACCGATCCTCGCCTTTGCTCCGGGCGACCGCAACGACGGCACACCCAAGGACACGGCGCTCAACATCAGCCTCACTGGCGAATTCGTCGTGAACCTGGTGGACGAAGCCATTGCCGGTGCCATGAACGAAACAGCTGCGCCTTTGCCGTACGGAACCAGTGAGTTGATCCACGCGGGATTGCATCCGATCGATTCATCCATCGTCAAAGCGCCTCGCATTGCGGAGGCTCCGGCGAGCCTCGAGTGCCGGGAACACGAAACTCTGATGATCGGCAACAACCGCGTCGTGATTGGAGTCGTCAAGCGCCTCCATTTGCGCGACGAGTTTTTCGACGCGTCCTCGAAGCGGGTGCGGAGCGAAAACCTTTTTCTGATAGGCCGCATGGCAGCGCCGAACTGGTACTGCCGCACGCGCGACCGCTTTGAACTGGTCCGGCCGAAGAAATAGGGTGAGATTACAGAGTGGTCGATGCAAGCCTTCAGCCTGGTAAGCATTTTTGTCATCACGAGCGAGCCGCAGCTCGCGAGGGATCTGCAGTTGGACGCTTTCAGTGGGAGTTTGCAGCTGCCTCTGGCACTCGCGTTTGATCGGTGATCCAGTTCACCTCCCAGGTCTTGCCACCGTCTTCCGAGAACGACTGCTCGAAATGCGGTGTGCTGGTGTTCAGGTTCGTCCAGGCATATCGGATCAAGATAACTTTGCCGTTGTAGGTATCCTGGGCGTAGAACTCGCCTTGTCCATCTTTGAATTTGCCAACCTGCGGCGGATCCATTTTCCCGTCCTTGCTGTTGGCCCAGTAGAGGCTCCACTGATGCGTCTGCGGATTATAGGTTCGCAGCGTGAGACCTTCGATGTGACCGCTCGGACTGTCCACATTAATGGTGTCGAGCTGCGCGCGACCGTCCCAGATCTTGTAGCAGACACCGGTGCCGTCAAATTCCACCCAGGTGTTAGAACCTGTCAGCGGTTTCGAGCGGCGTTTCAGATGGTATTTCCACGATCCGAGCAGAGGATCAAAGTCGTGCTGCCCGTCGCGTTCTGCGGATGGGGTCTGGTTGGCTGCTTGGCCCGTCTGTGCGAAAGCGATGCATGAGCACATGAAAAAAAGAGTTCCCACCAGTGCGTGGATTCCTGCACGTTTCAACAGCGGAAGTTTGTTTGCGTGTTTAAGGGATGAGCGCATGCTGGAAAGACTGCGCGCCAGCAAAATGGTTATTTGAACGATAGAAGAAAAGGAAATTCGGCTGACGACGGGAGAGGCGGGTGCCCCAACCTCGCTCCGGCTTTTGAGTCGTGGGTGGGGCAAGGCCTTCTCCTCATCGCTGCCAGAACCCTTTCCTATGGGAGTACCCCTCCCCCCTCGAACTCGTAAGCTGTCTTTATTCAGCAACTTGGCGCGCAGGTTCTGCCAGTTGCGGCATAACAAAGGACTTACCACTCAAAATCTTCAAAAGAAAGAAGTTGTCAGTTGCTGGTTGTCAGTTGTTAGAAAGCTCTTGGCACTGAATTATTCTTCCATTTCAAGCGTACCAATTTTGAGGGGACCTGCTGGACACTTCGCGGCACGATATTTTTGCTTCGTGCCGAAACGGGAGCGGTGTTTGTGTGCAATGGGTTAGAGATGAATGTTCGAGTTGAGGATGGTGGAGTGTTGAGGTTTTGGGGTATTGACAAGGCATTCGACTCAACTAGGAGACACGGAGGTACAAAGCGGAACACCCACCCACGACCAAAAGAAGGTCGAGGGTGGGGCACCCGCAGAGATTTTGACGAAGGAAATCTCAACATTTATTTCGTCGGAATTATCGCCTACAAAAATGTATTCACTCGGAATACGAGTAAGTGGCGCACGACTCAATTCTTTAGCTGGTAATTCTGTAATAACGTCTATGTTGATGCCGAGTAGCCATTTTTAGCCGCCGCTACGAATTCGTTCACCTTTGGCGGCAGTATGCTGCAGCAGCAATCCGGGGCCTGGGTGCCCCACCTTCGACCCTTCGTTGGGTCGTGGGTGGGAGGGAGCATGTGTTTCGTATCACTGACGGTTCGTGAACCAATCTTTAATCTCGCCTTCAATGCCGCGGCTTCTCAAGCGTTATCAGAACACGCGAGACCTGCATTTCATCACCTTCAGTTGTTATCGTCGCCAGCCAAGATTAAGCGCCGATAGAGCGCGCACGACATTTTTGCGATCTCTCGAAGCGGCTCGCGTTCGGTTCAACTTCTCCCTCTGTGGTTACGTCCTGATGCCGGAGCACGTTCATCTGCTCATAAGCGAACCCGAGAACGGATCGCTGGCGTTCGTTTTGCAGATCGTGAATCATTTCTGGCAGAAGCGCTACGCAGAAGCGCTACTATGACTTCAATGTCTGGAGCGAAAAGAAACGCATCGAGAAGCTTCGCTATATGCACCAGAACCCGGTAGTGCGCGGGTTATGCAGTGATCCAGAAGAGTGGTTATGGAGCAGTTTTCGTCACTACCTTACCGGAGGGGTCGGACTGGTAGAAGTTGAATCGCAGTGGACAGCGCGTCAGCGGGAATCGTCCGGCACTGAAGATTCGTCGTGACTAGCCCCCACCCACGATCCAAAAGACGGATCGAGGGTGGGGCACCCGGTTTCTATCCATCTATGACCCAAAGACGGGCGAGGGTGGGATCCATTTCCTCCCACCCACGATCCAAAAAGACGGATCGAGGGTGGGGCACCCAGTTCCTAGGCGACTTTCTGCTTGTCTTGGGCAGACTGCGACTGTTTAGGCGGATGCGTCTTTCGCCAGTGCTTGTAGTAGATCAGGGCAGCAATGCCGCCAGCTACGGCAAGTGCGATTAATCCGTAGAGTACTGGCTTGTAGTACTGCCGGAAGAATCCGAGTATGTGCGTGCCGTAGTGTCGGCCGAGCCACGCATCCAGGAAATACCGGGCGCCCCGGCCGAGCGCCAGCGCTGTTAAGAAATGTTTCCGCGGATACTGGAGCGCTCCGGCCGTCAACAGCACCGGCACAATGGGGAATGGCGGCGGGAGTACGGATCCGACCAGGACCGCGAGGAATCCTCCCTCATCAAATTTCTTATATACCTTTTCGGCGCGTTTCTTCCCAATTCGATTTTCGAGGGCTTCCTTTCCGCCCTTGGCGGCGAGACGGTAAGTAAGGTACCCGCCCAGGACAGAGCCAATCGTCGCCATGATGGCGTAATACCACCAATATTCCCGGCGCGCTGAGGAGAGAAGGATGGTGAACGCGTCCATGCTACCTGGGAGCGGAACGGCCGAATTGTCGGCTAGTCCAAGAGCGATCAGGCCAAAGCCCCCCAACCGGAATAGCCAGTGGCGAACAGAGTGTTCAACTGAGAGTGCTAACAGGAACTCGGATGGCATGCGAAAAGTGCGCCCCTGTACGGAGCAGCAGCTAGCTTAGACGCAGGAATCACGCTTCGTGGCAGGGTTTTACGGCATTTCGTTCAGGAGCACAGCTTGAGAGCGGACGTACCGACGAAGCGGACGGTGGGCATTTCGTCGATCAACCCGCATTCCGCGGCGTATTTATAAAACAGCTCCAAGCCGGCGAAATTGGCTTCATCGAGACAATAGTTGATGTTCTCGCTGAGGTAGTGCTGGATCTCTGCTTCGCTCACCGCCAGTTTCGGAGCCCACAGACGCGCGATGGTCGCGATGCTGTCAGGTTCGGTGCCATGGTCACGCGAGTTGCTGAAGACTTCCTGCAGGTCGAGTCCGCGGCGAAGCTCGCCCAAGGCTGCGAGGCGTACTGCCCAGAAGGCAAATACGAAAGGCAGTCCGGTGAAGCGGTGCCACTCACGACCCAGGTCGTAGATGTGCAACGAGTCGAGCTCGCCTGCGTCGGCACGAACCGCACAGAGCAGAGCCGGGTCGCCGATCAGCAGCGCGGCATCGCAACGATCAAGCATGGCAGTGAGATCTGGCGGCATGTCCACGTAGTCACGATTTGGACCGCCGACGAATTTTT
>CAZBCQ010000286.1:1569-4751 GCA_964490255.1 uncultured Terriglobales bacterium | reverse complement strand
CGGCAGATGTGGGACACGCGCTTTTCTACACTAGACAGCCACCTGTTCCTTCGGCTTCGATCCAACGAATCCGTAGAACGCAATGTACAAGTAGCAGAGCACTGGGAGGAAGAAGGCGTGATGAATGCCAATGCTCGGGATGTCGGCGAACGCTCCCTGCACATAAGGCACGATTGCGCCGCCAATAATTGCCGCGATCAGCAGGAATGATCCATCGGCGGTCAGGGGTCCGAGTCCAGCAATGCCCAAGGTGAAGATCGTCGGGAACATAATCGAGTTGAACAAGCCGACAAGCAGGATCGCCCACATCGCCGTATGCCCGAGTGTCAGCATCGACACCACGACCAGCAGCGCGGCTACCAGCGCATTGAACCCGAGAACCATTCCGGGCTTCAGGCGCTGCAGAACCGCCGATCCGATGAAGCGCCCGATCATTGCGCCACCCCAGTAATACTTCAGCATGTCAGCGGCGTCTTTCAGGGTGAGATTGCCGATCTCCGGCCGGTTGAAATAATTCGTCAGAAAGCTGCCGATCGATACTTCAGCGCCCACGTACAAGAAGATGGCCAAGGCTCCGAGAAGCAAGTGGCGGTATTTCCATATGGAGCCGTGGACGTCGCCATGCGCCTCAACCGACGCAATCTTCGGAAGCTTGTAGATGCCGATGATCACCGCGAGCACGAACAGCGCAATCGCCAATCCGATATACGGCATCTTCACTGCACCGGCCTGCTCGATCTGGTAAGCATGGCGTTGGTCGGGCGTAAAGGCACGAAATACCTCAATCGCAACCGGTGCAGCAACGGCGCCCAGGATCAGTTTGCTGCCGAACGTCGGTGCTATGGTCGTTCCCAGAGAGTTGAATGCTTGCGTCAGGTTCAGACGGCTGGCGGCCGTGCGCGGCGGACCCAAAACCGCGACATAAGGATTGGCCGAGGTCTGAAGTACAGTCATGCCGGCTGCCAGAATGATCAGGGCAGTAAGGAACAGTGGATAAGAAGGAGCGCTTGCTGCCGGCACAAACAAGAACGCCCCTACGCCCATAGTCATAAGGCCGATCACCATGGCTCGCTTGTAGCCGAGAAAATCGATGATCTTTGCGGAAGGGTACGAAAATGCGCAATAAGAAGAAAAGAACGCCAGTTGCACCATCATGGCCTGCTTGTAGTTCAGGTCGAAGAGTCCCTTCAGGTGCGGAATAAGGATGTCATTCAGACAAGTGAGAAATCCCCACGCGAAGAAAAGCGTGGTGACCAGCGCCATCGCGCGATAGTCAGTCGTTTGCTGGCTGCTGCTCGTAGCGGGCGCGGTCGATGCAACGTTTGTACTTGGCATGGTTAGGTGGTCCTTGGCAAAGGATGAACTGTCGTGTGCGACACAGATGCCTCGCGCCTTGAAGCCTTGACGGCATCGAGGCCGCCGCCAGAAGCTTTTAGGTGGGTGCTATTGGAAGTTTCTATCCACAGGCCGTTTCCGTCAATGATTCAATGTGGCAGGTTCAACGTGGGCAATGCAACTGTTCCAAAATAGTGTTGATACCGACACCAACGATTTCAGCATCTCCGAATCAGCATGTCCCATACCGAACCCAGATTCGTCCCCAGCTCACTACCTCCGCGGACCCGGATCGAGGCGTTCTTCTGCGAACTTCGCCCTACATTGCGCCTTTCGATTCCCTTAATAGTCGCGGAGCTCGGCTGGATGGCGATGGGCATCGTCGACACCATGATGGTGGGCCGCCTCCCTAACAGCGCGGTCGCGATTGGCGCGGTCAGCCTGGGCGGCGGACTCTACTACACGATCGCCATCTTCGGCAGCGGCCTGCTCCTCGGACTTGACACTATGGTCGCTCAGGCCTTCGGACGCAAAGATCTCGCAGACGCCCGAACATCGCTGGTCAATAGCCTCATCCTCGCGCTGATCCTCGCACCACTGATGATGGGCGTTGTCTCACTGTGGCCTCCGCTGGTGCAGCGCATGCACATCGACCCGCAAGTCCTGCGCGAAATGGGACCCTTCCTGCGCGCCCTCAACTGGAGCACGCTTCCCCTGGTGCTCTACTTCGCGTTGCGGCGGTACATGCAGGCTGTCGGCATTGTGAAGCCAGTGACATTTGCGCTCGTCACGGCCAACATCGTCAACGCCCTCGGTAACTGGATCTTCATCTACGGACGCCTCGGCTCTCGCGCCTACGGTCTCCCCGGCTCCGGATGGTCCACCTGTGCCGCACGCATTTACATCACACTCGTGCTTATGGGCGCTTTGCTGTACTTCAACAAGCGCAAGCAACTCGGACTTTTTGAGCCGGGAGTACGTATCGAACTGCGTCGCATGTTGGATTTGCTGAAGCTTGGTTTCCCTGCCGCAACCCAAATTCTTCTCGAGATTGGCGTGTTCACCATTGCCACCGCATTTGCCGCCAAGCTCGGGCCGTTTCCTCTCGCCGGACATCAGATCGCCTTGAACGCCGCTGCCTTCACCTATATGGTCCCGCTTGGCATCAGCTCCGCCGCCGCCGTTCGCGTTGGACAGGCTATCGGGCGCCGTGATCCCGCCGGTGCGCGTCGCGCGGGATGGACAGCGATCGTAGTCGGGGCAGGCTTCATGTCCTTTGCCGCAATTCTGTTTGTGACAATTCCCACCTGGATCGCGCGCATCTTCTCACCCGATCCCCGAGTGATCCGCATCGGCGCGACTTTGCTTCTGGTGGCAGCCGCCTTCGAACTCTTCGATGGCTTGCAGACCGTCGCGACCGGCGCCCTGCGCGGCCTCGGCGACACGCATACACCCATGCTCACCAACCTGATTTCTTATTGGGTCATTGGCCTGCCGCTTGGTTACATGCTTTGCTTCCACTTCGGATGGGGCGCGGTGGGCCTGTGGATCGGGCTTTGCATCGGACTTATCCTGATCGGATCAATTCTGCTGTTCGTTTGGAATCACCGCACCCGGCAGCTGTCTCGCGCTAACTAGGCCTACCGGGTATGTGCGTTGCCGGCCTGCTGTTCGTAGAGCTTGAGATTCTCTCGCAGGTTCTTCTCGACTTCCTGATCATGTTCTCGGACCACCAGATCCAGCGCCTGACGTTCCGATTTCATCGCCTCGGCAAAACGGCCCGTCTTGCTGTAGGCGTGAGCCAACATGTCGAGACAACGCCAGTCCTTGCCTTCGCTCAGTTCCAC
>CAZBCQ010000286.1:0-1469 GCA_964490255.1 uncultured Terriglobales bacterium | reverse complement strand
TCCAGATCACCTGTATTCGCCAACGCCACGGCCAGATGAGCAAACCAGGCAGCGTGCGTACCGTCGGCAGCACATGCCTTGCGATACTCCTCCACCGCTTCGCGTTCCTGATCATTTGCCGTGAGCGTCGTCGCCAGCGCGTAATGTGCTACTGCGTCGTCCGGGTCGCGTTCCAGCGCTTTGCGAAACACCGGAATCGCGTCCGCCCACTTCTTGTTCTCGACCAGGTCGAACGCTTGAATGAAGTACCGGTAGAACTCGGTCGCCTGCGGGTCGATTTTTGCGATCCCGTCTTGCGGAATGTTCACGAACTCGGGGATATTCACCGCGCGATTCGCCGCGGTCGTGTTCTCCACCAGGATCGCCGGCGTATCGTTGCCCTGCGCATCGATGTGCGTCAGCATCAGCTGCGTATAGGGTGAGCGCGCCTTCGACGAAAACGCCAGCCAGCGCCCATTCGGCGAGAACGTATGCCACGAATTCATCAGCCGGGTGTTGCACTTCATCTCCCGCGCCTTGCCCCCCGCAAACGGCACGATGTAGAGTTTGCTGTCCGGTCGCATCAGAAGCCCGTTGCGGTTCTGTACGAAGACGATCCAGCGCCCATCCGGTGAGACCTTGGGGAAGTTGTTGCTCATCCCGTTCGCCGAAGCGCCAATTACCGGCTCCGCCTTACCGCCTCGACCCTCATTGAACGGAATGCGATACAGGTCGTATTGGATCTTGGTTTCGTTCGGATCGTTCGCGTACGTCGGTTTCGGAGCCCCGGCCGGATACGGATCGCGCGCCTCCGCGCGGCTGAAGATCAGGTACTTGCCATCCGGAGACCAGAATGCGCTCGTATGCACGTACCGCGGATCATCTGCTCCAGGCAGCGGCCGCAGCTTCGCTTCATTCCGGTCGTACCACGCCAGGATTCCGCGGGTTGGATAAAACACCTGCGCGAACGGAACATGGCTGTAGTTCATGCTGAAGAGCCGGTCCGCAATGCCTGGCGCGAACTCCGGTAATTCGTCTTTATGCAGGTTCTTCAAGCCGGGTGGCCCGATCGATGTCACTACGAATCGCCCATCCGGTGAAACCTGCGACATGAATCCGAATCGTTTCACCGACGGGTCCGAGCTTCTCGTTTTCGGATCTTCGAGAAACGAACTCCATCGAATCACGTCCACATTCCGGATCGTCATGTTTTTGCTCACCGGAACCATCGCGTACAGGCCCTTGTCGTTCTTCGGGCCGTCCATGTCGAGACCGAGTGTCTTGCCGTCCGTCGAGAAAGAATGGCAGTTGGCACAGGTTGGAAGATCCTCCATGACGGTGCGGCTTTGGGTCTCGCCAATGTTGCGCAATCGCCACTTGATCAGCGGAATCGCGAAGGGCGGCAGCGGCTGTATCAAGCCCTTCGATTCGGGCGGCGGCATCATCAGCGGCACATCGCGATAGAACACAGGCGCGCCCACCGGGTCCAC
>CAZBCQ010000285.1:1543-4762 GCA_964490255.1 uncultured Terriglobales bacterium | reverse complement strand
GACCTCAAGTGATTGAAATCAAAAACGGTTAGCGCCCATCTGAGCAGTCTCTATTTTAGCACACAACAGGGCAAAAAGAGGGTGGGTGCCGCGAAGGTAAACTGCGTAGTTTCAGCAGCTTACGGGAACGACCGAAGGCGCTCGATCGGAATCGGGAAAATTGCTTCCGGAGACGGCACGACGGCGGGATAAAGCCGTGATTCGGCCATGATTCCGCCATCGAATCGGCGGCTTCTGAATGAACCGGTCCGGACGCGCCCGCGAGGTTTGCGTCTTGAAGAATTACGCGATCTTCACGCCCTCGTCCGGTTTCGCGATGCTCACGCGCTCGCTGATTACGTTGTAGACATCAGTGGGAACCACCATGCGCGAGAGCAGGTCCATTTTGTTGCGATAAGGGCGGGACTCCACAATGCGCGACGCCGAATCCTCGTCGATGCCGCTGATCGCAAGCAGATCCTGAAGCGAGCATGAGTTCAGATCGAGCAACTCGGGAGAAACCTCTCCGGTGTTGATCTTTCCCGGAACAAATTCGTCGCGCATCGCGTCAGCGATTCGTTCTGTATCCGGCAGGACCTCATCTGCAGTTCTGCGCTGAGCGACACGGTCATTCGCTCGGCGACGATTTCTGGTCAGCAGAAACGCAGCCGCAAGAGCCACCAGCAACCCGGCGCCGAACGAACCTAAAAATCCCTTCATGATTCCTCCCGAATGTTGCGTCCACTAACAGATGCGTAGCCATCCATAAGGGCTGTTTGTCATGAATGATTCATTGAGCAAGCATGCTCGAGCACCGGTGAGCAACTCGGAACTAAACCGTAGCGCCAGTCGCCTGCGACGCCACTACCGAGGTGCAGAACGCGCAACGCTTTGCCGCGAGCGGAATCTCGCTCTGGCATTCCGGGCACTTGCGCGTGGTTGGATCGGCTGGGACATCTGCCTTCTTCACGCGCGCCACCAGCGCATTGATCGGCAACACCACAAAGTAATACACAGCTGCTGCGACCAGGATGAACGAAATCAGCGCATTGATGAAGTCGCCATACTGAAACTTGCTGCCGTTGATTTCCAGAGCGAATCCGGAGAAGTCGGGTTTCTTCACGACGGCCGCAATCAGCGGGGTAAGAAGATCTTTTACGAAAGCCGTAACCACCGTGCCGAACGCTGCGCCAACGACCACGCCGACCGCCAGGTCCACAACATTTCCACGTAGGAGAAACTGCTTAAAGCCGCCCATAGACGCCCTCCGGAGCTGATGCAGGGCAGGTTACTCATCCAGAGCTGGAAGGTCAACGGGGTGGCCACCCTACCGCCGACAAAACAGGTACTCAGGCCCAAGGACTTGCCGGGTCTATTGAACCGTGATGTTTCGTGTGCCAGTAAAAGTTCTCCCGTTGGCGTCGAATGCCTTGACTACGAGATAGTGCGTTCCGCTGGGAACAGTGAATGCAGTATCCACATAATTGTCGAGCTTCGTGTCGCTGTACGCGAGTGCGCCATCGATATAGACCTGAAAGGCCGTGACTGGAGCGTCGACCATCACTGCCGCCAGCACATGCAACGGACTTCCAACCGTGACGTTCTGTCCCGGCCGACAGATCGTGAGCGTTTGCGGTGCGGTGGTGCAGGTTTCGCCTCGCGCTCCAATGAAACCTGAGACGTGCGTGAAAGCCGTCGCGCTCTGTCCGGCCATGTCCAAGAATTTAGTCGCGATCACATGGTCGCCCGGATTGAGGTTGAGCGCTGTGTCGATCTGGCCTGCTGCGGTCTGATATACCAGCGAGTTATCTAGATACACCTGGCCCGAAACGATCGGACTCGCTCCAGGACTGGTGCCTGCGGTGATGTGAACCGGTGAAGTCGAGTAGGTGTAGTCGGCTGGTTGGCACAGGGTCACCGAGAACGGAGCCGTTCGCATCTGGCACGGCTGCGGCATAAAGGCATTCAAGTCGACACCGATCGTGCTGTCACTTTCATTTGCTGTCGCGACATCGATCTTCCCATCGCGATTGAAATCGCCGGCGACCATTCCGCTGATGCCTTTCTCGGTGCCAAGCACCCAAGTCAGCGGCGTGGTCTGATACGTGCCATCAGGATTACCCAGCCAGGCGGTTATTTGATCGTAAACGGTGTTGAAATTGTGGTTCGCGGCCACAATGTCATTGATGCCGTCGCCATTGAGGTCAATAGCCAGAACCGAGTAGGGCGGCGTAAACACGAGTTTCCCAATGGAGTTGGCGGGAAACGGTGAGGTAAATGAAAGTGTAGCCGATTTCTGCAGCGTACCGCTCTGACCCTGGCTCAGGAAGACGTCGAGCGAACCGCAGTTTCCACTGCATCCGAGCGCGCTGACAATCAGATCGGTAAAGCCATCCTGGTTGACATCGGTGGGCGTGATGTCGGTCGTCTGGTAGTACGAGTTCAGAAGCTGCTGGTTGAAAGTGAAATTGCCATTGCCCAGCAAAATGTATATGTCGGTGAGAGTCTGCACGGCGAGGTCGATATTGCCGTCGGCGTTAAAGTCTCCGATACGAATTTTGCTCAACGTGCCAGTCCCCATGCCGGTGAACTGAATGGGTGCGCCAAAGCTGCCGTTTACCTGGCCCGGGAAAATCGTGATTGTGTTCGGCTGGTACGTGAAGCCGTCGCTAGTGATATCTCCCGGAGCGTAAGGAGAGCCGAACCCAACAGCAATGTCCGGATTGCCGTCATGATTGAAATCCCCAACCGTCAGCGATGCAACATACGACGCATTCGGAACCGTGAGCGATTGTGGTGCACCAAAGGTTCCGTCCCCATTGCCGAAGAAAACGTTCACAACGTTGGTTGCGATACTCGATACTGCTACGTCGAGTTTGCCGTCATGATTGAAGTCGGCGACCGCGAGGTCGTTCACCTGGGCCCCCGGTGTGCTGTTCCGCGCTGCCTGGAAAGTTCCGTCCGCATTACCCAGATACACAGAAACCTGTCCGCCAGTTCCGGGGACGTTTCCTGCTACCAGATCCAGAATGCCATCGTTGTTGAAGTCACCACGGTTGATCACTGCAGGGGTCAGCGTTGCTGAGTAGTTCCTGGTCATCAAGTTGGTTTGGGGAAAGGCGAGTCTGGTACTGAGCAGGAATAGACACAACAACGCGAGCGAGCGGAAGGCACGCATAAGACCCCTGAAACGCCTGATTGGGCGAAGGTTCTACAAGCGTGAGAGAGCAGGCAGGAGGG
>CAZBCQ010000285.1:0-1443 GCA_964490255.1 uncultured Terriglobales bacterium | reverse complement strand
TCAGATCCGCATCGGCATCACGATGTAGCGGTACTTGAACTCCGCGTCGCCATTCTCTTCCGGACGAAGCTGCCCAGCTGACTGCGCATCCTTGAACTCGAAGCGCACTTCCCCGCCTGTTGCGGCTTTCAGGAAGTCGAGCAGGTATTGGGAGTTGAATCCGATCACCACCGGGTCCGCAGCATACGTGGCTTCGATCTGATCTTCCGACTCGCCCGTCTCGGCCGAAGAGGACGATACGGTGATTCCGCCCTTATCCAGCCGCAGCTTGATGGCGCCCGAGCGCTCATCGGCAAACTGGGCGACGCGCTGAATGGCAGAAGAAATGTCCTCGGTGCGAACGGTGACGAACTTGTTGTTGTCGCGCGGCAGGACGGCCTCGAAATTCGGAAACTGTCCAGTGAGCTGGCGTGAGGTCAGAACGCGTCCGCCGATGCGGAAGAAGAGAGTCGATTCGTCTTTGGCGAACTCGACGAAGTCGACATCCGTCGTTCCCAACAGCGAGTTCAATTCCGCCATCGCTTTTTTCGGAACCAGGGTCCGCATGTCGGAGACATCAGGAAAGGCTTCGTGTGCCTTCTCGATGTGTGCCAGGCGGTGGCCGTCGGTCGCGACCATGATGATCGATTCCGGCTTCAGCACCATGAGCGCGCCGTTCAGTGTGTAGCGCGACTCTTCGCTGGAGATCGCGAAGATCGTCTTCGCAATCATCGTCCGCAAAACCTGCGCGGGAATCTTGATTACCCCGGCAGTTGGGAAAACAGGCAGCGCGGGGAAATTCGATCGCGCCATGCCCACCATCTTCGTGTTGGACCGGCCCGACTTGATATTCACCCAATGATTTTCCAGTGCCTTGATGCTGATATCGCCATCGGGAAGCAGTTTCACGTAGTCGTACAGTTTGCGTGCGGGAATGGTGCAGGCGCCCTCTTTTTTAACCTTGGCAGGACAGGAGGTGCGCAGCCCCAGATCGAGATCGGTTGCGGTGATGGAGAGCTTTTCGTCAGCCGCTTCGAAGAGAAAGTGCGAAAGAATCGGGATGGTGGTCTTACGTTCGACAACTCCCTGCGTGGCGGTGAGTTCTTTCAGCAGGTCGAACTTACTGACAGTGATCTCCATAAGTCCTCGTCTTCCATTCCGCCCGGCACATTGGCCATTTTGGCCCTCGTGGGCGCCGCCCGGCGGATACTACTGGCCACGGTTCTTGTATGGCCTTTTTTATATATCAAAACAAAAACCAAAGAAACCGCACATCTCACAATCCGTAGTAGATGCCTGCGGAAAAGTGGAAACTTTGGGCAAACAAGCTTAAACCAGTGACTTACGTTTTTCTAACTGCATGTTCAAAAGGGCGCCAGCTTGTTAGCCGGACTGGATGACGGGGGCGCTCATCGCAGATTCGACCTCGCGATGCACCGTTTCCACAGTCTATCCACATGATTC
>CAZBCQ010000284.1:0-4778 GCA_964490255.1 uncultured Terriglobales bacterium | reverse complement strand
TTAAAGCTATCCGAGGAACGCGCGATCTGCTGCCGCCCGATACGGCATTGTGGAATTTTGTCGAGACGACGGCGCGCGAGGTGTTCCGCGAATACAACTTCCAAGAGATTCGCACGCCGATTTTCGAGTCGACCGAACTGTTTGCGCGCGGTGTAGGCGAGGACACCGATATTGTCTCGAAGGAGATGTACACGTTCGAAGATCGCAGCCGCGCCGAATCCGATAAAGGGCAGTCGCTGACCTTGCGGCCGGAAAACACCGCGGGCGTGGTTCGCGCCTACATCGAGCACAAGATGTGGGAGCGTCCAGGCGTGCAGAAGCTCTTCTATATCGGACCGCAGTTTCGCCGCGAGCGTCCGCAGAAGGGACGTTACCGGCAGTTCTATCAGATAGGCGCAGAAGTCATCGGCCCGCCCACGGCGGGGAGCGAGTCTCCGGCCCGCGATGCGGAAGTCCTCGAGATGCTGGCGACACTGCTGGATCGGCTGGGTATCACAGGATGGACGCTGCAGCTGAATTCCGTTGGTTGCGCGGAAGATCGGCCGCGCTACATCGAGGCCTTGCGCGAAGCACTGAAACCGGTGGTCGGACAGATGTGCGTGGATTGCCAGAGGCGTGCGGAAACGAATCCGTTGCGCGTGCTCGACTGCAAGGTTCCCGAGGATCAGCCGATCATCGACAAGCTACCGCGCATGAAGGACTATCTGGATGAGAGCTGCCGCGAGCACTTCGCCGAGGTCCAGAAGATCCTGACCGCAGCTGGTGTGCCGTATGTGGTGAACGATCGCCTGGTGCGCGGTCTCGATTACTACACGCGCACGGCATTTGAGTTCACGCATGGCGCGCTGGGCGCGCAAAACGCGATTCTCGGCGGCGGACGGTACGACGGCCTATCGGAAGCGATCGGTGGGCCGAAAGCGCCCGGCATCGGATTTGCGATCGGCGAGGATCGCTTGGTACTGTCGTTGCCAGAGTCGGCGGAAGCGATCGCGCCGAAGCCGGATGCCTACATCGCGCCTCTTGGTCCCGGCATGAATGCCGAGGCGGTGAAGCTTGCGCGGGAACTGCGCCGCCAGCATGCGATGATCGAAGTCGGAGACGAAACCTTTCGGCTGAAGAAGTCGCTCGAGACAGCCAGCAAGATCGGCGCACGGTTCGCGATCATCCTGGGCGAGAATGAAGCCAAGTCGAACGAGTTTGCCGTCAAGAATCTCGCGACGGGTCAGCAGGAGACGGTTCCACGCGCCGAACTGGCATCGCGAATTCAGGCATAAAAGCAATCTGCACGAACTTTCAGGAGAGTGCCCATGTCTACCAAATCAGTTCTGATTGCAGTGTTCCTCTTCATTGCCTCCGCGGCGTTCGCTCAGAGCGCGACCAGCGTCGATCCCGACGTTATGGCACGCGAGAAACAGTATTGGCTGGCGACGAAAGCCCATGATGCTGCTGCGATCACCAAGCTTGTGGCGGATGATTTCACCATCGTCACCATGGGCGGCCCCGTGGACAAAAAGGAATTGCTGGAGAGCCTTCCTCAGCTTTCGATGTCGACGCCTGCGTTGTGGAGCTGGAAATATGTGCAGCTGAGCCCCAATTCGTACGCGATCACGTATCAGCTCGCGGCCAGCATGAAGTACGGCAGCGAGAATGTCCCCGGACATTTTTACGCCACCTCAGTGTGGACGCAGCAGAACGGCCAATGGCAATTGAGATTGCTTCAGCAGACCCCGTTTGATGAATAGACGTTTTAAGAATTAATAAAGGACAAGCAATTGCTCGACTTCTTAGGAGACCTTCGACGCACTCATATGTGTGGCTCGCTGCGGCTGTATGATGCCGGTAATCGCGCCACGATCATGGGATGGGTAAACAAGCGCCGCGACCTGGGCAACATCATCTTTATTGACGTTCGCGACCGCAGTGGAGTGACGCAGGCCGTCTTCGATGCTTCGGCGGGGACCGGGTTGCACCAGAAAGCCGAACAGCTGCGCAACGAATACGTCGTGGCCATTACCGGCACGGTTCGCAAGCGCACGCCCGATACGATCAACCCGAATGTCGCGACCGGAGAAGTGGAACTGGTTGCCGAAGAGCTGAAGGTCCTGAACGAGTCGAAGAATCCGCCATTTCTGCCGAGCGACACCACTCTCCCGTATGAAGAAATGCGGCTGAAGTACCGCTACATCGATCTGCGCCGCGAAAAGATGCAGGCCAACATCGAGATGCGGCATAACATTGCGCTCGCGGTTCGGCAGTACCTTGCAGGGCAAGGCTTCTTCGAAATTGAAACTCCATTTATGACGCGCTCAACCCCGGAGGGCGCGCGCGACTACCTGGTGCCGAGCCGCGTGAACCGTGGCTGCTTTTACGCGCTGCCGCAGTCGCCACAACTGTTCAAACAGATCCTCATGATCTCCGGCTTCGATAAGTATTTCCAGATCGTGCGCTGCTTCCGCGATGAAGATTTGCGCGCCGACCGGCAACCGGAATTCACGCAGATCGATTTGGAGATGAGTTTCCCGCAGCAGGAGACCGTGTTTGGAGTCGTAGAGGGATTCCTAAAAGCCGCATTCAAAGTGGCCGGCGTGGACATGCAAGGCTCGTTTCCGCGTATGACCTACGACCAGGCGATTCGCCTGTACGGATCCGACAAGCCTGACCTGCGCTTGCCTGCAATGGTGGAGGTTCGTGAGATGTTCCCGGCCGATGCGCTGGAGACGCTGAAGCTCGACGCAAAGCTGCCGGTTGTCGCGATTCGCACGCCGAAGGTTGGCGAACTTTCGCGCAAAGAGCGCGACGACATCAAGGTGCTCTTCGGCGAGAGACCAGGTGCGAAGGTTTTCGAGGACCTCAAGCGACTGGAGAAGACCTGGCCCGAGGCGATTGCGAAGATTCGCAAGGCTGTTAGAGCCGAACCCGATGATCTGATCGTGTTGGTCGCGGGACCGCAGCGCACGGAGGCTGAGATTGCCAAGGACAACGCGCGTCGCAGAACAACGGTGACGCCGTCAGAGAGCCGCGTCTATATGGCTGCCGGCGCCCTCCGCATGGATCTCGCCAAGAAGTACGCCGACAAGCACCAGGCATTCGCGGGCGACCGCAAGGACGCCAACTCGTATCACTTCCTTTGGGTGACCGATTTCCCCATGTTCGAATGGGACGAAGCGGAGAAGCGCTGGAACGCCGCGCATCATCCGTTTACGTCACCGCACGAAGACGACATGGACAAGCTCGAGTCCGATCCGGCAATGGTGCGCGCGCTCGCCTACGACGTGGTTCTGAACGGCACGGAGCTGGGATCGGGGTCGATCCGTATCCACCGCCAGGACATTCAGCAGAAGATCTTCCATGCGCTCGGAATGACCGAAGAAGAAGCGCAAAGCCGGTTCGGCTTCTTCCTCGAAGCATTGCAATACGGCACGCCTCCGCACGGAGGAATCGCACTCGGTCTGGACCGCATTGTGATGATTCTTGCAGGAGCCGACAGTCTGCGCGAAGTGATTCCGTTCCCGAAGACGGCGCAGGCGAAGGATCTGATGACAGATGCGCCGACCGAAGTAGACGAGCGGCAGCTGAAAGAGCTGAACATCGCTATCCGAAAGCTCTAGAGCAGTTGTCAGTGGTAGTTGCTAGTTGTCAGCAATCGCGCTGATCGGCCGCGCCGCAATTACGGAGCGCCAACTACGCGATTTTCTTTCCAGGCTGCGGTCTGCCGCTATAGCGCTCGATCTCCCGCTCCTCTCGCGCTCGCTCGAGGCACTGGGTACTGACTCGCTCGCGAAAGCGATCCCATAACGTAGGCTCTGTATCCGGCGGCTGCTTTTCCAGGCGTGGCTCACGCGTCGGTTCGCCGATCTTCACCCACGCCTCACGTACCAGGTCCTGATAGTCATTCCAGGCGTTCTGATCGGAGAGAATTTGTTCGTCGAAGTCGGGCAAGCTAACGAACTGGTCGGCGTCGAGGTCGGCAGCAAAGCCGTCGCCGGAGAGCCACACGCGTTTCGCTGGCAGAAGGACTAATCGTTTTCCGGCGGAGACGACGATGTAATCGATTTGCCCAGAATCGAGATCGAGGATAACGTCGGAAACTGTGCCGAGCTGATTGTTTTCGCTGCGGTCGAAAAGCGGCGCTCCCCGGATGTCATCGTCGGTAGGCGAGAAATGATAGTTCTGCAGCAAATTATGGCGCGGCATGGCTGGGAGATGAGGTGCCTTGCGGGTGAGGTTGGCTGGGCTGACGGCCTTGACGGCGGCTGTTCGTGAACTGCTCGCCGATTCGCTAGAATGAACTCACATGGGCCGCATCCACGTTCTCTCCGAAAATGTAGCCAACAAAATCGCCGCCGGCGAGGTGGTAGAGCGCCCTGCGTCGGTGGTAAAGGAGTTGCTCGAGAACTCGCTCGATGCTGGCGCCAATCGTATTCGCATCAACGTGGAAGGTGGCGGGCGCAAGCTGATCCAGATCATCGACGACGGCTGCGGCATGTTGGGCGATGATGCGCTGCTGGCCTTTGAAAGGCATGCGACGTCAAAGATTCGCAGCGCTGAAGACCTACTAAGCGTGGGCACGCTGGGATTTCGCGGCGAGGCGCTACCTTCGATTGCATCGGTCTCGCGATTGCGGCTGGAGACGCATGCTCCCGAAGAGGTCAGCGGTCATGTGGTCGAGATCTCCGGAGGCAAGATCCTGCGCGTCGAAGAAGCGGGACTGCCGTTCGGAACTTCGATCACGGTTCGCGATCTTTTCTTTAATACGCCCGCCCGTCGCAAGTTCCTGA
>CAZBCQ010000283.1:0-4779 GCA_964490255.1 uncultured Terriglobales bacterium | reverse complement strand
TCCGGTTTTCTTCCTTCAAGTACTCGAGAACGTCGACTTGACGGCCGTTGACCCAGCCCGAGAACATCACTAGGAGCAGGTGCACAGGCGGAATTACGACGGACATGGACACGGAGTATATCGATCACTCAGCCGCTGACTATCGTTGATGTTTCATCAGCAACCTCCAGAGGCGCCCGATAGAGTTTTTGGACAGCACGGCGATACTGTGAGTGAACCGTCCGTAGCGGCGTTCCGTGCGTCGAACACCACTTTGATCGACCTCATGTTCCTCGCAGCGCTCGCCGGAGAGCGTCAGTATTCCATCGTCGATCTCGACCGTCACGTCGTCTGCTTGGAGGCCGGGCAGATCCGCTTGAACGACCAGCTTGCCGGCGCGCTGAAACGCCTCAACGGCCGGCATCCAATTCGACCACGGGCGCGTCGGCCACGAACGGTAGCGCCGCGGCAACTGCACCAGTACGAGAAGTAGCGGGGCCTCCGACGAGTTGACCGAATAACTCATCCAAGTCGTCCGAAAGTCTCCGCATCAAACCGAATGGACTCGCAGCCCACGCTCGCGGATCCCGCGAGACGAGCGAACCGCCGCGTGACTGTGACCGGGTCGCGGCTGCTCGATGAGGTCGATGAAGATGGCTGGGTTTGAGATTGAGGTTGCGCCATGGTGAGCCTCTGTTTGCGGTTACTGATGCATGCACAAGATCGAGTCACAGCCAGGTGTTCCGGTTGCCATCAGAGCGTGAAGCCGTACACTTTTTTTGCGCCTTTGATCGATATCAAGAGGCCTGTGCGCGCCGCTCGGGCACGGTTCTCGCGGGAATTGAGCGTGAGTTTGCTATCCCCGGCTTCGATCAGGTCTTTCCGGTTGCAAGTGATCATCGCTGCCACAGTGACTTGGGCGGAGGCCAGCCCCCTCTAATCAATTGCTTTCCAGTGCGGGGTGAGTCAAACGGGGAAAGCCGCTGTGTCGCGGGGAGTCACCCTGATCTTCACCCGGAAACGTTGGGGAGTTTCGGTCGGGCTGAAGCGCTTGGCTGGCGGATGGAACGGTTCAGCCGGCGCCGCTGCAGTTGTCGGTCGAACAAACAGAACATGTTTGTCGTGAGTTGACGTCGATCAAGGCGGCGCTGATGGAGAGGGGCATCGTGCATGCGAAGGACGCACTACCGGAGTACGACCATGCATGCCATGCCACGCCGAACCGTCGTTTCGATCTGGTGGCACTACTCGCTGTTTGCGTGGTCTTTCTCGGCTATGGCTGCCATGACGATCATAGCTCTTCGCAGACCTCCTCACCCAGTAATCCGCCGCAACCATCCACTCCGAGCGGCCCTTCGCAGACACCGAATCCCGACTACATCAACTCTCTCGAGCAGCAGTCGATGCTCCACCAAGCGGACCAGGAGGCCGACAAGATCTCCGGCATGGCAGTTCAGTGACAGGACGACTACAGTTATCCCAAGCCGGATCAGGTTATCAAGCAATCGTCTGTCTGGCTGCTCTACTATCCAGCATACGTAATCACGAAGGAGGGCACATCCATCATCGGTACCTGGGCCGACCCGCAACTCTGGACAGCCGCCCACACGATCGGCATCGATCTTCTCCACACTGATCCTGTCGAGCGAGCGGGCGGAATCAATGGGACAACGTTCACCTCCACGATCGATGGATACTTCGACCGCATCGGATTGGACATCGCTCCTGAGCTCGGGACGGAGGCGGATTTCAAGCAAATGGTCAGCAACGCCGGACAGCAAGCGGCCTCCATTGCCGCTGATCTAGTACCACTACACACGGGTATTGGTCCGGACTTCCGGCTCGCCGAGCGCGCTTACAAGGATTATCCGGGCGTGTATGACATGGTTGAGATCGATCAGAAGGACTGGGGACTGTTGCCGGCGGTGAGTGATCCGTGGGGTCACGAACTAGTGCCGAAAGATGTAGCGGTGCAATTAAAACAGAAGGGCTACATACCTGGCCTCATCAATTCGGCTGATGCGGATCCCAGCGCCGGGACCTGGAGCGGCTGGAGTGCGACACCTGAAGTGGTAGGGGTCGATGGCAAGGCACGCAGATGGGTCTATCTTCATGTGTTCAAGCCAGCCCAGCCGACACTCAACTGGCTGGACCCTTCCTACGCCGCGCGACGCACGCAGTACGGCGATGCGGGCCGGAACATCGTGGATCGCGGAGTAAAGGTTCTACGTCTCGACGCTGCTGTGTTCCTCGGCCTCGAGCCGCAGCAGAACAGCACCCAGGCTGCTGTGTATCAGACGCCGCTGGCCATTCTGGGTACGGATGATCTCGCATTCTCGATCCGCAAGCTCGGTGGCTTCTCGTACCAGGAGCTGGCCGCTCCACTCGTTCAACTGAAACCATTCACCATGAATGGTCCAGACCTCTCCTACGACTTTTTCACGCGCGCAGAGGCATTGGTGCCGCTGATTACCGGTGACGTGTTGCCGTTGCGTCTCGCGCATCACTTCCTGCTCGACGCTGGTGTGCAAGAAGGTACGCTCATCCACGATTTGCAGAACCATGACGAGATTACCTTTCAGCTCTTCGAGGTCGGTTCCCATGACGACTTCGAATACGAGGGGCAAAGCCTTAACGGTAAGCAGCTCAGGGACCGGATTCTCAATCAAATGCGCTCCAGTGTCGCAGGCAACGCGGCGCCTTACAATAAACTCTACCGCGCGGCGCAGGATGGACTCGCAACCACATTTGCGGGCTTCATTGCTCCGGCACTTGGCGTCAATGACCCGTATCACGCTACTGCAGATCAGGTGGCGCTCATCCAGCGCGGACATCTGCTCGTCGCGCACGCGAATGCCATGCAGCCTCGAGTATTTGGCATTTCGGCGTGGGACTTGGTGGGTGCGCTGCCGATACCAACCGAGAGTATTCCCAACAACCTGACTGCCGGCGGGGACTGGCGCTGGCTCAACCGTGGAGCCGTGGATCTGGTTGGCGCGAACCCCAACGCCATGAGCTCGTCATTTGGAATTCCGAAGGGGCCAGCGTGAATACTCCAGTATTGACTTCGGTTCGTAAGCTCCCGAAAGGAATTCCGCCGGCGCTGGCACAGTGTGCAGTCCTCGCTCGGTACACAAGTGGCGAGTCCATTTACCGATGTACTGACAAGATCGAGCACTGGTATCAGCTCGTCAGCGGTGCGGCGCGTAAGAGCGCGTTGAGCGGTGACGGACGTCGGCACATTGTTGATTTCATCCTGCCGAACGATCCATTCGGGCTTGCAGCGGCCGGCCTGCGCCGCTTTTGTGTCGAGGCACTCGTCCCCGGAACTCTCATCGCTCGCTTTCCTCGCGGTGCAGCCGAGCGGCTCGCGGATTCCGATCCTGAGGTGAGTGGCTATATCCGCGAGGCTGCATTCACGTCGATTGTCCATCTGCAACAGCGCATGGTTATTCTTGCGCGAACCAGCGCGCTCGAAAAGGTAAGTGCCTTTCTTCTGGAGATCGCCGACCGCAGCCAGAGTTCGCCAATTCACGCGGTGCTACTGCCGATGTCTCGTTATGACATTGCCGACTATATTGGAGTGGCTGTCGAAACAGTGAGCCGCACGCTCACGGAGCTGCGTAGGAGCCGAGTGATCGCATTTCGCAGCGCTCGCCATGTGCGAATTGGCGATCGCGGCGCACTCGAAGACCTTGCGAATGGTCTGGGCGGGCGGGCCGCACACCTGCTGCCGATGGACAACCTGGAACCGCATGCCAAAGGCAGGCGAAGAAGTCACCATGGAATTGATACCGGTCAAGGCACTCATATCCCAGAACTTCACGATCACCACGTAAACGGATCTTAGGTGCGAAGTAACGGTGAGTTCCACGACGGTAACCGATATTAATTTCAGTAACCTGGATACTGTCAGACGATCGGCGCACGGGGAGAGAAGAGGAAAGCAGTGATGCGCGCTACGGAGATGCATTTTCATCGTCTCGCAAACTCAGTTGCACAGCTCGTGTGGGTCGTAGATGCCTCGGGGCGGATCTCGTATGGCAACTCAAGCTGGTACGCGCACACCGGCATCGGTGCAGGGGCGAAGTTCGTTCGTAACTATCTGCCGCTCCTGCATCCGGAGGATCGGCCGAGTTGGGAACGAACCTGGGGCCACGCTTTGGCCTCCGGAGAGGCGTACGAACTGGAGTGCCGTCTTCGCTTCACAGCCGAATCGAAATATGTGCAGCACTTGGAATGGGGCCATCCCGTTCGAGATATCGATGGAAAAAACCCTGAATGGATCGTTGTCGCAACCGATGCAGACGAGGATCAGCGCCTCATCGCAGAGCTGCGGCGCTCGATAGCGCGCAAGGACCAATTCCTTGCGCTCGTCGCGCATGAGCTGCGCGGTCCACTTTCACCGATCCTTACTACGTTACAGCTGCTGGCACGACACGTGGAAGAGCCGAGGCTTGTCGAGCAGTCGTGCGCCCGGATGGCACGCCAGTTTGCACAGCTCAGGCGCCTCGTTGAGGACTTATTCGATCTCGCCAGATCTCAGAACGCCCAGATGCTCCTCACGCGCGGCAAGGTCGCGCTGGAAGCCGCCGTCGAAGCAGCAATTGAGGACGCTCAGCCTCTAATTGCCTCGCGTAGACATCATTTGAGCGTGGTTACGCCACCTCAGACGACAGTCGTGAACGGGGATGCCGGGCGACTGACGCAGGTGTTTGCGAATCTACTCGTAAATGCCGCGAAATTCACCGACGAAGCCGGTCGGATCTCTGTGCTGATAGAGCGAGAGCCCGGTTGGGC
>CAZBCQ010000282.1:2756-4831 GCA_964490255.1 uncultured Terriglobales bacterium | reverse complement strand
CACCCGCGCACAGGCATTGCGAATTCTGCATCGGGTAAACATTTCGACTCTGCGAAACGAGCCGAGCCGGCAACTACAGATGAACGACATTGCTTCGGTCGAGTTACAAACCGTGACGTCGCTGTTCTTCGATGCTTACGAGTCGAACCGAACGACCGGCAGCTTCATACTGATCGATCCGATCAGTAACGCGACGGTGGCTGCGGGAATGATCCGCAGGAGTGTTGGCGAGAATGCCGGTGATTCTGCGCCGGTGACTGCCAGGGAGCGCCAGGCTCGAAATGGTCATCGGCCGGCGGTGATTCTTGTGAAAGATCCTGAGCTGGGCCAGGCAATTGAGCGCAAACTGTTTGACGATGGGTTTCAAGTGCTCGCGGCCGAAGAAGATACGCTTCAGCGGGTCGGTTTCGCTGCGCTGGTTGAGTTGGGAGCAAATACCGGATTCATTACGATTGTGAGTGGTCAGACGGTTTCCGCCCAGGACATCGCACGCACAGCGGACGATGTGTCCGTTCTCGATCTCACCAAGTTGAGTGCCAGCGAGACGAGCGAAGCGTTGCAGCGCGTTGCATCCTTAGCGCGCAGCTTGCGCAATCTTGGAGGTTCCAATGACCTTTGATCTTCAGCTGACGTCGGAGCTTGCCGCGGAGCAGATTATTGATGAAGTCCTCGCGAAGAACACTGGTGGTGCTTGCCTGACCTGCAGTTTTCAGGCGGAGGACATGATTGTGCTCGACCTGCTGCGCAAGCGGATACCAAACATTCCTGTGCTGTTCCTGGAGACTGGTTATCACTTTGCCGAGACGTACGATTATCGGGATCGCATCGCAAACAGCTGGGCGCTGAACCTGGTCAATGTGCTTCCTGCGAGAACAGTGCCGGAGCAGGAATCGGAGCTTGGGATCCTGTACCAGAGCGAGCCGACGCGATGCTGCCAGTTGCGCAAAGTAGAGCCGCTGATGAAGGCGTTGGAACCGTACGAAGTGTGGTTTACAGGATTGAGGCGCGAACAGTCGCCGACGAGGCGGAATCTGAAAATCGTGGAGACTCACCAACTTCCCACGGGCAAACAGTTGCTGAAGGTGAGTCCGCTGGCCGCATGGGATTGGAAGCAAGTATGGCGATACACAGTCGAAAACCAGATCGAATATCTTTCACTGTACGATCACGGCTACATGAGCATTGGGTGCGAGCCATGCACGAAGATTCCTGAAGCAGGCGCGGATCCGCGTTCAGGGCGCTGGGGCGGAGCCAAGCTGGAGTGCGGCATACATACCTTTTCGAAACAGGCGGAGTGAGTTCCCACACGATCCATAGTGATTCCCCCCACGTCAAAAGACGGCGAGGGTGGGGCACCCGCTCTTATCTCTTCAGATCGAGCGTTGGCAGAAAGCGTGGAGGCGTGCGCGCTTTGATCGTCTGCTCGAAGCCGTAAGCGATTTTGATCAAAGTTGGCTCGCTCCATGCGCGGCCGAAGAATGAGATTCCAACGGGCAGGCCGAAAATCATGCCGGCGGGCACATTGATGTTGGGATAGCCAGCAACCGCAGCGAAGTTCGAACTGCCTCCGACGGAGTGGTCTCCGTTCACCAGGTCGGTGACCCAGGCCGGTGAGCCAGTGGGGGCGACGAGCGCATCCAGTTGCAGGCGCTCCATGATGGCGTCGATGCCCTCGGCGCGTGAGAGCTGATGATTCTTGGCGAGAGCGTCAACGTACTCGGTTTCGGTCAGTCCTCCCTTTTCTTGCGCCTTCAGAAAGATATCCTGCCCGAAGTATCTCAGCTCCTGCCCGTGATGGGCGTTGTTGAAATCGATCACGTCCTTAAGGGTGTGAACGGGGGCTTCAGGGCCGAGCCGCGCGAGATAGTTGTTGAGGTCGGCCTTGAGCTCATATTCGAGTACCAGCAGTTCGGTGTCGTCGAACTTGCCGAACGTGGGCAGATCGACTGGGTCGACGATCGTGGCTCCGGCGCGTTTCATTTGATCGATGACAGTGTTCATCAGATCGTCGACGTTCTCGCTGAAGCCGAAATACTTTCTGACGATTCCGAGACGCGCACCTTTCAAGCCGTTGG
>CAZBCQ010000282.1:0-2656 GCA_964490255.1 uncultured Terriglobales bacterium | reverse complement strand
CGATCGAGCGCATAGGGATTGCGCGTGAGGCCTCCGCGTCCACTCCAGCCGCTTGTTGAGTGGCTGGAGCGAATGTTCGCCCATTCACTCAGGTTGGTCTTGCCCAATATGACGGCACCCGCATCCCGCAGGCGCTGCACGATGAAGGCGTCTTTTTGGGGCTTGGCGCCGACCATGGCAAGTGATCCGGCCGTGGTCGCCATGCGATCAGACGTATCGATGTTGTCCTTGATCAGCACAGGAATGCCGTGTATCGGTCCGCGCGGACCTTTGGCTTTGCGCTCCCTGTCGAGGTTGTCGGCAATGGCAAGAGCGTCGGGATTCAATTCGATGATGCTATTGATCGCAGGCCCGTGCTTGTCTACGGCGGAGATTCGCTCCAGGTACTTCTCCGCAATCGAGCGCGCGGTCAGCTTGCCAGACTGAATGGCAAGTTGCAGATCCGTGATCGTCGTTTCTTCAAGTTCGAAAGCCGGGAGTTCAAAAGCAGGACTCGAAGGGGCTGGGCTGGCTTCAGTAACCGCTCCAAGAGCAGGCGCGAGAGCACTAGCCGCTCCGGTTAGCAGGGTTGAGTGCAGGAATCTGCGACGATCCAAGGGTTCTCCTGTGAGCCGACATGAAACGCGAGAGGAGAGATGCTAACAGAGGGGTAGCAGAAGGTGGAAGATGGTTTGAGGCAGTCAGTCCTTAATGGGACCAACTGCCTCACCAGATGTTTGGGTTTTCGTTTTGCGCTATTGCTGCTGGTTTCTCAGCGTCGCCGATTTGCCGCGTTCCAGCATGACGTGCTCGGCGTTCTGCTGCAGGGCTCTGGCTTGTGGAAGATACTGGATCGCCTGCATCACTTCGGGATCGGTGGCGGCGCGAGCTGCCTGCCCCTGTTCCAATCCGAACGCGTCGGTGAACAATTCGGCCTTGATGTGCGCCTTCACCCATTCGGTGTTGGAGTCAAAGTCGGCCTGCGAATAGGTCACGTTCTTCTCTTGCAGGAAACTACGGAATGCCTGCAGAGTCTGTTCATCGACGTTCCAATCGGGAGTGATCTTATGCTGCGACAGATACTGCTGTGCGAAATCGAAGAAGATGTAGTGTAGCGTCAGGTTCTGCTGGAACGTATTCGGCTTGGGCTCAGGCAGCTTGACGTCTGGCGTAATGCCATCGCCTCCATATACCAGGCGTCCGGTATCGGTCTTCTTGGCCTCGCGATGGCTATTATCGGCGGCAGTATTGCCATCGTTAACGTTGTAGTAGTAGTCGTAAAGCGATACGCCTTCATAGTTACGCTGGATCAGGCGGCCACTCGGCGTGTAGTACTTGGCGGTCGTGAGCGCCAGACCAGTGCTGTCGGAGAGCGGAAATACAGTCTGCACCAATCCCTTACCAAAAGTGTTTTGACCAACGACGATGCCACGATCATGATCCTGAATTGCACCGGTCACGATCTCAGCGGCAGACGCGGTGCCGCGATCGACTAGAACAACAATTGGATAATCCTTGCCGCCATTTCCCTGAGCTACTCGATAGACGCGCTCCGGAGAAGAGCGTCCGTGCTGCGATACCACGACTTCACCCTTTGGCAGAAACTGGCTGGCAACAGAGACCGCCTGGTTTAGCAGACCGCCGGGGTCCTGGCGAAGATCGAGGACCAGGCCATCCAGGTTTCCAAATCCGCTTAAGGCGCGCTGGAGTTCTGTGTCCGTAGTTTCATCAAACATGGCCACGTGCACATATCCGACGCCAGGCTTGAGCGCGAAATGCACATCAACGCTGTTGCGCGGTATCTCAGCGCGCATCACCGTGAGGTGAACAGGCTGGGTCAGTCCTTCGCGGAGAATGGTTATTTGCACATTTGTTCCGCGAGGGCCGCGCACCATGTCAGCTACTTCGTCGGTGGTCATGTTGTCGGTGGGCTTGCCATCGACGGCGGCAATCACGTCACCGGGTCGGATGCCAGCCTTATAAGCGGGAGTGCCGGCGAAGGGCGCGATCACGACGATCTTGTTCGCTCGCGCACCGATACTCATTCCGATCCCGTAATATTTGCCGCTCTGCTCTTCCTGGAGCTGCGTGTATGCCTTGGGATCAAAAAATGTGGAATGGGGATCGAGAACACGGAGCATGCCGGGGATGGCGCCTTCAAAGACAGCCTTATCGGGGTCTACATGCTCAGCATAATTCTGCTCAACCATTTCATAAACACTGGTGAAATGTCGGAGCGACTCGCGAGCTTGCGCGTCGTTATCGGGCGAGGTGTTCAGAGCACCCGAATTGAGGCCGCCACTATCCATTCGCTGGCCGAGCAATACACCCAGTCCGGCAAAGACAAGTAAAACCAGAAGCAGACGTACGCCAAGGCGCCGGTTATATGCCATGAAACGAAAATCTCCGTCTTGGTATGGATGCAAAGATGGGTTCAGGTGGTTCAATCTCATTTCCGATTGCAAGCATGTGTGAAAAGGGCCTTAGTACCGAATCAGTGGAAATCGTGAGACGTAGTTTCAGCCTGGGTGATGTGTAAAGGCAAAATACGATTTGCCTTCACGGAAATAACGTTGTCCAGGTTCTGCAATACTCCTTCGATCATGAGGAATCGTTCGGAAACCAGTGTGACCCGGTTTTTCTGATACAGATCGGGATGAATGATCGCGTTGGCAAT
>CAZBCQ010000281.1:2758-4834 GCA_964490255.1 uncultured Terriglobales bacterium | reverse complement strand
GCCGAGAACGAATCCGGTGCGCTTGTTCCCGTCCGCAAACGGATGGTTGCGAACAATCCCTTCGACATACAAAGCCGCAAGTTCGATCGCATCGACGCGCTTCGCATAGGAATGGTGTTGCCTGGGGCGGGCCAAGGCAGCTTGCAAAGAGGCCTGGTCTCGCACGCCTTTGAGACCCCCGTGCTGCACTAGAAGTCGCTCATGAATGATCAGCGCATCCCGTTCGTCCAGCCAGACAATCTTCTGCGCCTTCATTTCGCTAAGACATGAAGAGCGTTTTTATATCTCTCCATAATGTCTTCCGCTTTCGCCATCTTCTTCTCAAACTCAGGGTCGAATTGAGTCAGGCGATAACTTCCATCTGCGGCCTCGACCAAAAACAACGGCTTCTCTTCCCCAGTATTCAACCGTTGTAGAACCTCTTTCGGCAGAATCACCCCGAGCGAGTTTCCGAATTTCCGAACCTTCAGCTTCACCATATCCGCCCCTCGTGTTATTACAATTGTAATTACTCAAATTGAAGAAGGCAATCGCATCGGGAGAATGTTAGGAAGATGTGTTACAGCGTGACGGTCCCTGAACGCTCCCACTCGTTGCTCCGCACGAGTGGGGCACCTGGCTAAAGGCTGGGGCACCCAACCGCTTCAGCTACGCGCAGGAAGGAATACGGAGAACACCGTTCCGGACTTTTGTGGATGCACGTAGCTTTTGACCCGAATGCTGCCGTTGTGTTTCTGCAGGATTTCCGAACTGATCCACAACCCGAGCCCCGTGCCAGTTTGACCTTTGGTGGTGAAGAACGGTTCGAAGAGCTTGGATTTCATTTCTGGGGCAATGCCGTGCCCGGTGTCCGCGACAATGACTCTGAGTCCAGCGCCGTGTCCGTTGCTTGAGGCGCTTCGAACTCGCAGGGTCAGCGTTCCCCCGTTACCCATCGCGTCGAGCGCGTTTCCGATCAGGTTCGCGAACAACTGCCGCAACTCTCCCTCCCGTCCAATGATCGGCTGCACCGTCTCACACTGCTTGTTCACGGTGATATTCGTCTGGCACAACCTGGAATGAAACAGCGTGAGCACCGAGTCCAGAAGATCTGCAACGTTCACCGGCCCTGGGCCGGCCGTTTCCCGGTGAAAACGCAAGGTGTGCGCGGTAATCGCGCTGACACGGGCAATCTCCCGTTCGGCCGTGGCAAGAAAATTCTTGATCTCGGCCATGCGATCACTCCGGGAACTCAGGTAGATAAGATTGGTGACCGACTCGAGAGGATTGTTGATCTCATGAGCGATGGTGGCAGCCATGCGGCCTGCCACCGCAAGTTTCTCTGATTTGCGCAGCGCGTTCTCAGCCTCGGCCTGTTGCCGTAGCTGATCACGGAGTTGGTACTGACGGCGGCGCGCGCGCAGTGCGCTCTGAACGGTGCTGACCAGGGTTTCGGGGCGAATAGGACGCTCCAGCAGAAGCACGTTCCCCAGGGGCTTTTGCAATTCAAGACGACGCAAACTCGAAACCGTGACTGCTCCGGCCAGCGTGAGTAAAAGAACTGGCAGATCGGACCAGCTGGGCTGGTCCTTGATAATTTGTGAGAGCGTTCGAACGATCTCGGGTCTGAGAGCTTCTTCCGCGATGATGATGCTTCCCGCGCCTAAACGCAATCTAGAGAGCAAACCGTCCCAGGATTCGAATTTCGAGCATGCAATCCCCTCGCGCTCCAAAAGCAGGCAAATGAGAGAGGCATCCCTCCCGGTGGGAGCCATCACCAGTACCCGGAGGTCCTCTGCCTCAGCCTTAACGTCGGCCTGGTTTTGCACGCGAAAGTTGTTCTCCTGAACTGCCAACGAACTTTGGTACTCCCGTCAGGACTCCTTCGAATTCCTGCAAGGGAGCACCGACTTGAACTCTGTTGTCAACGAACGACAGCTCCCGGATCGTGCGCTCATGGCGCCCTGTACGTTTTTTCAGCACTGAGAGCGCTTGTCTCACTTTCCCGCCAGCCTCGAAGTAGCGGAGCAACAAGACTGAATCCGCAAGATAGCTCATGTCAACCGGTGCATTCATGGCAGTACCGATGATGCCGTG
>CAZBCQ010000281.1:0-2658 GCA_964490255.1 uncultured Terriglobales bacterium | reverse complement strand
CCGGAGAAATAGCGCTTGAGTGCGAGGATCTGCCTGCGGTAACGCAGAGCGTCGCGCGCCAGCATGCGAAGCTCGGAAAGAGAATCGAAGACCACGCGAGTGGGCTGCAACTGGTCCACCTGCTTTAGAACGGAGCTTATCGTATCGGCAAGTTCCACTTCTGAGGGATGAAAGACCGTGTACTGCGCTTCGGGACTGAGTTCTTCTTCCTGGGGCGTCATCTCAAAGATCGGAACCGCGTCCAGCGACCAGCCGTGCGATTCCGCCACGCCTAATAACTCATGGCGGGACTCTGAAAGCGTAACGTAGAGAACTTTCTCGCCTCTGTTCGCGCCTTCGAGCAGGAACTGGAGGGCCAGAGTCGTCTTGCCCGTGCCAGGGTCCCCCTCAATCAGATAAAGATGGTTACTTGGCAAACCGCCGGAGAGGATGTCGTCGAGTCCGGTAACGCCTGTCCGGATTCGCACTGGGTCATGCACTATGTTTTGTGCGGTTGAGTTCACTGAACTCCTTATCTATCTCTGAGATGCTCATTTCGCAGCATTCAGGCAGGCCATGGAAAAGGCGGAAAAGAGGACGAAAGAGTGAGATGCAGATTCTGGTGCGCTGGCTGTATGGCTGGAACCGTTCTGGACAGTGTTAAGTGCAAATGAATGGTGGCGTCCTGGTCGAAAGACATGCCTCGTAACCGACCACGACTCGTCGAGTAGCGTTTTTGGAGAATCTGGGGAGAACTTCATTCGAATAGGCAGACACCCGTAGTGCAGCCAGACTAGACTCTTTCTGATCTCGAAGGAGAAAGAATGCAAAAGCGCAAACTTGGAGAGAGCAACTTAGAAGTCTCGGCCATCGGACTCGGCTGCATGGGTATGAGCTTCGGCTTAGGCACGGGTGTCGACAAGCAGCAGGGAATATCAGTGATACGGGCGGCCTACGAACGCGGTGTCACGTTCTTCGATACCGCTGAAGTGTACGGACCATTCATCAATGAGGAGCTGGTGGGCGAAGCACTGGAACCGTTCCGGGACCACGTCGTGATTGCTACCAAGTTCGGCTTCCACATTGAGAACGGTAAGCAGGCTGGTCTCGACAGTCGCCCCGAGCACATCAAAGAAGTAGCGGACGCTTCGCTTAAACGCCTCAGGACCGATCGCATCGACCTCTTTTATCAGCACCGCGTGGATCCGAATGTCCCGATCGAAGACGTCGCCGGCGCGGTGAAAGAACTGATCCATGAAGGCAAGGTCAAACACTTCGGCCTTTCCGAGGCCGGCGCAAAGACGATCCGTCGCGCACACGCCGTGCAGCCGGTCACCGCTGTTCAGAACGAATACTCGCTGTGGTGGCGACGTCCTGAAGAGGAAGTGATACCTACGCTCGAAGAACTCGGTATCGGCCTGGTCCCGTATAGCCCGCTCGGTAAGGGCTTCCTCACCGGCAAAATCGATGAAAACACTTCCTTCGACAGCTCCGACTTCCGCAACATGCTTCCTCGTTTCACTCCGGAGGCTCGGAAGGCGAATCAGGTGCTGATTGACCTACTCGGCAGTGTCGCCCAGCGTAAGAAAGCGACTCCCGCGCAGATCGCACTCGCCTGGTTGCTGGCGCAGAAGCCGTGGATCGTCCCCATTCCCGGCACCACCAAGCTGCATCGACTGGAAGAGAACATCGGAGCCGTCGAGGTGCAACTGACACCCCAAGACCTGCGCGACATCGATGTCGCGGCATCCAAGATCGACATCAAAGCGCCGCGTTATCCTGAACAGTTCGAGAAAATGACGGGGCTATAAGCGTGTTCTGCCGGGTCACACACTCGCAGAACGCGTGCAGGGGCTCGTCGGGCGCAGGCAAACAACGCAGTTGCGGAACTTCGAGATGCTGTCGTTGATGCAGACTTCGCAATGATCAAAACGGTTTCACAACTGGCCGGCCGTTCCGCCCCAATCGCTCGGATGCACGTCGACCATCGATTGAGAGAAAGTCCACGAGTGTCCCGCGAAATCAACCGCATTGTATTGACGCTCTCCGTAGGGGTGAGTGACAGGGCTCTCCGTGATCTGCGCCCCCCTGCTCCTGGCTCGATTGCAGTGGGCGTCGGCGTCCTCGACACGAATCGTAACCGAACACCCCGCTCCCAGTGGGGCATTCATTTCGTTCGGGCGCAGTTCCCGCACGATGACTGCGCCATCCCCCACATTCAACTGCACGCGGTGGTTGCCAATGCGCAGACGCACGGTAAAGCCAAACGCATCGCACAGCCACGCCGCGGCCTTATTGACATCTGGGTACGCCAGAACCGGAATCACTGTGACCGCCGGTATCGATCTGTTGGACAGCACTCTTGTCATCCTCCACTGGTTATGAAGACGAAGTTGGACGATAGTAAATTAACGCGACACACTGAAAGACTAAGAACAGATACTCTCGCCTCAGGAATTGAACAATGTCGGATACCAAAGACCAACACCTGCT
The DNA here is from genome assembly GCA_964490255.1 of uncultured Terriglobales bacterium. Taxonomy (GTDB): domain Bacteria; phylum Acidobacteriota; class Terriglobia; order Terriglobales; family Acidobacteriaceae; genus JAJPJE01. The sequence goes on along the minus strand of CAZBCQ010000281.1, from coordinate 186 downwards.
TCAGGCTCTACTGGACTCCTGGGATCGTAACAACACCATCCTCGTAAACCTGCTCCACGCCGTTCCGGAGAATGGCCTGGAGGTCAGGTCCATGGAGGGCGGCCCGTTGGTCGCGGAACTGTTCACGCACGTCCACTATGTGCGGCTCGTGTTCCTTTCCGAGGACACGCCCGAGTTCGCCAGAGA
>CAZBCQ010000280.1:0-4850 GCA_964490255.1 uncultured Terriglobales bacterium | reverse complement strand
GATAGGCGAGACTCCCGAAAGTTATATGAGTGCACTGAACCGAGAAGATCAGCCTCCGAATAGCGGCGGCTTCGGCGTACAAAAAGCAACGTGACCCGATAGACCCTCAGCGAGCTTTTGCTCCTGAGTTTTCAGTACCGCCTATCGCCTCACCTCTGCTTCTTCTACGCACAACCGACATAGAAGAACGTGGAGGGCCGAGGCTCAATCCTCTCCTCCGAATCGACTTGAAACTGGCGCTTGCGACCTTTCGCATGTGTCCCGGCTTAATCCTGTGCGCCATAGGCGCGCCACAACCGCATTCGTTGAGAAACGAACTATGACAAACGACGCAAGCCCGCATTTATACCTGTTCCGGGGCTGCCGATGGTGATTTGAAGTTTCGAGCTCTGCTCGCTGCTTGTCTTCCCCACGCTGGTCCGGAACGTGACCGAGAACCCGCGGAGACCGGCTGGACCGGTCCCAGACAGTAAATGAAAAGGGGAATGACAATGTCCTGCATCACTCTGATTTTGAACGGCAATCTTGCTACGCTGGATCGTACTCAGGCGCAAGCTGTATCCGAGGTCCGGCACGAATACCGGAGCGCCAAGAATCGCCCGGACGTTCGGCTGAACTGGATCACCGAAAAGGATGCTCGCGGACGCAACCAGTTGCGCATGCACTGGTCTCCGGTAGAAGCAGCACAATAACAATCACCTGAGCGGGACCTGCTCACTCAGAGCTCTGCTCCCGCTCTGTAACAAAGTATTCACGGATGAAGTACATAGTAAGAAAATTCGGTCTGATCGGACTATGACCGCCACGCACTTCGCAATCAACCTGGCCAGCGCGTTTGCCTTTGGCGCCCTTATCGGCGTCGAACGCCAATGGAGACAGCGCATGGCTGGCCTGCGCACTAACACTCTGGTTGCGATCGGTGCGTCGCTGTTCGTGCTCCTGGCGGAAATGGTTACTGGCCAGGACGCCAGCCTTCGAGTGGCCGCGCAGGTTGTTTCCGGCATCGGCTTTCTTGGCGCGGGAGTGATCATGCGTGAAGGCCTCAGCGTTCGCGGATTGAACACCGCAGCAACGTTGTGGTGTTCCGCTGCGGTCGGCACGCTCGCGGGTGCGGGATACCTCCGTGAGGCTGCGATGGGCACGTTCGCTGTTCTGGTGGCGAACACCGTTCTGCGCCCTATCGGTCTGAAAATCGATCGCCGTCCCGCGGATCAGGGCGAAGCGAACGATGTTACTTACGTTCTGCGCTTGGGATGCCGCAGTGAAAGCGAGAGTCACGTCCGGGCATTACTGCTACATGCGGTTCAACCAATGTCGCTGGCGATACGCTCGCTGCACAGCGAAGATGTCGAACCGCCTGGCCGCACTGAGGTCCGGGCAACCCTGTTCAGCGCGGGACGCCAGGACACTCTGCTTGAGGAGATCGTGGCTCGATTGAGTTTCGAGCCGGATATCTCATCCATAAGCTGGGAAATCGTTGCCAACGAAGAACACTGAGCTTCCAAGTCATTAATTAACAGTTCAAAATTAAAGGTCAGCCAACAAGCCGGAACACACCGCATGCCCATGTTGCACCATCTTCGGCTCCACGTCTGGATGCGTTCCGTCCTTAGTGCTCTCTGCTCTTTCGCGGTAATCATCTCCATCCTCTCCTCTGCGGCTTCGGCGCAGCAGAAACAAGCAGAGGAACAGGAGCAGGTCAATGCTCCTCCCGACACTCACGATCCCGAGACGTTTCTTCCTCATCCGGACGCGCGTTATTGGGTTTCAGGGCAGGCGAATTTCATCTTTCAGTCCAACCCATCCTTTTACGCCGCCTACAGTGGACCGAACAGCTTTCGCAATCGTTATGAAAAGGCGACGTCGCGGGTACTGACGTTGTTCACCGGCTTGAAGCTGAACCAGTCCACAGAACTGCTGTTCGATATTGAAGAAACTGGCGGAGACGGGCTGAGCAATGCCCTCGGAATGGCCGGCTTCGTAAACCTGGACGTGGTACGCAACCCTACCCTCAGCAAGTCTCCCTATATTGCCCGGGCCATGTTTCACAAAGTATTCGCACTCAGCAAAGACAAGGTGGAAGCGGATCGGGGTCCGTTCTCCGGTTTCTCGCAATTGGCGGCACGGCGCATCGAATTTCGCTTCGGCAAGTTTTCCCTCGCCGATTTCTTCGACCTGAACACCGTGGGCACTGACAGCCATTTCCAGTTCTTGAACTGGACCATCGATAACAATGGAACATGGGATTACGCGGCCGATACGCGCGGCTACACGGTTGGCGCGATCCTGGCCTACGAAGGGCCGAGCTGGAGTTTTCATTTCGCGGAAGGGCTGATGCCGACGGTCGCCAATGGAATCGACCTGCAGTGGAACCTTCGCCTCGCGCACGCAGAGAACTATGAGTTCATCCTTCATCGCGCATTCCTGAAGCAGAAGGAAGGCGCCATCCGCTTGCTTGCTTACACCAATACCGCGAACATGGGAATTTATCGCATCGCAAATGAAAAATTCCTCGCTGGACTGACTCCGGCTCCAGACATCACGGCGCATCCCCTGCAGAGCACCCGCAAATACGGCTTTGCCGTCAATTTCGAGCAACAACTCAATCCCTGGATCGACCTCTACGGCCGCTTTGGCTGGAATAACGGCAAAACCGAATCCTATTGCTATACCGAAGTCGACCAGACGGTGCAGCTTGGTGCCATGGCTTACGGCGGTCGGTGGAAACGCAAGTTCGATCGGGCCGGTGTGGCCTTCGTTTCAAACGCCATCAAGAAAGATCACCAGAAATATCTCGCTCTCGGCGGCTTGGGATTTCTTATTGGGGACGGCGGCCTGACCTATGGGCGCGAAACGATCTTTGAAGGCTATTACACAGCGCATGTCTGGAAAGGTTTCTATCTCGGACCGGACGTTCAGCACGTCAACAATCCCGGCTATAACCAGGTGCGCGGCCCGGTTTTCGTCGGCGGCCTGCGCGCTCACTTCGAGTTCTAGGAGCGCTTCCCGCTCACAACTTCGTCGATCTTCGCCCGCAGTTCGTCATAGGTCATCCGACCGGGATGGTACATCACCACGCGACCTGCGCGATCGATCAGCACCAGCGTGGGCGTCGTGCTCGCCCCATAGCGCCGGAAATTCGCGGCGCTTACCGGAACCGGCACATCACGCAAATCCGCGTAGTACCGGTTGCGGACCTGCTCGATGTATTGCATCTCAGTAGCCGGCGGCGCTTCCTGACCCTGTGCGACGGATCCGTACAGTTGCGTAGGACCAATCAGGGTCAGTCCCTTGCTGGCGTATTCAGACTTCAGTCGCGCCAGAATCGGGACCTCTGCTTTGCAGTCGACGCACCAGTGCGCCCAGAAATACATCAGCACGGGCTTGCCGCGAAGCGATGCCAGCGTTGGCGGCTTCGTGCCGATGTAGCGGGTTTCATCGAGTGCCGGCGCCGGACTACCCTGCAGCGTCAGCAGATTCAGATTCTTCTGAATGCGCGGCCCGATGGAGCTCGAGTTATATTTCGCCAGTTGCGTCCGCAGATATTGTGCTGCCGCCGCTTTGTTACCGCGCTCGGCGAGAACCTGCGCGTGAACTTCAATGACAGCGCCCAGCGCGGTGGCCAGGTTTTCATTCACGTCGACAGAACGTCCGGCTAGCAGGCGAATAGCCACTGCATATCCATTTTTCGCGTACTGATCGGCAGCAGCGTAGTCGTTGGCAGCCAGTTCGCCACGCGCCAGCCACGAAACCGCTTCAGCCAGTTCGGGAGTCTCGCCGCGCTGGCCCTGGTAGCTCTGGATCATTTGCGCGGCACTCTGAAGATCGTTGCGCGCGATCGCGGTGCGTACTTCCTCCACGAATTGCGACTGTGAAACTGCGGCCAACGCGGTGGCCAATAATAAAACGCTGATACGCCTGCCAAATCCCCACATACAATTAGAATCCTAGCACTGGCCGCTGGATCTCGTGTCGGCCGCATGTAACCCCTGATAGTTCCGCAGTCGGCATTGATCGCATAAAGTCCCGGGAATCGGGTGCCCCACTCGTGCGGAGCAACGAGTGGACCGCGGGCCACGAGACGGCCGGGGAGACGCCGGCGTTACGAATAGATCTTTCCCCATGTCAATCCGATTAGTTGTGGTCAGCCGATTCATCAACAGAAAACGCGACTGCGGCGATCCCACGCGCATCCCATTGATCGACAGTTGAAGGCTCCGGATGAATTCACCCGATGCGCCGATTGGCCCCACGAACGCTTTTTTGCGACGCACTTTTTCACCATGAGGGATCAGGAAAAGTTGAATGATTTTTATGTCCGCGTTCTCGCCGGGAAGTTTTTTGCTCCCACTCTGAATCGCCTGTAGCATGGCTTGGTCCGTGGGGTTCACCTTCTCTGCGTTGGGCCGCGCCGAAGGAGAAAGCTGCTAGGTGTGGGTCACGCTTTTCAACTCCAGAAACAGCGAGGAAACTATGAACGATCAGCGGGACCGGTTAGCCTTGGACCAACACTGGGCCGCGTCCGCCTCCGGGGACTTGGAAACAGAGCACAACATCTACGACGACAGCGTTCTCTGTGAGTATCCACAATCGGGGGAGAAGATCCATGGGCGCCGCAACTTGCAGGCTTTGCGTGGGCACCACCCAGGCAAACCTAGTGGTTTTAGCATTCGCCGTATTGTGGGAGCCGGCGATCTGTGGCTAACAGAGTACGTCATCAGTTACCAGGGAAAGCAGTTTTCCACCATCAGCATCATGGAGTTTCAGGATGGCAAAGTCGTCCACGAAACTCAATATTTCGCCGAACCCTTCGAAGCTCCAGCGTGGCGTTCCCAATGGGTTGAACACGC
>CAZBCQ010000279.1:0-4854 GCA_964490255.1 uncultured Terriglobales bacterium | reverse complement strand
GACTAATAAACAACGAATAGTTTGGAAACTGCGCTACTTCTGGCCGCGCTGCTGCTGTTCCCATACGGGCTTGTAATCGTAAGTTGGATAGAAGTCAGTTCGGAATGCGCCCCATGCGCCGTGCTCAATCGCCAGATTTACTTCCCGCAATCGCTCTGCGGGGAACCTGAGCGTAACCACCTGCCGATGCCCATCATCACGTACCAGGAAACGACTTCGACGCCTTTCGGTGGGAAGTTCTTGGTGAAACCAGTCTGCTTCAGATGTTCATTGATCTCGTCGAGCGTCTTCGATTCGTCGTGGCGCAGGAAGATGGTCAGCATCATGGTTCCGGGTTGGACGGTTGGTTTGGCCGACGGCGACTCCGGTGTATTTGCCTGGGCGAAACAGCAGGTTGCAATCAGAAGAAACATCCCTGTGAACAGGATTCGAGCTTTCTTCGACAGAACACCTCACCATCAGAGATGCGCGATTGCCGAGCCGAACTCGAAGTTGATGGAAGTTTCGGCTCCGAACAACTCCGGACGTCGCTTCTCGTTCTATCATTCTCTGGACATGGGTCTCGGTTCGACAGGGATGCACGGGTTCCCATGACGAAATAACAACTTGGGAATCTGGCCCTGCGGCACTGAGCACCGCAGTCAGGAGGCAGTTATGGCCAGGCCAGCATTTGCACTTGCGTTGCTCATCATTCTTGCAGCTTCTCCCGGTTGCTCACGTAAGCCTGACGACGAAACCGTTGTGAAGGATATTCAGCAGAAGGTAGCTGCTGATCCCGACACAAAAGACGCAAACATCACGGTGGCTTCCAAGAACGGGCAAGTCACACTCAATGGACAAGCAAGCAATCCGGCAGCTCGACCGAAAGCCGAACAAATCGCCAAGTCAGAGCCTGGAGTTTCCAACGTCGACGACGAGATCGCGGTTCAGCAGGCTGCGGCTACACCTCCGCCTGAGCCCACGCCGGCGCCAGCTCAAACTGCGCCTCCGCCTCCTCCGGCTGAGAAGCCTAAACCGCAACCGATTGTGATTCCCGCTGGCACGGTGATGCATGTCAGCTTGAGTCAGCCGCTCAGTTCCAAAACGGCCCAACCCGGTCAGCCCTTTTCTGGCAGTCTCTCGGAGCCTATCGCCGTGCACGGAAAGACGGCTATTCCCAGGGGCGCGAAGGTGACCGGCAAAGTTGTCAACGCCAAGTCCAAGGGCAAGTTCAAGGGAGAAGCGCTGCTGGAACTTGCCGTCACCGGCATCACCATCCACGGGACCAACTATCCGGTAGAAGCTTCTATGGAGGGGCTAACTGAGAAAGGCAAGGGCAAACGGACAGCGGCAACCACCGGAGGCGGAGCCGCGGGCGGTGCGCTCATCGGTGGTCTGGCCGGAGGCGGAAAAGGAGCCGGTATCGGTGCACTGGTTGGCGCCGGCGCTGGGCTTGCCGGCGGTGCGTTTACCGGAAACAAGCAGATTGAACTTCCGGCGGAATCACAGTTGGCCTTCAAACTGACCGCGCCGCTAACACTTACGCCGAGTGGTGGCGCAGCAGAAGTAGCACGCGAACAGCCGGAATAGGCGTTTAACCCGCGTACGATCGAGAAAACGGGCAGGCCACGGTGCCTGCCCGAGTCTTCGGTCACTTAGTTTTGTCGCAGCGCCGGCATTGGAATGGGGATGTTGTAGGTTGCCGAGCCAACGCCAACGCCTCCCTGGCAACTGTTTGGAGGAGTTGTACAGATCGAGTGCGTACCCTGGCATTCCGCAGCCCAGAACATGTATCCAAGCATTCCGGGCGTAGTACCCGCACCGTTCGGCACCACCGTCTGCACATAGCTGCCAGTTGAGTTCTCCAGCGACGTGCTGAAGTTCACGCACTCAGGTGCCGGGTTTTGTCCGGTAACGATATACAAACTGCCCGTAAATTTTGCGGGCGCCAGGGGTCCGATCGGCGGACTGTATTGTGGCTTTCCGTCTACATGTTCCTGCCAGTTCGACTCGGCTCCCGACGTGTTTGGCTGTTTGTTCGGGACCATCGCATTGGCATAGTCGAGCACCGGGTTCGCTGCCGTCAGCCAGTTCGCGGTTGCATACTGAGTCAAGCCAATCAAATAGCGATCGCCGGCTGCTAAATCGATCGTGAGCCTGGCCGCTTGATTCTGTCCGGTCGGATCATAGAGTGTGTTGCTGCCATCCGTGTGCACGTACGAGCGATACGCATTGATGAACTGCTGCAGGCCGCTGATATTCGGACTGCTGCTGTTCTCGTAATCGATCTCAATGCCTACGCCGAGCGTATGCGCCAATTGTGCCGCGTTGATCCCAAGTTGCGTGGGATTCGTGGAGAGCGCTGTGTCCCAATAGCTGGTGTAGGTAATGCCACCAATGGAGAGCATGACTCGAATGCCCTTGCTGGTGAAGTAATTGACTATCGCCTGGGTCATCCCGTTGGGAACGCCATTGGTATCGCCGGAATCGGTTGTCTTATTCAACAGCTTCAGCGGATTAACAAAGCTCAGAATCACCAGATTCACCGAAGGCTTGCCGGAGCCGTCGCCGCGGTCGATGATCCAATGATTTGCGGTATCGAAGTCAGTCATGTTCCGGACCGTGGCCCATGTGCAGTAATCGTTGCCGCAATGCCAGGTGCCGTAAACCGAAATCGGCGTCGATGCATTTGCGAAAGTGGTGAGTAACAAGGTGAGTATCCCGGCGAACAACACGAGAGATGAGGCTTTTTGCATGTGCGATCTCCTGGCACTGCGCGCGCATCCTTGGCACGCCAGTGCTGAAAGGGTCGCAATGGTACTCCCGATTTAAACGTTTTATTCGGAAATTTTCGGAACAGGGGTGAATTCGAAACATCCCGATTCAGGCTGCTGGCGCCACATTCGAGGCCTCTGCTGATTAAACCGCGTTGCGTTCGCCGGGAAAGTCTTCCAGCCGATCCGGCTCCGGCACTGGCGTACGGCGCAATTCTTCCACCTTGCGCGCCATTGCCCACTTCAGTTCGTCGACGCCTTCACCGGTGACTGCGGAGATCTCAAACAGTTCGTACGGATGTTTCTTGCTTTTGCAGAACCGTTTCAGCTTGGCGAGCTTCTCTTTGTTAGCGGCGTCGATTTTCGAAGCGACCACGATCATCGGTTTCTTCTCGAGACCGGCGCCGAAGCTCTCCAGTTCGTTCACGATGACTTCGAAGTCTTTCACCGGATCCGGCCGCCCATTGTCTGAGACGTCGATGAGGTGCACCAGCAAACGCGTGCGTTCCACGTGGCGCAGAAACTGCGTGCCCAGTCCCGCGCCCGTATGCGCACCCTCGATCAACCCGGGGATATCAGCGACCACGAAGCTGATCACCTCCGGCTCTTCACCTACGGCAACCACACCAAGGTTCGGTTCCAGAGTTGTGAAGGGATAATCGGCAATCTTCGGGCGAGCTGCCGAAATGCGCGAGATCAGCGTCGACTTGCCTACGTTTGGATATCCGACTAGTCCTACGTCCGCGAGCAGCTTCAATTCCAGCCGCAACACGCGCTCTTCGCCGGGACGTCCCGGCTCGCATTCGCGCGGCGCCTGATGCGTCGAGGTCGCAAAGCGGGCATTGCCTCGGCCGCCGCGCCCTCCCCGGGCAATCACAACCCGCTCATCGGGACGCGAGAAATCGAATACCTTTTCGCCGGTAGCCTCGTCGTAGACGATCGTGCCCACTGGGACCTTGAGCACAACGTCTTCGCCTTCGCGACCCGTTCGCTGTGATCCTTCGCCGTGACGGCCACGCTCGGCTTTATGTTCAGGATTAAAACGGAAATGGATAAGCGTATTGTGCCGCTCGCTCGACTCCATCACCACATCGCCGCCCCGTCCCCCGTCGCCGCCCGAAGGCCCGCCACGCGGAACAAACTTTTCCCGGCGAAACGCCATACAGCCGTTCCCGCCGTTGCCGGCCTGCACTCGGATTTTCGCCTCGTCGATAAACACTGTTTCAATTCTACAGAACCTCTCTCACCACGGAGGCACGGACATACAGAGAAATAGGTATTTTGTAATTGGTAATAGGTAATTGCATTAAACATGTGCAGCATTGCTGTCCTATTACCTAATTAGATATTCCGCAATTACCGATTCCTCTCCCTGCCTCCGTGCTGAAGTGCTTCTGTAGAATCGAGATAATGTCCCTGTCCTTCACTGTCGAAGCTCGCGATGGACGCGCGCGCGCCGGTCGTATCCTCACGCCGCATGGCGAGATCGAAACGCCCGTCTTCATGCCCGTGGGTACCGTTGCGACGGTGAAGGCTGTTCCACAGGACATTCTGGAAGAATTGGGTGCCGAGATCATTCTCGGTAACACCTACCATCTTTATCTGCGTCCGGGTCACGAGAACATCCGCAAGCTCGGCGGGCTGCACCGCTTCATGTCGTGGGATCGCTCGATCCTGACTGACTCAGGTGGATTCCAGGTTTTCAGCCTGAGCGAGTTGCGCAAGATCAGCGAAGAAGGCGTGGCGTTTCGCTCGCACCTCGACGGATCTTCTCATGTGTTCACGCCCGAGAAGTCGATGGAAATCCAGATTGCTCTCGGCGCCGACATCATCATGGCCTTCGACGAGTGCACCGAACATCCCGCAGATCGTTCTCGAGCCAAAGAATCGATGGACCTGACGCTGCGCTGGGCGGGGCGGTCGCAGAGGTACTTTGAGGAGCACAAGAGGGAAGTCCCGTGGGCGGAACGCGTTGGGCATGGCGCCGCTTCTTTGCTGTCATCCCGAGCGCCCCGAGGGAACCCTGTCCCGGCGAATTCAGTTGAGGGAATAGGGCTGCCTCGTCGCTCCGCTCCTCGGCATGACAGCAGTGAAGAGTTGT
>CAZBCQ010000278.1:0-4866 GCA_964490255.1 uncultured Terriglobales bacterium | reverse complement strand
ATGCGTATCCTCCATCGCCTTCTCAAGCTCTCGTTCTACGATGTACTGGATCTTCTCGTCGATGGTGAGGACAAGATTGTCGCCCGGCTCAGGAACTTTCTCGACACTGTCAAAACGGCGCTTGCGCGCATCCATCGAGATCAGGACCGTGCCTTTTTTACCCTTCAGCTCGGAATCGTATGCATGCTCGATGCCCGCGAGGCCTTCATCGTCGACCCCTACATAGCCGAGCACTTGTGACGCAAGTTCGCCCTTGGGGTAGTACCGCTTGGGCTCCGGCTGCACGTAGATACCACGCAGATTCAGCGCCGCGATTCGCGACCCAAGTTCGGGATCGATCTTGCGCGCAACTGGACAGACGTTTCGCGGGCAATCGAACTTGCCGGCGACATCTTTCGGATCAGCTTTGAGAATCCTTGCGATGAGTGAGGCGGTGGTGTTGCGATCTGGCACTTCCGAGGGGACCGAAAACACGGAGTTCCCCGTGATCGACATCGCCAGTTCATGACCATTGCGGTCGTAGATCACGCCACGGCTGGGCGAGATATCCGTCGTGCGCTGTTGTTGCTTCATCGCACGGCGCTCAAATTGTCCGTATTGGAAGATTTCCAGCTGAACCAGCCGAAGAGCAACAACGATGAGCCAAAAGCAAAGAATCGCGCCCAGGATGTACAGGCGCTTGGTCGCGTTACCTGCCGATGAGTTTCCCGCCACCTTCTTCGCCTTTAGCTTTGGTTACTTGCATGCGGCAGCCGACCTCGACTGCCCACAAACGTATGGCGGCCCGAAAGCCGCCATTTTTCTTCTGGCCGGGGGGACTCCTGGTCGGTTAACCAGCGGACACAGAACCTTATTGAACTCGTTTTATGGCGTCGAGACGACGCGCACATCTGCGCGCGCCATCACCGGACCGCCAAGATCTGCCGGGCTCGAATCGAGCTGCTGCACCTGACTCGCGTCAGGCAACTGCAGGCCCATATCTTTCGCGCGCTGATCGATTCGCTCCGGATCTTTCAGCAGCGCCAGATCCAGTCGAAGCTGGCGATTCGATTCCGTCAGTGTGGTTCGCTTCGCGGAGAGCGCTTCAATCTTGTAGCCATACTCGATCGCACTGAAATGCTGCCACGCATACATCATGACAATCGTGAACAGCATGCACAGTGCCACGGTGAACATGCGCATCTCGCGTTTGCGCATGGGATCATCCACTTTAACCAGCCGCGAGTTGTCGATGTGTTTGGCAAAGAACACTTCGGGTGTTCCGACCCAGCAGCGCCGCGAGGGAGCGAACATCTGCTGTCTTCCACGAATTGCTGCTGCGGCTGCGGCCATTTATGCGACTCCGACGAAACCTTGGCTCTTCTTGCCCATTTCAAACATGAGGACTGGCATCTGGTGCGCGGGATCCCGGCGCGGCGTCGCTCGTTGCTGCTCCGCGGAAAGGTGCGTGTGTACTTCCACGCGCTCCACCATGGTCATTAATTCTTCGATTGTCATTCCCTTAAACATCGTCCACCTCCGTGGCCTACCACAGCCCGGAATCTCGATTTGCTCGATGGGTACACGAGCAGAATTTCTCTTCACCGGCGCTTTTTCACATTTCCAACAGACTTTTCATCAGCGCCTTACCGCGGCTCGAAGCTTTGCGCTTCGCGATCGCGGGTTCCGATCAATCTCTTCTTCCGTGGCTGTCACCGGCTTCTTCGTCAGGATCTCGTAGATCCCCGCTTTCGCTCCATCGCGCAACGCGTCTTTCACGATGCGGTCTTCCAGCGAATGAAAGCTGATGATCGCCACTCGCCCGCCCGGCTTCAGTACCTTCGGCATGCTTTCCAGCAGCGCCTTCAGGTCGTCTAGTTCGCGGTTTACGTAAATTCGGATTGCCTGGAAAGTTCGTGTCGCTGGATGAATCCGCCCCCGCTCTGATTTCATTGTCGGGGCCGCGGCCGATATCACGTCTACCAATTGCTTGGTGGAACGAATCGGCCGCGCCCGAACAATGGCTCTGGCGATTCTCCGCGACCTCCTTTCCTCACCGAATTCGTAAATCAGATCAGCGAGTGTTCGCTCGTCGATCCGGTTTACCACTTGTTCGGCGGTCATCCCCGACAGCGGATCCATCCGCATGTCCAGGGGCCCTTCCGCCTGAAAACTGAATCCGCGGCTCGCATCTTCTAGTTGCAGCGAGCTCACTCCCAGGTCAGCCATCAGCCCATCTACCGAACCGGCCCCGAGCACTTCCCCAATCCGAGAAAAAGAACCTTGCTCGTATCGGATCGCCGGCCAGTCGCCCTGCAATTCCGCAGGAGGTTCGCTGAGTCGCTTGCGCGCCAGCTCCAGTGCCGCCGGATCCTTATCGAACCCGATCAGCGTTCCTTCGCGGCCAATTCGCCGGGCAATTTCAAAGCTGTGACCACCCAGTCCCAACGTGGCGTCTACATAGGTGCCACCACGCCGGACGGTTAAGAAATCGATCGTCTCTTTTAAAAGAACCGGTATGTGACTGAACTTCTTTTTCGTCACATCGCCCCTCGGGGCTTAAATTCCAAGGTCGTTCAAAGCCTTTTCGTCGTCTGCTGTGAAGCCCTGTTCCACTTCCGCCTTCACCGCTTCCAGACCACGTACTTCCAGGTGGTTCAGGTAACCGAGCACCGCCACATCACCTTTCAGTTGTGCCGACTCGCGCAGCAACTGGGGGAGCAGCAGGCGACCCTGTCCATCCATCTCCACCACCTGCCCGTAATAGTTCGTTACGGTCAGAAACCTTTTCTTCGAGGGATTGAAATTCGAGAGCGCCGCCAGCTTGGCTTCGATCTGCTCCCATTCCTCGAAGGGATATACCTGGGCAACCTTGCCATCCATCGACGTGATGTAGAATTTCTGGCCGTACTTTTCGTCGATCACCCGCTTGAAGTCCGCAGGGACCTTTAATCGGCCCTTTTCGTCGACGCGGGTTGGATTGTTGCCACGAAACATTTGCTTGTCGGGCGGCCATTGCCGCTAATAAAGAGGTGAAAGTGACCAACAACAGCGTGGAACTCATTTCTTCGGGGCTTTTTTCTGGTGTTTTTCTGCTCATTCCACCTTTGCCCTTAGCTGCCGTCCCACTGACCACGTTCCGTACTGACTGATCCACTTTCTACCACTTTTGACCACATCCTACGCCTAAACGTTGTACTGTCAATAAGATTTTTGAAAGTCGTCGTGTGACTAAAGGCTTGGCGGGACCATGTACGAAAGGTTGCGCTCACAAATCCGGAGCACCACAATAGCTAGGGTTTACCGCGCTGGTTCCAATCGATGGCGATTTCTGATTTCTTCCGCTTTTGGGCTTGACGGCACAATACGTGCCAACGAACTGCACGACGCCCGTGCGTACTGTCGCAGACTCGCGTGGCGCAGCGGACCTCGGCTGCGCGTTATCCGTAACTTCAGCTGCCTCCGCGCATCTAGACTTCAGCCATGATCCTTCACGAGCGGAAATCCCGCCCCGAGCCTTTGCGCGTCCAGTGCGATCGCATCAGGTATCGATGGGCGACGCCGCTCATAGCTTTCGAATGGATCTGGCAATGGGTTGCATACCTCCTCAGTCGCTGGAGTTTTCTTGAAGTCCTCGAATACCTGAGCAGTTTTTCCGTCCTGATCGCCGTCATCTTCTATTTCAGCGAATCCGGCGATCGCCTGAAGCAGAAGCATTACCAGGCATGGCAGGTGATTAACACCGCGCAAGGAAAAGGTGGCAGCGGCGGTCGCATTGAGGCGCTGCAGGAACTCAATGTCGACGGCATTTCCCTGATCGGAGTCGACGTCTCGACCGCCTATCTTCAAGGCATAGATCTCTCGCGTGCCGATCTCACGCGCGCGAATTTCAATGCTGTCGATGCGCGCAACAGTATCTTCAAATCGGCGGATTTCACTGCTGCCGATCTTCGCTCGGCGAACTTCCGTGACAGCAATCTGCAGAATGCGCGATTGGTCGACGCCGACCTTACCGGAGCCGACCTCAATACTGCGAACCTCGTAAGCGCGGAACTCTCGGGCGCGATCTTCGACAATGCAGACCTGCGCAATGTCGACCTCCGCAACAGCCAGTGGCAACACATTCGCAGCGTGAAGATGGCCGACATCGCCGGCGTGAAAAATCCGCCCAACGGTTTCATCGGCTGGGCTCTACAACATGGAGCCGTGCAGCAGCCGGCGCAATAGTCCCCGAACACGATCCTCACACGCCTATCTCAGTTTCTTTGTCTTTCCAAAACGACTTCGGTCCTCAAAAAACCTACCTTTTCGAAGTCCGACACGATTGCGCCCTGTCCAGAAAACGTTTACTTTCATCTGTCACTTTATGCCGAGGGCCACTGCACAAATGAAACGATCTTCCGTTCTTCTGCCTGCGTTGGCGTATCTCTTTCTTACCTTACTGCTTTTCAGTCAGGACGCACCTCCGGTCGACAAAGGTCTCGCACTCACCCCGCCTATGGGCTGGAACAGTTGGAATAAGTTCGGCTGCAACGTGAACGAAACCATGATCCGCGAAATGGCCAACGCCATGGTGAAATCCGGCATGAAAGATGCCGGTTACCAGTACATCGTCATCGACGACTGCTGGCAGATTTCGCGCGACAAGGACGGCAACATCGTCGCCGACCCGCAGCACTTCCCTTCCGGCATCAAGGCCCTTGCCGATTACGTTCACTCCAGGGGATTGAAGTTCGGCATCTATTCCGACGCAGGCAGCAAAACCTGTGCAGGACGCCCTGCCAGTCGCGGCCACGAGTTCCAGGACGCGCGCACCTACGCCGCCTGGGGCGTCGACTACCTCAAGTACGACTGGTGCAACACCACTACGCAAAACGCGCAAGCCTC